>CAIYQO010000064.1 GCA_903928345.1 uncultured bacterium | reverse complement strand
CTGACAGCTGGAACGCGGACTCCCACAGACTCCCCTGGCTTGAACTGCGTCGAAACATGCCTTATTATACTAAGTGACCGCCAGTTTGTCTAAGGCCCTGAACGGCAAACATCCGGTCTGGGTTGTTGCCGGGGAACCATAAAGGACGTGGACGGAGGGCAGGGAGGCTACTCGAGATCACGTAATCCGTATTACCGTAGGAAGCTGAAATCACGGCCATCCTGAAATCCGACGAATCAGGGTTCAGACAACCCGATTACGAGCACGAGCACGATTACGAGCACGAGATAGGCGGAAGGGATTCCCGTCCCCCTGGGCGAACAGTGTTACCGACTTACTCGTGAAGGAGATACGCTGGTGTTGTTGCCGAATGCATCGGGGTCGTATGCGGTGGGTGTGGACGTGGGCGGCACGAACATCCGCGGCGGGGTCATTACGAAGGACGGGAAGAAGCTGGGCGAGGGGCGGCGGCCTTCGCGGGCGCAGGAGGGGCTGGCGGCGACGCAGCGGATGATCTGCGAAGTGGTCGAGGAGGCCATCGCCAACGCCGGCGTGCCACGCGCGGAGCTGATGGGGATCGGCATGGGCGTGCCCGGGCGGCACAACTCCGCCGAGGGCATCGTGCTCTACTCCCCCAACTTCATCGGGTGGACCAACGTGCAACTGCTGCAGCCGGTGGCGGAATACTTCGGCGTGGCGGCGTACATGCGCAACGACGTGAAGACCGCGAGCATGGGCGAGTACTATTTCGGCGCCGGCAAGGGGAACCAGTGGGTGGTGATGATCACGCTGGGCACCGGCATCGGCGGCAGCCTGATCGCCGACGGCAAGCTGATGCTTGGGAGCGGCGAGGGCTTTGCCGAGGTGGGCCACATGACGGTGGCGCCCGACGGCCGCCTGTGCGGCTGCGGCAACCACGGCTGCTGGGAGGCGATGGCCGGGCGCGACGCCATCATCGAGCGCGCGTGGCGCGCGTTGCAGACCGGTCACCCCAGCGTACTCGGCGACCTGGCCGACTTCGACCTGAATAAGATTACCCCCGCGCTCATCGCCCGCGCCGCCAACGACGGCGACGCGCTGGCCCGCGGCGTGCTCGAGGAAACCGCCATGTGGGTGGGCATCGGGGTGGCGAACCTGATCCAGGTGTACAACCCGCAGGTCTTCATCATCGGCGGCGGCATCAGCCAGGCGGGCGACCTGCTCTTCAGCGCCATTCAGCGCACGGTGAACTGGCGCGCGCAGATGGTGCCCGCCTGCACCACGCAAATCGTCCCCGCCGCACTGGGCGACGACGCCGGCATCTTCGGCGGCGCCGTGCTGGTCTTCGACGCGCTGAAGAACGGGTGAGGTGACGGGGTGAATGGGAGAATGGGTGAAGGGGTGACTCGGAAATCCGAAACGACGTCGAAAATCAGCTCACCCCCTCACCCATTTACCCCGTCACCCATTCCCGTCCCCCCCGCCCCCGTCCCCACGGGCACAGGTCGAGGATGGGGCAGGCTTCGCAGCGTGGGCGTTGGGACTGGCAGAGGTGGCGGCCGTGGGCGATGATGTTGACGTGGAAGGGGAAGTATAGCTCCTCGGGGAGCAGCGCTTCCAGCAGGTCGTGCGCCGGGTCGGCGGCGATCCCCTCCGGCAGCAGGCCCAGCCGCTGCCCTACGCGCAGGACGTGCGTATCCACCGGCATGCACGGGATGTCCAGCGCAAAGAGCAGCACGCAGGAGGCCGTTTTGCGCCCGACGCCGCGGAAGGTCATCAGGTAATCGCGCGCCGCGTCAGGGGCGAGGTCGGCCAGGAAGTCGAGGGTGATCGTTCCCTGTTCCTCGCGCAGGCGGTGCAGCATCGCCTGGATGCGCGGCGCCTTCTGGCGAGAGAGCCCGCACGGGCGAATCGCTTCCTCCACCGCCCCCTCCGGCGCGTCGGCCACCGCGTCCCACGACGCAAAGCGTGCCCGCAGCGCCTCGAACCCGCGCCAACTGTTGCGGTCATTGGTGCTTTGCGACAACACGGTCAGCACCAGCTCGTCTACCGCGGGCAGACGCTCGTCGGTGGTACGGTGCGGCGTGTCGGCGTGATACTCGGCCTGCAGCCGGGTCGTCACCTCGTGCGCCAGACGGCGCAATTCCAGCGTCGGAAACCAATCCATGCTCTGCAGTATTCCCCAGCGCGGCCAAAGGTATGCTGCCACCCCCCGGGATTATTGAGGCCGGAAGCCCGCCGATTGACCTGCTCCGCGAACATGTTTGATAGCCGTCGAAATATAGCGCGGCGGTAGCGATGTGATACCGTTCACCCCATGGCGATGCGTAGCACCGCTCCGGTGATCAGGGGCGCGAGAACCGAGGCGAAGCATTTTGACAGCTGAACATCACGCCACATTGGTCGACAGCTGATGGCATTGCGCCAGGAAATACGGCAACAAACTCACTATCCGGTAATCTTAGCGGTAACAATATGCGGCACCATTAACATGGTGCCATCATCAGCGCCGAAATATGCGAGTTCCTTGGTAATAAGACTGAGCTGCACTCGCGCTTCTTGCGCATTTGTCAATGGTGAACTACCACCATAAACTTCATGCGATAACTCGTAGGAGTTCCCGTCAGCCATAGAAAAAACGATCTTCATGCTGAAGTTTTGATAATTTCGCCGCGAGCGCTCGGTCTTCCTCCCGCCAGCGATAGTGGGTCCTGCGTCCGCTCCGTGTGGGGGCTGTCGCTCGGTTGGTGCCCGGCTGTGTTCAGGGCCGTTACGCGGCGCTGGCCGGGG
>CAIYQO010000063.1 GCA_903928345.1 uncultured bacterium | reverse complement strand
CTGACAGCTGGAACGCGGACTCCCACAGACTCCCCTGGCTTGAACTGCGTCGAAACATGCCTTATTATACTAAGTGACCGCCAGTTTGTCTAAGGCCCTGAACGGCAAACATCCGGTCTGGGTTGTTGCCGGGGAACCATCCATGAGTTCGTCGCGGAGCGCGACGCGACCGATGAAGCTATCGTACCCTCTTTCAAGAAGTCGGTATGTTCCATCCTCTACTGCAAAAGGTGATGGAAGTGCATGCATCTCTAACTGCTGCCTATCTGACAGTTCTTCTAGGCTATCAAGGAGATCGTCCAACTCTTCCTGTGATCCTATGCGGATAGTTGAATCGCCTTTCCGGACAAAAATATCACCCCGACGAAAGCCAAACTTTTGGTTCGGGCAGAAATCGCGGGCCATGAGACTTGGGGTGCGTCTTTTCCGCCGTTTGGTACTTGCCTTCACGAAAATTAGTGCAAAGATTGTTGAAATGCCATCAACTGGCAACTCATGATGGACGATGAAGACATCAAGCTCAAGACCAGTTGCCTTACGGATTTTATCACGAAGCAACTTGGCGTCATAGGGAAGACGTTGTTTCAATCCCACAGGCTCCCAAGTTTTGTCTTTTACTCCGACAACAAGGTATCCTCCCCCCATGTTCTTGAGTGCCACTGCATCTTTCACGAAACTGCTAATCTCAAATTCGGATTCAGCAGCCCACTGCTCTTTGAAATCGAGCCATTCACATTCAGCCTGGCAAGCGAGCAAATAGCGCATTGCATCTAGGCTTAGGTCTCCTTCACGGACCATACGCTCTAATACAGAAAGATTCATTTTAGGCTTCCCCACCTTCTACAAGCATCTGCAAGTAGATGCATCATAACGGTATACAATCAATGCTTTCTTGTCAAACCTGCTCCACTGGATATTACGAGCATGGGCGCGCAAGGCTGGATTGACAGAGGGTGCGGGGCACCGGTCGGGATCTGTTACTTCCCCGACCGGCCCGCCTAATCGCGCCAAATAGCTGGCGCCCACCTTTCTATCCTCCCCTCCCGGCGAAGTCCCTGGCGACCGCCCACCCGACAGCCTCCGTCACCCCGGCCGCGGTGGCCGCGTTGCAAGCGTTGCCGAAGCCGGGAATCCACCCGACTAATAGCTGCGACACGCCGCGCCCGATCAGGGTGGCGGCCTTGGTGGCGACGGCGGACTCCGCCGCCGTGCGGGTGAGGGTGACGCCGAAGACCCCCGCCAGCGCGACGACCATGCCGACCTGGATCGGCACGATCACCGCCGCGTCGGCGCACGGCAACTGGGCCAGCCCCGCTCCGGCCGCGGCCGCGGCGGCGGACGCCGTGTGAATGATAACGTGGCACCTCTGCTCCTGCGCGTTCGTCATGGGGGCACCCCCGTGGCGTGGTGTATCATGGTGCTGCGCTCCTTTCTGCGATGTGTGCTGCGTTCGTGGCTTTGCTGTGAATCGCCCGTCTACTCCTTGCGTTTCCTGCCCGGCGAGAGCCTGTTGCCAGATTATGGACGGGCGCCGCGCGGTTGGTCAGCGCTTCGAGCTGCGGGAAGGGGGCGGCTCTCCCTGCCGGCGCTGCTAGATTACGAGTCGCAGGTCAGGCGCTGCGGTAGCGCGCGCGCCGCGGCGCTTCCGCCCGTCGGCTTCGCTGTTGTCCAGCACGCTGTGCACCTTTTCGTCGAGACGCAGTTCGATGGTGTCGATGCTCCGTTTCGCCAGCACCTTCTTCACGGTGATGCGTTCGATGAGCACGTGCAGCAGCGCTTTCAGGCGTTCCGGTTCCGACGCGTCCAGTAGCGCGACGAAACGGGTGAGCGTGTCGAGTACCGCCGGCGCGCTGATCTTCGCGCTGCCGTCGCGCGAAAGGGTGTCCTGCACGACCTCCGCTTCGTGCTCCAATTCGCGCATCCGGCTCACCAGTTCGTCTACGCGTTCCTCCAGCGTGCCCCCGATGAGCCTGCCGCGCTCGAACTCGCGCAGGTACCCTCACGCGCGGATGTGGTCATCGATGGGCCAGTGGCTCGACGCTCTTCAGGATATTGGCTAGGGACGCGGTGGTGCTCCTGTACAGGTGCCCACCCGCCTGAATCTTTTCACTGCTCTGTTGCATCGCTGGCACACTCTGTGATATTATTAACCCATGAGGTTAATAATGTGTTGACAGGCGGTGGCCGAAATGGAGATATTGTTTAGGACGAAGAAGTTCCAGAAAGTTTGCAACGACAGTCGGTCGTTGCAGCGTGAGCGTGGGGAACGCCAGGCGCGTCTCATCAGACGAAGGCTGGACGAACTCCATGCCGCAGACACTTTAGCGGTGATGGGGCATCTCCCCCCGGCCCGTTGCCATGAGCTTGGCATGAACCGGAAGGGGCAGTTTTCGGTGGACTTGGATCATCCGTACCGCTTGATTTTTGTTCCGGCCAACGATCCGACACCCCGGTTGCCGGACGGGGGAATCGACCTGTCGCAGGTGACGGCCGTAGAAATATTCGGAGTGGAGGACACCCATGAGTAGAGCACTCCAAAATCAGTACCAACCCGATTTTGTAACCCCGCCCGGCGAGACGCTGGAAGAAACATTGGAAGCCATCGGCATGACCCAGGCCGACCTGGCGAAGCGCATGGGGCGCCCGGTCAAAACCATTAATGAGATCATTCAAGGCAAGGCGGCCATCACCGCCGACACCGCGCTACAGCTTGAGCGGGTGCTTGGTGTGCCGGCCAGCTTCTGGAACAACCGCGAGTATGATTATCGCGAAGCTCGCGCGCGCATCGCCGAACAGGAGCGGTTGTCGAGTTATCACGAATGGCTCAAGCGATTCCCCATCGCCGCAATGGTTCGACGCTGCTGGATCAAGGGGCAAACCGGCACCGTGCAACAGCTTCAGGAACTCCTCAACTTTTTCGGTGTGGCCTCGCCGGAGCAATGGATGCAGTTGTGGCAGGCACCAGATGTCGCGTATCGTCGTTCGGCAGTGTTTGAGAGCCAGCCTGCGGCTGTTTCCGCGTGGCTGCGCAAAGGCGAACTCGAGGCACAGCAGATCCAGTGCGCGCCATATGACGCGAAAAGGTTTACCAGCTTGCTCGGGGAGATACGAGGCCTAACACTGACGCCTCCACCCGATTATCTTGCTGAATTGCCTCGGATTTGTGCCAGGGCCGGCGTTGCGGTGGTCTACGTGCCGAACCTGCCAAAAGCACCAGTTAGTGGGGCTACACGCTGGTTAACGCCGGAAAAAGCACTGCTGCTCGTAAGCTTTCGCCATAAGAGTGATGACAATTTCTGGTTTAGCTTCTTCCATGAATCAGGGCACATTCTCAGGCATGGGAAACGTGCTGTGTTCATTGAGGAGAATGAGGCAACCAGCGAAGCTGAGCAAGAAGCGGATGCATTCGCACAGGACATGCTCATACCACCACGGGAGCATCAGGTACTCCTCTCTTTAGTCCCCTACAGCCATGCGAAAATCGAGCGGTTTGCCGAGCAGATCGGCATTGCGCCGGGCATCGTCGTGGGCAGACTGCAGAAATTCGGCCAGCTCCCGCACAGTCATTGTAACGACCTCAAGCAGGCGGTAGATGATAGTATGCTCGCACCGGTAGAGTGTATAGGGGTGGCGTAGATACACCCAGGCGGGTTTTGCTGGCGCATCAGGCGTGCCCTGCGTCCTGCGTCGCAGGTCTCGCCGGCATGGCGCAAGTTCGCCTGATGTTCGGTATGAACCATTAAGTGTCACTTGGCGGTTACCTGCTTGGCGACAGCGAAGGCGCATGGGGAATGAAGAATGCGAAAGAGACTGGTAAGGAGATCATCCGCATGGCAAGTATGACTTCGCGGCAGCGCATGTTGACAGCGATGCGCAACGGGATACCGGATCGGGTGCCGGTGGCGCCGGACATGTCCAATATGATTCCCTGCCGGATGACGGGCAGGCCGTTCTGGGATATCTACCTGTACCAGGACCCGCCGCTGTGGCAGGCGTATATCGCGGCGGCGAAGCATTTTGGCATTGACGGGTGGATTTATAGCCTGGATGGCTTCTGGCTGCCGGACCCGGCGGCACCTGCCGGCGCATCCGACGTGCTCCAGGAGACAGTGCTGGTCGAGCGCACCGAAGAGCGCCTGGTGACGCGCGGGTATACGCAACGGCCGGGGCAGGAGAAAGCGTGGGACGCGTACGTCACGGTGTATCCCCGCTATGACCCGCCGACCCGGCTGCTGGCGGAGAAGGTGGGCATGGCGCCGCCGCCGGCGCACTGGGAGCCGATTGAAGGCGTGAAGCCGCAGGCGCAGGGATTCGATTTACTGCGCCAGGGGCTGGAACTCTTCGACGAGGGCGGCGTGATCGGCGTATACGTGGGGCCGCCACAATTGGGCAATCCCGACGCCATATACGATTTCTATGACCACTATGACGCGGTGAAGGCGCGCTGTGTCGCCCAGCACCGCGCCTCGGTGGCCTACTTGCGTCGCGTATTGGACGGCCCGGTGCGCCCCGACTTCATCCTCACCGGCGGATCAGGGATGCTGGTCTTCAATACGCCGGAGATCATCCGCGATATTGCGCTGCCGGCGCTGCAGGACATCACCCGCATCTGCACGGAGGCGGATATCCCCTCGCAAGTCCACTGCTGCGGGCCTGAGCGGGAAATAGTCGAGATGTGCGCGTTGGAGACGGATCTCTCCTCCATCAACCCGCTGGAAATCCCGCCCATGGGGAACTGCGATCTGGGGGAGATCAAGCGCGCGTTCGGCGGCAAGCTGGGACTGATGGGCAATCTGCACACCACCGACGTGATGCTGCGCGGCAGCGCGGACGAGGTGCGACGCGAGAGCCTGAAGGCGATGCGCGCGGCCGGCGAGGGCGGCGGGTTCATCCTGTCCACCGGCGACCAGTGCGGGCGCGACACGCCGGATGCGAATATCTTCGCCATGGTGGAAATGGCGGAGGAATTCGGCGTGTATCCGCTGGATCTGGGGCGCATCGACCGGGAGATCGCGCGGTTGGAACGGGTAACGGCATGACCGCGCGCACGGATACCTGAATGGCGAATGGTTGGTACGGACGGAAAGCCTGACCTGTTGCGGCCAGCAGCGACGTGCCCCTCGGCGACCTGCGGGTCTGCAACTATCGCGGCTTCACCGCCGAAGGCGAAGCACCGGGTTGGCATCATCTTCCGAGCAAAACCGTGCTATACTTTTTTGCCGTCACATCAGGAGTTACCAGGGCTTTATGAAACATGACCTCACCCGCTACACACCAGCGCCCCCGCGAACACTTGATCCGATTCCGCGCCGCCCCAGAGAAATTCATGGGTTTCGCGGAAAATCATCAAGTCACATCGGTTATTGGATTGCACCTATGGCACCCTCGTCTCACAGAACAGGTTCTCCTATCCGCGACCAGGCAGCGTCGAGATGACGGAGCAACTGCTCCTCTACGCGTTCCAATGCCTCATCGAAGGCGAAATCGATTCCGGCGCGCAGCAATGGCGTGATATCGGCGCCGAACCGGGGGTCACGCATCTTCTCCTGCATGTTGGCGCGGTATTGCCCGGCAGTAATACGCAATCCCTGTCGGTGCACATAATGGATGAATGACGCAAGCACCTGTGGACTGTTCAATTCTCCCTGACGCAAGGCATAGTCCAGGTCAAACAGGTCACGTCCCTTCTTCCGCTGGTACAGCGCGCGAAGCTTGGTACCCATCAATTCATCGATGGAATACGTGGGTATCGCGACAGCGCCCTCGACCCAGCGGGATTGGACAGTGAAAGGCATATCGACCAGACCAAATGCCGGAAGGTGCTCCCGCGTATTGATCTCGATCTTCAGACGTTGCTGTAGACCCGGCATGGATTCCGCTCCGAAGCGATACAGCAGTTTGGCTGATTGCGCTGTCGCTGTATAGCGCGGTTGCCCCAGCCAGGGATCTAATGCAGCTTGCAGGTGAACAATGGTCTCGCGAATCGGTTCGGCGTTGACCTGCACCAGGTCGATATCTTCGGAATAGCGTGCCGGCGGCACCAGGTAGAGCTTATACAACGCGGTACCCCCGCGAAAAGCCAATCGCTCCCGGAGGAAGTCATCGGTGTAAATATTCAACAGCGCGCGACTGATGACCAGATCCTGTTCGACCATCGCCAGTTGCTGCCAGGGGGCGCTGGTGGCCTGCCACTCGGCCAGAAATGCCTCGGGGATCATATCTCGACCTCAATCGTTTCATTCACAATGATGCGCCAACGGGGGTCACGGGGGCCATCTGCGGGTAAATCCGGGCGGAGCGGTTGCCAGAGATGACGTTGGGATTGCAGCGCGCCTGCCAGCTTCCCAGTCTTCTCTGACCAGCCGACCGCGTCTAGCATCCACCCAAGGCGTTGTAGCGTCACGATCTCAGCTCCCTGGTTCAGCAGGTTTGCCAGACGGTCGTCCTGGATCACCTCGCCGAGTTCGGCAAGGACGGTGGCCGCCATGTCACGTGTCGGGCACGCCTTGGGATACCGTAAGAGATCGCAAGCGGTCATCTCTGGGGTGCTAATCCGGTAGTAGCCCGCAGGTGACTGTCGTGTCTCCCAGGCGGCATCCGTGATGTGCTTCTTGTAAAAGAACTGAATCTGATATGGTCCCCGGACTAACGGTCGGAGTTGCCGGTCGACGATCACCTGGAATTGCTGGGGCTTCTGATGAGCGGCGCCGTGATACATCGCCGCGGTGAGTAATCCGACGTAATAGCACACGCCCAGATGACGCGCCCAGTCATCAAGAAACCATTCGACAGGTAATCCGGCAACTTGATGTAGAGGATCCTGGATCACATAAAAACACTGGCTCGGTGAAACGAGCCATCCCTGGTTCTCCAGACGGTGTAACGCCTCTATCGTAGCGCGCGGACTCCCCAGCTCGGTTTCTGCTTCATCGCGGGTGAAGGTATACCGGCCACGCTGGAGGAGTGTGCGAAGATACTCACTCGCTATAGACATTCTCATATGCGTAATACCGTGTTTGATGCGCACTTTCGCGTATGATTTTGCCAGATTGGGCGGTGGTTGTCAACAGGAGGGCGTGGGAACAAACTACTACACTGTAGATCATACCTGTACCACTCTCATCCGCTACCAGGTACGAATGAGTGTTGTAGCTGCTCACGCTTCACGCCACGTATTGCTCACCTGATTTGACCGCCCGCGGTCCGGGGCTATCCTCCCGGTGACCGCGGGCGGTGGGGTTCGTCAGGCGAACTCGGTGTCGAGCACCTCCTTGACGAGAGCG
>CAIYQO010000062.1 GCA_903928345.1 uncultured bacterium | reverse complement strand
CTGACAGCTGGAACGCGGACTCCCACAGACTCCCCTGGCTTGAACTGCGTCGAAACATGCCTTATTATACTAAGTGACCGCCAGTTTGTCTAAGGCCCTGAACGGCAAACATCCGGTCTGGGTTGTTGCCGGGGAACCATTCATGACTGAAGTTGAGGAAGGCTTTCTCGTCGCATGGGATTCTAGCGATCCCAAAAACTCATTATTTGGAAATCCTCCGTTTCTGATCAGCAAAGATGACGGGAGTATTCGTTGGGTTTTTAATCCATGGCGAGATCCTGTCGACAAAAAATTGACTGATATACTTAACGAAAGAATTCGTCAAAGTGAGATCGAGTGGTGACTGGTAAATCTCTGTATTATCACTCTACGCGGTTTAGACCTAACGAACCGACTGAAGTCGGGGCTGTCGGGCGGCAAGCGCCGGGCGTCCGCCTCCGCGGACGCGTAATACTTTATTGTCTCCCCGTCTATGAAAACGACTATCCGGTCTCCTGACACGCCGCATTGCCCCTCGCGTCGGTTCGGGTTATACTGCACCCATCCCGATTGATGCGAGGACCACCATGCGCACGCTTACGCTTCTCTGCCTCTGCCTGCTGGCGGGCAGCGCCCTGGCGGCGCCGGTGCCGGTGGACAACGCGGATTTCAACCAGGCCATGACCGGCTGGTCGTTCACGCAGCGCGCGGGGGTGGCGTCGTCTATCGTCGACGCCTCGGTGGCGGGCTACCCGCACGCGCTGCACACCACCGTCACCGTGGCGCCGGGGATGCAGCCGTGGGAGGTGATGCTCGGTCACCGGCTCGACGCCGCTATCGCGCAGACCGACCGCTTGCGCGTGCGCGTCTGGCTGCGCAGCCCCGAGGCGTGCCCGGTGACCGTGCGCGTGCAACTCAACCACGCGCCGTGGACGGGCGCCTTCTCGAAAGGGCTCGCGCTCACCCCGACGTGGGCGGAGTATGTGATCGACGGCACCGCGGCGCAAGCGTACCAGCTCGGCGAGGCGGCGCTCTGCTTCATGCTGGGGCATCAGACGGGCACGGTGGAACTCACCGGCGTGCGCGTGGACGACGACGGGCCGGCCAACCAGGAGCCGGGCAGCTTCCCCTTCGTCATCCCCATCCGCGAGGCCGCGCCGACCTTTGTGGACGTGTCAGCGCTCAATCCCGCGCCATTGGGCGACCCACAGCGCATCCACGTGGCCGACGGGCATTTCCTCGACACCACCGGGCGACGCGTGCGCTTCCTCGGCGTGAGCGTGGCGACGGGCGCGTGCTTCCCGAAGAAGGAGGACGCCGAGATCATCGCCGCGCGCATGCACAAATACGGCATCAACTGCGTGCGCCTGCACCACATGGACGCCACCTGGTCGCAACCCGGCCTCTTCTACTTCGACACCACCGCCGTGGGCAAGCCGACCCTCACCCTCGACCCCACGAGCCTGGACCGGCTAGACTACCTGATCTACCAGTTCGCGCAGCACGGCATCTACGTCGATCTCAACCTGCACGTCTCCCGCACGTGGTCGAAGGAGAACGGCTTTCCGGACAGCGACGCGTTGCCGCCGCTGGGCAAGGTGGTGGCCTACTTCGAGCCGCGCGCCATCCAATTGCAGCAGCAGTTCGCGCGGGATATGCTCACCCATTTCAACCCCTACACGAAGCACCGCTACGCCGACGACCCGGCGCTGGCGCTCATCGAGCTAAACAACGAGGACTCGCTGGTCGGCGCCGCCACGAATCTCCTCGCGCTGCCGCCGCACTACCGGGACATCCTCTCCACGGGGTGGAACGCTTACCTGAAAGCGCGCTATGGCACCACGGCGGCGATGCTGGCGGCGTGGAACGCGGGGGCGGAGAAGCCTGAGCCGCTGGGCAACAGCCTGCTGACCAACGCCGATTTCACTCACGGCACCACCGACTGGAAGCAGGAGCAGCAAAGCACGGCGCACTACGCGATCACCGCCGAACCCGCCGACGCGCTACCCCACGCGCCGGCGGGCGGGGTGCTGCACGTGAGCAAGCTGACGCTGGATGGCGTGAACTGGCACGTGCAACTGCACCAGATCGGCCTGACATTGGAGCCGGGGAAGCGCTACACCGCCGCTTTCTCCGCGCGCGCCGACCGGTCGCGTCCGCTGGCGATGAACGTGCGGCTGGACAAGGCGCCGTGGTCAAACCTGGGGCTGGATTCCGCCTTTACGATCTCGCCGAAGTGGCAGCGCTTCACCGTGAGCTTTATCGCCACCGTGCCGGAAGCGGCGCATGCGCGCCTCTCCTTCATGCTGGGCGACAGCGATGCCGATCTGTACCTGGCTGATATCACCCTGCAACCCGGCGGCGGTGGCGTGGCGCTGCCCACCGACGAGTCGGTGGAAGCCGCAACCGTGAGCTTGCCCGCCATCGCCGATAACGCCATCAGCCGCGATTACGTGGGCTACCTGATGCAGGTGGAGGCCGACTACATCACCGCGTTGCGCGGCACCATTCGCGCCACGGGGGCCACGGCGGCGATCACCTGCTCGCAGGCCTCCTACGGCGGCCTGGCCGGGCAGTGGCGCGAGGCGCAGAACGATTGGGTGGACGCCCACGCCTACTGGCAGCACCCGCAGTTCCCCGGCAAGGCGTGGGACGGCAACAACTACCGCATCGGCAACAGCCCCATGGCCAAAGACGCCGGCGGCGGCAACCTGCTCGCGCTGGCGCGCCTCCGCGTGGCGGGCAAGCCCTTCACGGTGAGCGAATACGACCACCCGGCACCGAGCGAATACGCCGCCGAGGCCGTGCCGGAGATCTTCTCCTTCGCCGCCTGGCAGGATTGGGACGGCATCTTCCTGTTCGCCTATGACTACGCCTACCTGGGTTTGGACCGCGACCGGTTGACCGGCTACTTCGACCAGGTGCTGCATCCCGGCAAGCTGGGCTTCCTCCCGGCGGCGGCGCAGCTCTTCCTGCGCGGCATCGGCACGCCCGCGCCCGGCGCCGTCACCGTCGCCGTGCCCCCCGCGCAGGTAGCCGCCATCACCACCAAGCGCGCCTTCCCATGGGATGTTGCCGCGCTGCCCGACGGCACGCATTTGGGCACCGACTTTCTGCTCGCGCACCGCATGGCGACGCGCTTCGCCGGTGAGACCCTTGGGCTGACCGTGCTGCCGAATACACCGACCAACAGCGCGCTGGCGTGGGACCGCAAGGCGGGTATCTACACCTACGCCGCGCCGAACGCACGCATACTGGCGGGAATCCTCGGCGGCACAGGCGCCGTCACGGTGGACGGGCTGACCGTCACCGTGGCGCCGTCAGTGCGCAACTTCGCGTCGCTCGCGCTGGTGTCCATGGATGGCAAACCGGTGCGCGATGCCGCCACGCTGCTCCTCACCGCCATCGACAAGGCCGAGAACCGCGGCGTGCAATGGAATCCCGAGCGCACCACCGCCAAGCAGGCCTTCCAATACGGCCCCGTGCAAGCCGTCGGCGTCACCGCCGACGTGTGCATCCCCACCGCCGCCCGCACCGCCACCGTCTACGCCCTCGATCCCACCGGCAAACGCGCCCTCCCCGTGCCCGCCGTGGTGAAGGATGGCGCCGTGTGCTTCCGCATCACGCCCGAATATGCGACCATCTGGTACGAAATCGACACGCCGCCCGCCCGCTGACGCGGTTATGGTTCTCCCGTCCCCCACCCCGGCAGGAACTCCCGGCAACGTTACGGAAATGAAAGACGGGTAGGATAAGCGCTATTATGAGTGAAACAGCGGTAGTGATCGGCGTATTGGCGTTGCAGGGCGACGTGCGGGAGCATCTGGCGGCGGTGCGCGCGGCAGGGGCGGAGGCGGTGCCGGTGAAAACGCGCGAGGAGCTGGCGCAGGTGGACGGGCTGATTATCCCCGGCGGCGAGAGCACCACCGTGGGCAAGCTGCTCGACCGCTTCGGGCTGATGGAGCCGGTGCGCGCCTTCCCCGCGGAGGATAAGCCCATCTTCGGCACCTGCACGGGGATGATCCTGCTCGCGAAGGAGATCGAGGGCAGCGTCCAGCCGCGCATCGGCGTGATGGATGTCACCGTGCGCCGCAACGCCTTTGGCCGCCAGGTGGACAGTTTTGAACAGGACCTGCCCGTGGAAGGCATCCCCGACCCGCCCGTGCGCGCCGTCTTCATCCGCGCCCCCTACATTGTCAGCGCCGACCCGCGCGTGGAAGTGCTCGCCACCGTGCACGGCCACCCCGTCCTGGTGCGCGAAGGCCACCTCCTCGCCGCCGCCTTCCACCCCGAACTCACCGACGACACCCGCGTGCACCTGCTTTTCATCGAAATGGTGCGGGAGGCGAAACGGGGGCGGACGGCGGAGTAACTTCCCATCGGTGTGGTACAATGATGTAATCCGGTTGCTTATGGAAGGAGCACACGCATGCTTATTCGTGCCGCTTTCGCCACTTGCTGCGTCTTCCTTGCGTTGCTGTGTGCTCGCGCGGAAGAGCCCATTATCACCCCCGCACTACTGCCGGCGATGGCTGCCGACCTGCAAGGCTGGTTCGCCCAAACCATGCCCGACATGGCCGTGACGGTTGATGCCGATACCGACGGCTTAACTCTGCGCTATCACACGCATCCCTTCTGCGAATTCATCGAAAAGCCCGGGAACCCCTACATCGCAGTATTACACTGCGAAGAACGACCGGCAGACGATGGGATATTGCTGACGGTCACACCCCCGACAAAAAGTAAACAGGTTCGCGGAAACGACACGTGGAAGATCGACGGTGCAGAACGATATAAAAGTTGGTATACCAACGCGATCTACCTTTATGGTCGCTCAGCCCAAGATGGATTGGAGGTTACCATCGCGTATGGTGCACGATGCAACACTACGGTGCTGCGAGTATTAATCGATTACTTCACTGAATGGCGCAATCCTGTTGTTGCAATTGACATCATGCATACCTTCCACATTCGTCCCAGGTCGAACGATGCGCTAGCCTCATCCACGCTGGATATGCCAAAGCAGCATACGGAATCGTACCATGTACAATCCTGTAACGTAGCGGATATGTCGGTGTTGCTGGGCCATGATCCGGAGCACCCATCAGCCACGAGTGCGCTCATGCGTCCTTACCTCCCGTCGGGTCTGCGCAAGCTCATCGGACTTATCGGTCTAAACACTTTTGTTATCTACGCCGATACCCAACAAGATTGCGATACCACAGTTGCCCTTTTGAAACTCCTCGACACGCATTGGCATGCTGTTTGGTTTGGTATATCCACTATAGAAACTCCGGATACCCTATCCGCGGCGTGGTTCCACCCGCAATACAGTCAGGAGCGTCCCAATTTGTTTTCTGAAGAACTACCTGTCTTAAGGGCGCAGAGCTGCTATATCTTAAGTGCGGATGTATTTGTGCCCGCAGGAATCTCAAGCATCAATATACCTGCGCCGCGCTTGCCGGAAGATACCATCGCCATTGATGCGGTTACCGCGGACGCTGATAAAATAATTTCCTTTTCCTTGCGATTTCTGCCGTGTGAAGCAGCGCGTCCAGATACCACCCTGCACGTGAAGAACGAGTATTACCTGCTCCGCGAGATACCTGCGGCTCTGCAAGCGAAACTCCCGGCACCAAAGAAAGACCACCACTATGTGCTCTGGATAAAAGCGCAGGAATTGGATATCGATAGGCGCTATCGGGCCTATTACATGCAACCGTGATGGGTGAATAGCCACGAAGGATAACATGACCGACCTCCTCGACCTCCTCCGCCGCGACGCCCCCCGTTTCCGCCGCATTGCCGTCCTTACCGGGGCGGGGATGTCGGCGGAGAGTGGGATTCCGACCTTTCGTGGGACGGGGGGATTCTGGCGCGACTATGATCCGCAGTGGCTCTTTTCACCGGAGGCGCTGGCGGAGGAGCCGGTGCTGATCTGGACCTTCTACGACGAATTGCGCACGCGCATCGCCACGGCGGCGCCCAACGCCGGGCATGTGGCACTGGCCGCGCTGGCGGCACACCGGGAGGTGCGCATCGCCACGCAGAATATCGACGGTCTGCACGGGCGCGCGGGGAGCACGGGGGTGCACGAATTGCACGGCACGCTGTGGACGCTGCGCTGCCCGGAATGCGGCGCCGTGCTGCGGCCCGATGTGGTGTTCTACAGCGAGGCGCTGCCGGCGGACGCGTGGCACGCCGCCGCGACGGCGATGACCGCCTGCGACCTGGTATTGGTGGTGGGCACCTCGGGGGTGGTCTACCCCGCCGCCGCCCTGCCCGCGCTGGCCGTCCGCTCGGGGGCCGTGGTGGCGGAGATCAACCCCGACGCCACCGCCCTTACCCCGCAGATGCACGCCGTGCTGCGCGCCTCCGCCGCCGAAGCGCTGCCGGAGATCGCGGCGCTGCTGGCAGGCCCTTAGCTGCGGCGCTCTACCGGCGGCAGGGCGAGCACCAGCTCGACCTCGCCACGGGAGATGCCCAGGTCGGCGGCGATTTCCACGGCGCTGCGGCCGCGTTGTGCGAGGTCACGGATGGCTGCACGGGGATCGGCGAGGGGCGGCGGTTCGGGAGGACGGCGCGGCACGAGAAACAGGCGCCACCAGAGGATACCGAGTACCACGGTGGCCGCGACGTAGGAAAGCCCGTCCAGTGAAGAGCCGAAGTTTGTCATGCGCGTGTGTCGAAGATATGGCCGGACGTGTCGGGCACTTCCAGCTCCTCGACATGTCCCTCGGGGTTATACATCTGCCCGTGATGCGCGTCGTGCGCCTCGCCTTCCGGCGTTTCTTCCTCGTCCTCGTGGTGTTTGCGGGATTCGAGCCGGCGCCGTGGCGGCTCCTGGTGGCGGTCCGCCGCCACGTCCTGCGCGTGGTCGCCCGCGGCAGGGGGGCGAATCATATCGGTTTCGATGCGGCGTATCTCCATGGGACACCTCCGCTGGAAATGAAAAGGGCAAAATAACCTGTTGCCGACTCACCGATCGAAGATTACAGCAATCTGCCGTTCCCAGTTCTCATTTGAGTTGATACGTAATCTGCATCGCGCCGCGCAGACGGAGGATCGCTTTCGAGTGAATCTGGCAGGCGCGCGACTCCGTGACACCGAGCACTTTGCCGATTTCCTTCAGCGTCAGCCCTTCGTAGTAGTACAGCGAAACCACGTGGCGCTCGTTGGTAGGCAGCGCGTCGATGGCTTCCGCCAGCACGCGACGGCCGTCCGACTCCTCCAACTGCCCCTCCGGCGTAATCGTCTGCCCGTCGGGCAGTTGATCCACCAGCGCCTGTGCGGCGTCGCCGCCGCCGGGAGTGCTCATCTCGTCGAGGGAGAGCAGCGTGGTGCCGCCCACCTCCTGCGCGATCTCGTCGAGATGCGCCTCGGTGATGCCCATGGCGCCGGCCACTTCCGCGTCGGTCGGCGGGCGGCCCAGCACCTCTTCCAGCCGGGTGATGGTGTTGATGATCTCCGTACTGCGCGCGCGCAGGGAGCGCGGCACCCAGTCCAGGTCGCGCAGCATATCCATCACGGCGCCGCGGACACGGTAGTAGGCGAAGGTGCTGAACTTCACCCCGCGCGCCGGGTCGAAGCGGTCGATGGCTTCGATAAGCCCGATGATCGCCTGCCCGAGCAGATCGTCATAGCTGATGCCGCTGGAGGTCTGGATATTCAGGCGGTCGACGACGTACTTCGCCAGCGGCGCATACTGCTCGATGAGCTTCTGCCGCAGGACGGGACTCGGCGATTCGCGATAGGTGGTCCAGAGTTCAGGCAACGCTTAGTTCCCCTCTTCGTACTCGCGCGTGCGGTCCGGCAATTCGTCTACCGCGTGCAGCGGCAGCGCGGGCGTCGTCGACGATATCGTCGCCGCGCCCAGCTTCTCGATCATCCAGAAGATCAGCAGCGCGAACACGAGGATCGCCATCCCGCTGCCCACCGCACGCATGGTGGCTTCCAGCGGGTCGAAGTTGTGCGTCGTCAACGCCCCCCACAGTGTGGCGACGAAGGTGACGAACCCGCACAATATGCTTATCTGGAAAAAAATTCTCCGCATAGCGGGATGAACCCTTCTGCGCCGCGCAAATCCAGCCCTGGTTGACGATCAAAAGCGGGTATACATCGTCATTATAACAATATTTTCCTATCGGCGCCCCCCCGATAGCGGGGGGTTATTGGTCGTAGCGCGTGAATGACACCGGTTTTCGAGCTGCTTTCAGCGTATTTCGTCCTCACGCAGGCCCATAAAGCGCACCACCGCGTCCGCGTTGGCGGGAATCGGGGCCGCGGTCAGCACCCCCGTGTCGCACAGGTAGCTCAGCGCCAGCCCGCTTTCCAGCAGCGCGGGGGCCAATTCCACCAGCGCGGGGAACTGATCCAGCCGGGTCAGCGCCAACTGGTCGGGCTCCAGCGCGCGGTAGGCGCGCAGCATCTCCTGCACGGCGCCGGTGCGGTAGTTGGCGCAGAGCACCAGGTGCACCTCTTCCGGGTCGGCGGCGGCGAGCAAGGCGCGCAACTCCGCCAGGTGGGCGGGGTCGCGCGGGGAGCCGCCGGGCAGGTCGAGCAGCAGCAACGCGTCGCCCATCGCCGCGCGCGCGGCGGGGATCTCCTCGGGCCGGTAGATCGGCGCCAGCGGGATCTCCAGGTCGCGGCAGAAGAGGCGCATCGTCTCCAGCGCGCCCAGGCGCACGGTGTCGGCGCACAGGATGCCCACCGGCAGGCCACATACCACCCGCGCGTACCAGGCCAGCCGCGCCGCCAGCGTGGTCTTCCCCGCGCCGGTCGGGCCGACGAAGGCCACCAGCCGCGGGAGGGTCAGCGCCACGCCGCCGGAATACGTCAGTGCGCCGGCCAGCGCGTCGCGCACGCCGTACCCCGCCGCGGGGTCGCCATCCGGCGGCGCCACACCGAGCCAGTCCACGCTCTGCTCCAGGGTGGAAATGCCCGCGTGTACTTCGGTCAGCCGCTCCTGCAGGTCGGAAAAATGCTCCGCTACCCCCGCGGTCTCGTCCGCCGGGGCAGGCGCTGCCGCCACCGGCGCTTCGGGGACAGGGGGGCCGTCGGGCGGCGCGGCCCACACCTCCACGCGTGTGCCGGCCCCGTCGCGGTGCACGCGGGTGTTCAGGATGACGGCATCCTCCCCCAGCGTGCGCCGGATCGTCTCCAGCGCCTCGCGCATCGTGCTACCGCGAAATAGTTGTGTCGATGGGTTCATGGCATTACCGCAGGGTCACCGTGCCGGACGACTTGATCTGCACGCCGGGGGTGATCTCCGTGTGCGACAGGATCGTCAGCGACGGCATGTACTTTTCCACCAACCGGCGCAGATAGGGCCGGATTTGCGACGAGCAGAGCAGGATCGGCTGGTTGCCGAAGGTGAGCGCGCGCTCCGCCTCGCTTTTGATATTCAGCAGCAACCGCTGCGCGCTCGTCGGGTCGAGCACCACCTGGGTGCCGAACTGCGTGGGACGCAGGTGGTTGATCATCACCTCTTCCACATCGGGATCGAGGGTGAACACCTCGATGGTGCCGTCCGTCCCTTTGTACTGCGCGCTGAGCATGCGCGCCAGCCCGTGCCGCACGAATTCGGTGAGCTGGTTCACGTCGCGCGTACTGCCCACGTTGTCGCTGAGGGCGGAGAGAATGCGGTTCATGTCGCGAATGGGCACGCGCTCCCTGAGCAACCCCTGCAGCACGCGGTGCAACTCGGAAAGGCTGATCTGCTTCGGGATCAGGTCGTCCACCAACGCGGGCGCCGCGGTGCGCACGCGGTCGACCAACTCCTGCACATCCTGGCGGGTGAGGATTTCGTAGGCGTGCGTCTTGATGATCTCACTGAGGTGGGTGATGAGCACCGTGGTGGGGTCGACCACCGTGCTGCCCGCCATCTCCGCGTCCAGCTTGTACTGTTCCGGCACCCAGCGCGCCGGCAGGACGAAGGCGGGCTCGATGGTGGGGATGGTGGGATACGGCGGGATGTCGTCACCGGGGTTGATCGCCAGCACATGCCGCGGGATGATGTCGCCGCTGGTGATCTCCACGTCCCACAGCTTGATGACGTACCCGTTGCTCTTGAGCTGAATATTGTCGCGCACGCGCACCGGAGGCACCACAAAGCCGAGATCGTGGGCGATCTGCTTGCGCAGCGTGAGGATGCGGTCGAGCAGCTCGCCCCCCTGCTTGGGGTCGGCGAGGTAGATGAGGCCGTAACCGACCTCCATCTCGATGGGGTCGATGGTGAGGAGCTGCGACATCTCGTCGGCGGTGGTGGGCGGCAGCGGGGAGGGCGTGCCTTCGACTGCTTCCACCTGCGCCGCGGTATCCGCCTGGGTGCGAATCTGCCAGTACGCCAGCCCGCTAAGGACGAGGATAGCGAAGATAAACGGCCACTTGGGGAAGCCGGGAATGAGCATGAAGATGAAAAGAATGCCTGCCACCATGAGCAGCGTTTGCGGGTTGCCGCCGATCTGCGACGACAGCTCCTTGCCCAGGTCGCCTTCGGCACTGGCGCGGGTGACGATGAGGCCGGTGGAGATGGACATGATGAGCGCGGGGATCTGCGTCACGATCCCCTCACCCACCGTCTTGGTGGTGTATTGGTTCAACGCGTCCACCAGCGTCAGGCCGTGCAGCCACACGCCCACCGCGAAGCCGCCGAGCACGTTGATGATGATCATGATGATGGCGGCGATGGCGTCACCGCGCACGAATTTGCTGGCGCCGTCCATCGCGCCGTAAAAGTCGGCCTCGCGCGAGACTTCGATGCGGCGGCGGCGCGCTTCCTTGTCGTCGATCAGGCCGGCGTTCAGGTCGGCGTCGATGGCCATCTGCTTGCCGGGCATGGCGTCCAGGGTGAAGCGCGCGGCCACCTCGGCCACGCGCCCGGCGCCCGCGGTGATGACGACGAACTGAATGACGATGAGGATGACGAAGATGATGACGCCGACCACCGGGCTGCCGCCGATGACGAAGGTGCCGAAGGCTTCGATGACTTTGCCCGCGCTGCTGGCGTCCGGCGTGTTGCCCAGAATCAGACGCGTGGCGGAGATGTTGAGCGCCAGCCGGAACAGGGTGGTGATGAGCAGCAACGAGGGGAAAACGGAGAGTTCCAGCGTCTGGGTGACTGACGCGGTGGCGAGGAGCACCAGGAAGGCCACGCCGATGTTGGCGATGAGGAACATGTCCAGCATCCACCCCGGCAGCGGCACCAGCAACATGCCGATGACGACGACAAAGAGCACGGGAGCCTGCAGGGCCCCCGCCCGCGCAATACTTGCGCCGATGCGCTGTATCAAAGTCAGCGGTGTTGCCATAAATGGTTCGTATGGAGCGGGGGCGGCGGCGCCGCTCAGTGCTCAACAATCAACGTTCAACGTTCACCCGACATTGCGGCCCGATTCGCGGTAGACGAAGGCGATAATCTCCGCGATGGCCAGATACAGTTCCGACGGGATCGACTGGCCGACGGCGCATTGCGCGAACAGCGCGCGGGCGAGCGGCTTGTTTTCGATCACCGGCACCCCGTAGTGACGCGCCTGTGCCTTTATCTTCTCCGCGACCAGCCGTTGTCCCTTTGCCACCACCAACGGCGCCGGCATGGTGCCGAATTCGTAGCGCAGCGCGACGGCGATATGCGTCGGGTTGGTGAGCACCACCGTGGCGGTGCGTATGTCGCTCATCTGGCGGCGACGGGACATCTCGCGCTGGCGATGGCGGATGTAGGCCTTCACCTGCGGGTCGCCCTCCATGCGCTTGTATTCCTCCTTGACCTCCTGTTTCGTCATGCGGATGGTGCGCTCGAACTGCCAGCGTTGGTAGATATAGTCCGACAGGGCGATCACTGCAAAGACGATCGCCACGCGCAACGTGAAGCTCCAGCACAGGTCGGTAATGATGGTGCCCACCGTCTGCTGACTGGTCAGGATGAGGCGCACGATGTCTTCGCCGTGGTTGCGGATGAAATCCCACGTGATGTAGCCGATAATGAGCGCCTTGGCGGACGATTTCGCCAGGTCGACCAGCGAGCGTATGCTGAACATGCGCTCAAACCCCTGGGAGAGGCTTAGGCGGGCGAAATCCGGCGTGAGCGGCTTGGCGGAGAGGATGAAACCCGACTGCAACACGTTGCTGGTGACACCGAGCACCATAACGGTCAGCAGGAATGGGAGCGTGAGGCGGGCGAAACCGAGCAACCCCTGCAGCATCGCTTGCTGCATATAGACCAGCGAACTGTTGCCGGCGTGTGCGTGAGGCAGGTAGAGCCCGGCCAACTCCGACCAGTTTTTCACGAAGTCGGGTCCGAAGAACTTGATGGCCAACACCCCGGCGAGCAGCACCACGGCGGCGTTGACCTCCATGCTCTTGGCCACCTGCCCGCGTTCCCGCACGTCCTGTCGCTTACGCGGAGTCGCTTGCTCGGTTCGTTCTTCTTGATGCGGCGGCATGCGGCACGTACCTTATGAGCGCGCAGCCGGAACGGTCTGCGCCCCATTGTACCACGGTTAGCCGCCCACCGGTCAATCGGTGGGTACGCGGGGAGCGCGTTGCTACACGAGCGCTCCCGCGTTCCCTACATCGCCAGCAACTCATCGAGCGAATAGACCTGGAAATCCGCGCCGGCGCGGCGGGCTTCCATGGCGAGAAGGAGGGCGTCGGCGGTGTCCAGCGAGGTGAGGCAGGGCACGTTGTGCTCGACCGAGGCGCGGCGCAGGCGGGCGCCTTCCTGCTCGCTCACCCGGTCGGGGGAGAGCGTGTTGAGGAGCAGATCGATCTTCTCGTTGCGGATGAGGTCGATGATGTGCGGCATCCCCGGCGACACCTGGCTCACCTTCGCCACGCTGGTGGCGTCCACGCCGTTGGCGATGAGGAAGAGCGCCGTGCCGCGCGTGGCGTAGATTTTGAAGCCCAGCTTGGCGAACTTCTCGATGATCGGCAGCCCGCGCCCTTTGTCCTTGTCGGCGATGGTGGCGATCATGGTGCCTTTCAGCGGCACGTCTATGTGCGAGGCGACCATCGCCTTGTACAGCGCGTGCGGGTACTTCGGGTCCACGCCCATGATCTCCCCGGTCGACTTCATCTCCGGCCCGAGGGAAACGTCCACCTCGGTCAGCTTGGAGAAGGAGAAGACGGGTGCCTTCACCGCGAAGTACGGGCGCTCGGGGAAGAGGCCGTGGCTGTAGCCCAGCTCCGCCAGCGTGCGGCCCAGCGCGCACTTCGTGGCCACGTTCACCATCGGCACGCCGGTCACCTTGCTCATGTAGGGTACGGTGCGCGAGGCGCGCGGGTTGACCTCGATGACGTAGACCTTGTCCTCCTCGTCCACCACGAACTGGATGTTCATCAGGCCGATCACGTTCAGCCCGCGGCAGAGGCGCACGGCGTAGTCCACCACCGTGTCGCGGACCGACTGCGAAAGCGTGACGGGCGGGTAGACGGACATGCTGTCCCCGCTGTGCACGCCGGCGGCTTCGATGTGCTCCATGATGCCGGGGATGAGCACGTCGGTGCCGTCGGAGATGCAGTCCACCTCTACCTCTTTGCCAATGATGTAGCGGTCGATGAGGATGGGCCGTTCGGGGGAGACGTCCACCGCGTAGGTCATGTAGCGGCGCAGTTGCTCCTCGTCGTAGACGATCTCCATCGCGCGCCCCCCGAGTACGAAGCTGGGGCGCACCAGCACGGGCAGACCGACTTCCCGCGCGGTCTCGATCGCCGCCTCGACGGAGGTAACGGCCCGGCCGCGCGGGCGTTCGATGCTGAGTTCGGTGAGCAGGTCATCGAAGAGTTTCCGGTCTTCCGCCAGCTCGATGCCGCGGAAATCGGTGCCGAGGATCTTTACCCCGGCCTTCGTCAGCGGCCCGGCCAGGTTGATGGCCGTCTGCCCGCCGAACTGTACCACGATCCCCTCCGGATGCATCTGATCGATGACGTTGAGCACGTCCTCTTCCGTCAACGGCTCGAAGAAGAGGGCGTCGGAGGTGTCGAAGTCGGTGGACACCGTCTCCGGGTTATTGTTGATAATGATCGCCTCGTACCCCTCCTCGCGCAGCGCCCACACGCTGTGCACGGAGCAGTAATCGAACTCGATCCCCTGCCCGATCCGAATCGGCCCGGAACCGATGACGACGACGCGTTTCTTGTTGGACATGGCGAAATCCTACCTATCAGCGAGACGGGATCGCGATCCTATACGGATTACTCGTACCGAAAGAGATCGACGACCCAGAGAAACAGAAACCCGATTATGACAAATGGGAATGCGAGATGATCGATCAATACATGTCCGGTGAGATGTAATGCCTTCTTCCCGACATCCTTCCAGGTGATCCTCGGTCTTTTAACCCCCGGCTCCTTTGCTAGTAAACCGCAGCTCATGGCGATTACGAAGAAACCGGGTATTCCAAATGGAAGATACAACAGTATATCGATAATGGCCTTGTCACCGGTATTCGCCCAGGTGCGTATATATGCAACGGGATATAAGCCCAGAAACATCAGCACCAACCCTGCCGGCACTGACATACACCCGGCGATGGTGCGAAATACTTTTGCCTTGCGCGGCTCAATCGGTTGCCCGGCTGCGAGTGCACGCGCCTCGCGTTCTCTTCGTAGACCGATAATAATCGACGTAATGCAGACGACCCAAAACAGGATTAACAGGGCAATAACGACTGCGTTGACGCCATAATGCAAATATGTATACACCAGCAACACGAGTATGGCCACGAAGGGTATCGACCAGGCTTGCCATACTGCCGTGCTGATGAAAGGTTTGTTTGGCTGCGTCATGCTGACAACCAATCGCGGAGCACCGCTACTCTACGAAGTCATATATTTTCACCGTCCATTTTGCCCGCCACGTGCTGGCGAAGGCGCAGTGGAGGGGGTCGGCGAGGTAGGCCTCTTCGGTGGCCTGGTCGTCGAAGACCAGCACCAGCGCGCAATCGTAGGAGCAATCCACCACCGGGCGGTCGCAGGGGATCGCCGTGCCGATGTAGCACCCGCGAATGCCGGCGATGCCGCGCAGCGTCTCGATGTCAGCAAAAAAGGCCTCCCGCTCCGCGGGCGTGACCTCGGGCGCGAGCCAGAAATAGACGGAATGGACGAACATGAGCCACCTCCGTGCGCGTTACCCGCGCAGTGTTTGCAAAAACGAATAAGCCGGCGCCAGTCGCGCAAATTGCGCCGCCAGGTAGGGCGCGAAGGCGGCGCTCTGCAGCCGCGCGTCCACCGGTCCCGACGTGTACCAATACATCGATTTGCGCTGATACCACGGCTGCCATTCCGCCGGGATGGCCCGGTTCAGCGGGCGCTTGTAGGATGCCCCGCCGATCTGGAAATCCTCCAACCCGGCGAGCACCGCGCGAAAGGCGGCGGGGTGCGTCTCCAGCACGGCGCGGAAGGCGTCCATCGTCTCCCGCGTGGGGGCGTACAACCCCATGCCGAATCCGTAGCCTTCGGGGGTGATCTCGCAATAGTACCCCGGCTTGTCTTCCCAGCCCGCCCCCGCGCGCTTGAAAGTGATCCACATCGCCGCGCGGAAGGGCGACTTGTCGCGCGAGAAGCGCGTGTCGCGGTAGATGCGCGAGATCGTCTTCCCAATCGCCGGCGTGACCACGAACTCCGAATCGATATCCAGCATCGGCTCCGCCAACGCCTCTACCAGCGCAATCAGCGGTGCCAGCACCTCCGACGTATACACCGCCCGGTGCGCGTCAAACCACCCGCGAGCATTGTTCGCCCGCAGGTCGCACAGGAAATCGAAGGTGGCGTTGGTGAAGTGATCGGTCATGGTTTCTTATCCCACCAGCTCGTTCTCCTGCTCCTGCGTGGAGTAGAAGTACGGTGTCTCCGATTCGAATTCCGCGGCGCAGGTGTCAACGTATTTGTAGGCGGGCTGCAGGCCCCACTGTTTGCGCAGCGCGCGCACTTCCGGCTCCTTCACGCCCCACATCTCCGCCAGGTTGTGGTCGTTGAAGCCCGCCTGCTTGGCGCGGCGCAAAGTAGCTTCGTCGGGCAGCCCCTTGAAGACGCGCAGCTCGCTTTCCAGCGCCACCAGGTCCTTCAGCTTCTTCAGGAACCACGGGTCGATGGCGGAGAGCTGATGCACCTCCTCTACGTCCATGCCGCGGCGGAAGGCCTCGCAGACGGCGAAGAGGCGCTGGTCGGTGGCGTGCATGAGCACTTCCTCCAGCTTCATGTCCGTCCACTCGCTGATGCCTTTGAGCGTCAGTCCGTACTGGCCGATCTCCAGCGAGCGCACCGCCTTCATCAGCGCGCCTTCGAAGGTGCGGTCGATCGCCATCACCTCGCCGGTGGCCTTCATCTGCGTGCCCACGCGGCGGTCGGCGAAGTTGAACTTGTCGAAGGGCCAGCGGGGGATCTTCAGCACCACGTAGTCGAGGGCGGGTTCGAAGCAGGCCAGCGTGCGCTTGGTGACCGCGTTCTGAATCTCGTCCAGCCGCAGCCCCACGGCGATCTTGGCCGCCACGCGGGCGATGGGATACCCGGTGGCTTTGGAGGCCAACGCCGACGAGCGGCTCACGCGCGGGTTCACCTCGATGACGTAGTAGCGGTAGCTCATCGGGTCGAGGGCCAACTGCACGTTGCACCCGCCCCAGATGCCCAGCGCGCGGATGATCTTCAGCGACGCGGTGCGCAGCATCTGGTACTCTTTGTCCGTCAGCGTCTGGCTCGGGGCGATGACGATAGAGTCGCCGGTGTGGATACCCATCGGATCGAAGTTTTCCATGTTGCAGATGGTGATGCAGTTGTCGGCGCCGTCGCGCATCACCTCATATTCGATCTCTTTCCACCCCAGCAGGCAGCGTTCGAGGAGGAGTTGCTGGGTCATGGACATGCGGAAGCCGCGCACGGCGATGTCGTGCAGCTCGTCCCAGGTGTAGGCGATGCCGCCGCCGGTGCCGCCCAGCGTGTAGGCGGGGCGGACGATCACGGGATAGGCGGGCAGACCGGTGCGCGCTTCCGCGTCCTCCAGCTCCGCCATGAACTCCTTCACGTCCGTCATGCTCTCGGCGATGGCCGACTCCGGCACGGGCTCCCCGATGGCCTGCATGAGTGCCTTAAAATGTTCGCGGTCCTCGGCCTTCTCGATGGATTCCAGCGGGGTACCGAGCAGTTCCACGTTATATTCGTCGAGCACACCCTTCTTGGCCAGCTTCGTTGCCAGGTTCAGCCCCGTCTGCCCGCCCAGCGTGGGCAGCAGGCCGTCGGGCCGCTCCTTGGCGATGATGCGCGTGAGGAACTCCACCGTCAGCGGCTCCACATACACCTTGTCCGCCATATTGGTGTCCGTCATGATCGTCGCCGGGTTGCTGTTCACCAGCACCACCGACAACCCCTCCTCGCGCAACGAGCGACACGCCTGCGTGCCGGCGTAGTCGAACTCCGCCGCCTGCCCAATAACAATCGGGCCGGAGCCGATGACCATGACTTTGTGCAGATCAGTACGTAGTGGCATCGTCGTTCCTCTATTTCCATGCCCCACCAGGGACAGCCTTGCCTCTTTGCCCCGAAGGGGCTCGCGATGTTAGCCACGGGTGCAACCCGTGGTCGGGTGCGTATATCACATTCTAGCCCCGAAGGGCGACAGATCATTCCCTGCCCAGCCGGCGATAAAGATCTGTGACGATCTCCGTCACCAGGAGGAACGGGCCTTCGATACTGACTAAAGGAATGTCCAATTCATATTCGAGCTTCAACTCCTCATCCCCACGCGCATAATAATAGGTGTCCCATTGGATATTAATCTCTGATCGTAAAAACACCATCCCGACATCAGCGAGGGTTTCTTCCAGGATGCGTTTTCCTTCGCGATCCTGCCCAATTTTCAAAGCGGCGTTGACGCTGGCTCGGGTATAGGGGATATTGATGTTGATTCTATCTTCCGTCACTTCGCATCCCACCCGCAACACCCCAGGTATCCGTATCCCGAGCCGCACGGGCAGAGCACGTCTTCCACCAGCGTCTCCAGCGGTTCCGGCGTGATGCCGTCGGCCCAGGCGCGGATGAGGCTCAGCACACCGAGAGTCGGCACCACGTCGCGCTCGGTCAGCACCAGCGCCGCTGCCTCGCGGGAGAACCACCCCGTGCGGGCGAGTTCCAAGTCGCGATGCCCCGGGTCGCGCTCCCCCACCCCGGAGGTGAAGGCGAAGCGCAGGGCACGCACCCCGACGCGCCCCTCCTCGACCACCGTCAGCAGCCGCGGGTCGCGCATTTCGTGCCCCGTGCGGTCGCGCACCATCTGCCGCGCGGCGCCCTCTACCGTGCCCGTCTCCACCGTCGCCGAGGGGAGCAGCCAGAAGCCCGCGAAGGGCCCCGCTGCCAGTTGCGCCAGCAGCAGGCGCTCGTTCGACTCCAGCAAGGCCGTCACGATCAGCCGCGTGGGCGTCACTTGCGGGTGCTTATTCGCTTTGAATGAATTCCCCCGTCGGCGCATAGTAGTGATCGAACAACCATTCCAGCATGAAGCTTTTAAAATCCGCCAGCGTATCGATGATCTCGAAGGCGTTCTGGTACACCTCCACGGCGGTGACATCCTCGTACTGGAACATCAGCCGGTCGCGGATATCCGCCGCCTTCGCCAGTGCCGCCGCGCGCTCCCGGTGCGTCATGCCGAAGACCGGCAAGTGCAGGAACAAATCGCGGTAATCCCGCGCCGACAGCCGCCGCGTGCGGTGCATCACGCTCATGGTGATGAGAATCGCGCTCTGCACCCCTTTCAGGATGTACGATTCCGCCAGCGACTTGTGCGCGCCCTCCCCGGTGAAGACGGCCAACTCCAGCGAGGTCAGCCGGCGCAGCTCGCGCAGGTGCCCCTCGATGTGCTTCAGGTGGCGGTAGATCGGCGTGACGAACTTGTCGACCCGCATCACCCACGGCGCGCGCTCCAGCGGCGGCGCCAGCACCGGCGGCAGCTCCTGCCGGGCGCCACTCATCTTCCGTCCGGCGTTCCACTCTAAAAACACGTTGTAACGGTACATGCGGTCGCGCTCGATGCTCTCCTGCATGCCATAGACGGGCAACGCATTGAAGGCCAACTCGCACGCCTCGCGGTAATCCACCCGCTCGATATCCAGAAACTCCACCGCGTCCTGCGTCAGCGTCTTAAAATGCCGCCGGATCTTCTCCAACCGCTTGGCCACGAAGGGCTCCGAGATGCTGCGCGTGAACGCGACGATCACCCGCGCCTGATCCGGCCCCGCCAACGGCAGGTGCTCCTCCGTCGGTCCCGGCTGGTAGTAGGCCAGCCGCACCTCGGGCAAGGTCGTAAAGTACGCCCGCATCCGCGGGACTAATCCGTCGGTCGCCGTCCGTGGCAGGGTGTCGGCGTCGTAATGCTGTGATGTCATGCTGCTCCTTACGTGAACCGCTGGGGGAAGCAGCCTGGTTATGGGTTTCTTCTCTTATGCCGGGGTACTCATCCGGCGGTCAGCCGTCAGGCGGACGAATTCATCGAACATATACTCCGTGTCGCGCGGGCCGCCGCTGGCCTCGGGGTGGAACTGCATCGTCATGATGGGCAGCGTGTCGTGCACCATTCCTTCCACCGTGCCGTCATTCAGGTTGATGTGCGACACGCGCAGGCCGCTGCCTGCCACGCTCTCCGCGTCCACCGCGTACCCGTGGTTCTGCGCCGTGATGTGCACCGCGCCGTTGCGCACCAGGTCCTTCACCGGGTGATTGCTGCCGCGATGGCCGAACTTCAGCTTGTACGTTTTCCCGCCGAACGCCCACCCCATGAGCTGATGCCCCAGACAGATGCCGAGGATCGGCCGCCCGGCGCGCACCACCTCTTCCATCGTGCGGATGGCGTAGCCCAGGTTGGCCGGATCGCCCGGGCCGGGAGAAAAGACGATGCCGTCGGGCGCGCCCTCCAGCACCACCGCCGCCGGCGCGTCGCACGGCACCACGCGCACCCGGCACCCACGCGAGGTGAGCAGGCGTAGGATATTACGCTTTACACCGTAGTCCACCACCGTCACGCGCAGCGGCGGGTCGGCGTGGTAGCGCGCCAGCGTGTCATACGGTTCCTGCACCGGCTCCGCCCACGGGTAGTTCCGCCCCGCGGAGACTTCCTTCACGTAGTCGATGAGCCCGTAGTTCGGCGCCTCGGTGAGCTGCCGTTGCAGCGCCTCTACCGAGACATCCTCCCCGCTGATGACGCCCATCATCACACCGTGCGAGCGGATGATGCGCGTAAGCATGCGCGTATCCACCCCGGCGATGCCCGGGATGCCGCGCTTTTGCAAAAACGCGTCCAGCGCGCCCGTCGCGCGCCAGTTGCTGTGCCGGTCGCAGAGCTGCTTCACCACGAACCCGCGCACCTGCACCTCGCCCGACTCCCAGTCCTCGTCGGTAATGCCGTAGTTCCCGATGAGCGGATAGGTCAGGGTGAGAATCTGCCCGCGATAACTGGGGTCCGTCAACATCTCTTGATACCCCGTCATCCCGGTATTGAAGACCACCTCGCCGATCTGCGTCACCGGCGCGCCAATCGAAGCGCCCGTGAAGACCGTGCCGTCCGCGAGTACGAGTTTTGCTTCCGCCATATCTCTATCCCCACCAGCCCCGAAGGGGCCGCAGATGCTAGCCACGGGTGAAACCCGTGGTACCGTGTCTAAAAAAGGACTTCGCCGTCCGCCATGACCACCTGCCCATTCGCGATGGTATACACCGGCCTACCCGTGAACGTCATCCCCGCGAAGGGGCAGTTGCGCGCTTTCGAATAGAACTTCTCCGGCTCGACCGTCCAGACCATCTTCGGATCGATTAACGTGATCTGCGCGGCTTCGTAGCCGAAGGCGTGCGAGTAGGCCGCGGCCTCGCCGGTCATGGCGGCGATGAGGCGGTCGAAGGTCAGATCACCCGAAAAGACCAGCGCCATGCCCGCGCCGAAGGCGGTTTCCAGACCGATCACGCCGAAGGGCGCCTCGTCCCACGGCTTCGCCTTCTCGGCTGATGTGTGCGGCGCGTGGTCGGTGGCGATCACGTCGATGACGCCTTCCGCCAGCGCGCGCCGCATGGCGAACATATCCGCGGCGCTGCGCAGCGGCGGGTTCATCTTCCAGTTCGCGTCCGGCCCCCCGTCGCGCGTCGGGATCATCTCGTCGCAGAGCAGCAGGTGATGCGGTGCCACTTCCGCGGTCAGCGGGAACCCCTTGCTCTTCGCTTCCGCGATCAGCCGCGCGCTCTCCGCCAGGCTCACATGCTGAATATGCAGCCGTCCCCTGCCCGCTTCCGCCCGCGCGGCCAGCGCCAGCGCGATAAGGGCCGGCTCGCGGGCCAGCGCCGGGCCGGGGCCAAGGGCGGCGGTGAGACGCGCCTCCGCGCGCGGCGTTCCCTCGCAGTGCAGGTGGATGCGCACCGGCGCGTCGCACATGCGGAAGGCGCGCACCAGCAGGTCGTAATCCGCCACCGGCTCACCGTCGCTGCTGAAATCCACCCCGAAGGGCACCCCGGCGGCGATGCCGGGGATATTCACCAGCGCGTCCCCCTGCTGCCCCAGCGTCAGCGCGCATTTCGTCTCCACGGCGATGGGCAATCCCAGCTCGCGCACGCGGCGCCGGTGGGCACGCAGCGCGTCGATGTCGTCGATCACCGGGCGCGTATTCGGCTCGCAGACCACGCGCGCATAGCCGCCCGCTGCCGCGGCGCGTGCGCCGGAGAGCAGGTCTTCCTTCTCGGTGAAGCCCGGCTCGCGGAAGTGCACGTGGCCGTCGTCGAAGGCGGGCACGGCGATGAGTCCCTTGCCGTCGATCACGCGGTCGTAGTCGCCCAGCCGGTTCACCAGCGTGGTGCTGACGAGTAGGTCGCCGACTGTCCCCCGGTATTCCACCTCACGGATCAGCACACCGGGCATGCCGCCTCCTCCTTGGCCTCGCAGTAGGCACAGCGGTGCACGCCCTCGCGCGTTTCGGCGCGGCGGGGGATGCCCGGCTCGGCGTGGGTGATGCAACGCGGGTTGGGGCAAGCGAAGGGCGCGTCGTCAGGCGTCCACACCTCAACGGGCGGATCGACGGGTATTTGGCGCAACCCGAGTACCGCGGCGATGAGCGCCATGCGCACCGGCACGCCGTAGGCCGCCTGGCGGAAGTACGCCGCGCGCGGGTCGCCGTCGAGGGCATAGTCCAACTCGTCCACGCGCGGCAGCGGGTGCAGCACAATGGCGTCGGGCTGTGCGCGGGTAAGGGTCGCCTTCGACACTTGATAGGACGCCTGCACGCGCGCGAACTCCGCAGCGTCGGCGAAGCGTTCCTTCTGCAGCCGGGTGACGTAAAGCACGTCGCAGGCATCCAGCGGGGCGGAGGCGAAATCGGGGTAGCTCTCTACGCTCCCGAGCAATTGGGCGAAGCGCGCGGGCAGTTCCAGCCCCGGCGGGGCGATGCACACCACGTGCGCGCCGAAGCGCGCCAGCCCCTGCACCAGCGAATGCACGGTGCGCCCGTATTTCAGATCGCCGCACAGCGCCACGGTGACGCCCGCGAGCCGGCCCTTTTCCTGAAAGATGGTATACAGGTCGAGCAGCGTCTGCGTGGGGTGCTCGCGCGCGCCGTCGCCGGCGTTGAGCACCGGGATGCGCGCGAACTCCGCCGCCACGCGCGCCGCCCCTTCGCGGGGGTGGCGCAGCACAATGAGGTCGGTGTAACCCTCGACGATGCGCACCGTGTCCGCCAGCGTCTCCCCCTTGGCCGCGGAGGAGGCCGCCGGGTCGGTCATGTTGATCACCTGCCCGCCCAAGCGCAGCATGGCGGCCTCGAAGGACATGCGCGTGCGCGTGCTCGGTTCGTAGAAGAGGTTCGCGGAGATGGCGTCCGGCGCGGCGTGCAGGCGGCGGTTCGGCTCCGCGGCGTATTCCGACGCCAGGCCGAACAGCGCCTCGATGGCCGCGTTGGAGAGATCGCGTATGGAGATCAGGTCATGCCCGCGCATCGCTCGCCTCCGCTTCCAACCGCAATACGCTCACCCGATCGCCCTCGTCGGCTTCCTCCAGCCGCACCAGCACGTGCTCCGTGCGCGCGGTGGGGATGTTTTTGCCCACGTAATCGGGGCGGATGGGCAGTTCGCGATGCCCGCGGTCGATGAGCACCGCCAGTTGAATCGCCGCCGGACGCCCGTGCTCCACCAGCGCGTCGAGCGCGGCGCGCACCGTGCGGCCCGTGCAGATGACATCGTCTACCAGCACCACGCGGCGCTCGGTGAGGTCGACGGGGATGCGCGTGGGGCGCGGGCCGATCACGATGTGCGCGCCCGCGTCGTCGCGATGCAGGGAGAATTCCAGTTCGCCGACGGGGGGTTCCACGCCTTCGATGCGCGCGATCTGCGCCGCCAACCGCTTCGCCAGCGGCACCCCGCGCGTGTAGATGCCCACCAGCACCAGGTCGTCCACGCCGCGGTTGCGCTCCAGAATTTCGTGGGCGATGCGCGTCACCGCGCGGCGGATATCCTGTGAGTCGAGGATTTGCCGTTCGTTATCAGGCACAAAAAAACCCTCCCGCGGCGATTTCATCGGGAAGGCTCCTGATTCAGATGCAGTGTGACCATGGATGCCATCCTTCGCGGCCTCACGGGACCGCGGTTAAAGGTGGTTGATGCCGAAATTATACCAAACCCGCCCCACCCCGTCAACCCGCCCCCAAGGGGAGCGGCAACTTTTGGCGGGAGAATTTTTCGAATACACGGGATCGTCTGAACCGGGATTTGGGGGGATTATCGGATTCTATTGATGGGAGAACGTTTGAACTTTCCAATTACCCCAGCCGTCCCCGTGAATTCTCACCCCCACAAGGCCGGTCGAAGATAGAGAAGCCTCAGTACGTTCCCCATCGAGGAAATCCGATAATCCCCCCAAATCCCGGTTCAGACAATCGTCCCCCCGGCCCCCTCTCTTGACGCCGCCCCCCCTAACCCGTTACGCTGTGGGTATGCTGGCGAAACGTGTCATTCCCTGCCTGGACGTGAAGGACGGGCGGGTAGTCAAGGGTACCAACTTCCTCAACCTGCGCGACGCGGGCGATCCCGTCGAGCTGGCGGCCTTTTACGACCGCGAGGGGGCCGACGAGCTGGTCTTTCTCGACATCACCGCCTCCCACGAACGCCGAAAGACGATTCTGGACATCGCGGCGCGCACGTCGGAAGAGGTGTTCATCCCCTACTGCGTGGGCGGTGGCATCAAGCACGTGGACGACTTCCGCGACCTGCTCAAGGCGGGGGCGGATAAAATCTCCATCAACACGGCGGCGGTGCAACGGCCCGCGCTGATCAGCGAAGCCGCCGAGCGCTTCGGCAGCCAGTGCGTGGTGGTGGCCATCGACGGTCGCCGCACCGCGGAAGGCGATTGGGAAGTCTACCTGCACGGCGGGCGCACCCCGACGGGCATCAAAGTCGTCGACTGGGCACGCGAGGCCGAGGCGCGCGGAGCGGGCGAGATACTCCTCACCAGCATGGACGCCGACGGCACCAAGGCAGGCTACGACATCCCGCAGACGCGCGCGGTGGCCGACGCGGTGGGCATCCCCGTCATCGCCAGCGGCGGCGCGGGCGGCCCCGAGCACCTGTACGAGGCGCTCACCGACGGCGGTGCCGACGCCGCCCTCATCGCCAGCATCACCCACTACGGCGAATATACCATCGCCCAGCTTAAAACGTACCTGCGCGAGCGCGGCGTGCCGGTGCGATAGGTGCGCGTGAAAAATGGGGACTGGCTCGCATTTCCCAGTCTCCGTGATGACTGAGCAAATAGGTGATAGGAAATGCGTGCCTGTCCCCATTTTTCACGGTTGTATACAGATATACGAACGGAAAAATCGGGACAGCCACCACTTTTCCCTTCTTAATATTTTGGTCGCAGGTGATTGCGTGAAAAGTGGTGGCAGTCCCGATTTTTCCTCCGGAGGGCTATGATGACCAAGCGTGAGCGCTACCTGGCTTTTGCCAACTTCCAGCCCGTCGACCGCATTCCGCGTTACGCGGGGTATGTCGGCGAGATGTTCGATAAAATGAAGGCGTTCTGCGGCGGGGTAGACCCGGGCACCTTCTTCAACAACGACGGCGGAGGTGCCGCGGGGCTGACGCCGCCGGAAGGGTTCACGCAACCCGACTACTCCAGCTACCACACCGAATTCCTCGGCAATCCGCTCTTCGGCATTGACGGCAACGGCTGCGGGCACCTGAGCCACGGCTTTTACCACTTTACCGAATACATCAGCCCGCTGCGCAATGCCACGCGCTTCGAGGAGCTGGAGGCCTATCCGCTGGTGAGCAACGAAGGCTGGTCCGACGCCGGCATGGTCGCCTCGCGCGAAGCCGCCCACGCCGCGGGCAACCCGGCGGTGCTCTGGGTCGGGCACATGTACGAAAATTCGTGGCAGGTGCGCGGCTACGAGCCCTTCCTGGAAGACCTGCTGCTGCAGCCGGAGTGGTCCGACTACCTGCTCGACCACTACATGCGCAATAACATCCGTGCCGCCACCGCCGCCGCGCGTGCCGGCTACGATGCCATCACCGTGGGCGACGACGTGGCTAACCAGAACGCCTTGATGTTCATGCCGAAGTTGTGGCGGGAAGTGATGAAGCCGCGCTGGGCCAAAGTCTTCGCCGCCGCCCGCGCCATCAAGCCCGACCTGGTCATCTGGTACCACTCCGACGGCAACGTCTTCGACATCCTGGGCGACCTCATCGAGATCGGCGTGACCATCCTCAACCCCGTGCAGCCGGAGTGCATGAACCCGCTGGACGTGCGCAAATACTGCGGCAAGCGGCTGGCCTTCGACGGCTGCGTCGGCACGCAGAGCACCTTCCCCTTCGGCACCCCCGACGACGTGCGCCGCAACGTGCGCGAGCTGGTGGACACCCTCGACGGCGCCCACGGCGGCCTGATGCTCTCCCCCACCCACGTGCTCGAGCCGGAGGTGACAGTGGAAAACGTGGCCGCGTTCTTCGACGAGTGCGACCACGCGCTGGAACGCGTTACAAGTTGAAAGACGGGAAAACGGCGTATCTCCCGCCATTTTCCATTCTCAATTCTCCATTTTCCATTGTGCATTGGATACGATATGCGTTGGTTCGGACTCGGCACAGCACTGGGCATCGATCTCGGCACCTCGAACCTGATGGTCTACCAGCAGGGGCGCGGCATTGTGCTGCGTGAGCCGGCGGTGGTGGCGGTGGCGCGCAGCGACGGGAAGCTGGTCGCCTTCGGCGAAGAGGCGCGGCAGATGCTCGGGCGCACGCCGGGGAATATCCAGGCGGTGAGCCCCGTGCGCGCCGGGGTGATCGCCAACTACAGCGTGGCGGCGGCGCTGCTGCGGCACATCGTGGATCAGTTTTGCGGACGTGGGCGGCTGGTGCATCCCGACGTGGCCGTGTGCCTGCCCTCCGGCGCCACCGGCGTGGAGCGCCGCGCGGTGCTCGATGCCGCCCATGACGCCGGCGCGCGCCGCGTCTACCCGCTGCTCGCCCCCGTGGCGGCGGCTATCGGCGCCGGCATGCCCGTCACCGCGCCGCAGGGCAACCTGGTGGTGGACATCGGCGGCGGCGCCACGGACATCGCGGTCATTTCGCTGGGCGGCATGGTCACCGGCGGCGCGGTGCGCGTGGGTGGGGACAACTGCGACGAGATGATCGTCCGCTACCTGCGCCGCGAATACAACCTGGTGGTCGGCGAGCGCATGGCCGAAGAGGTCAAGCTGCAGATCGGCGCCGCCGATCGGTTGGAGACGGAGCTGACAATGGAAGTGCGCGGGCGCGACTTGATGGACGGGCTGCCGCGCACCGTGCGCCTGCGCTCCGAAGAACTGCGTGACGTGCTGATCGAGCCCCTGTCCGCCATCTGCGATAAAATCCGCCAGGTGTTGGAAGAGACGCCGCCGGAGCTGGCCGCCGACATCATGGAGCGCGGCATGGTGCTCACCGGCGGCGGCGCGCTGCTCCGCCACCTCGACCGCTACCTGCTGCGCCGCCTCAACGTGCCCGCGCGCGTGGCGGACGACCCGCTCTCCTGCGTGGTGCTGGGTGCGGGCCGCTACCTGGAATCGCTGCGCCGCCAGGACGGCGCCTGGGAGCCACAAGCCCCCTCGGTGACGGGAGGATCGTATGAGCGAAGCCGCTGATGTAGACATCCCGGAGGTGGCGGAGAGCGCGCCGCAGGCCGACCCGCCCACCCCGCCGGCACCGCCGGCCGTGGTGTCGGCACCGCGGCGCGCCACCGAGTACGCGCTACTCGGGGCGTTGCTCTACCTCGTCTTCTACGCCGTGATGACCGCCTTCAACGCCAACGCGGACCGCTTCCCGCTGCCGCCGTTGCTCTGGGCGTTGCTGCCGCCGCTGACCACGGTGCTCTACCTCATCGTGCTGCTTTATGCCATCCGCGCGCTATGCCGCCCGCAAGCCACGCCGACACGGGAAACGCTGCTCATGTTCCTGTGCCTGTGCTTCTTCCTCTTCCTCAACCCCACGGTGGACTACATCGTCCTCCGCTTGCTCCACGGAGACGGGCTGGAGAAGATCATCGGCACCCTGCAGTTGCAGACGTATGACACCTTCCTGCCCGCCTGGCTGGGCGCGGGGCGCGGGTTGGCCGCGCGCGGGCTGGAGGTGCTGGTGCCCTTCCTGCTCATCCTCACCGGCATCTACTTCGGGCAACTGCTCTCGCGCGTCATCCGCGAGCAGGCCATGCTGGTGCCGGTGGGCATCGTGGCCGGATTGGTCGACCTGTGGGGCGTCTACTGGGGGCCGGTAAGCATTATGAGCGAGCGCGCCCCCGCCGCGGTGAGCGGACTCGCCACCGCCGCCACCACCGCCGCCAGGCTGCCGGACTCGGTGAAGCTGCCCGAGCACCTGGCGTATTTCGGGCACATCGCCCCGCCGGACAACATCGGCATCGGCGACTTCGTCTTCCTCGCCTTCTTCCTCACCTGCGCCTACCGCTTCGGCTTCTCCGCCAAGCGCACCATGTGGGGCATCTTCGTCGGGCTGCTCGCCTCGTCGGTCGTCCTCGCCCTCAACGGCCTGACGATCTTCGGGGTCGATATCAACATCGAATACCTACCCGGCCTGCTCTTCATCTGCGGCGGGGTGCTCATCGCCAATGCCGGCTCCTGGAAGCTCTCCCGGCAGGAGTGGGTTATCACCGGGGTGCTGGCCGCCATCATGGTGGCGCTGGTGGGCTCCTTCGCCGTGCGCGCCAATATTGGCAAGCCGCTGCACGCTTCCGCGTCCTACACCGTGACCGCCGCCTCGGCGCCGGAATTACTGGCGGCGATCCGCGCGCACATCGCGAGCGAGCGCCATGCCCCGCCCAACCTCGACCTGCTCGCCGCCAACCTCTACTACCTGCGTAAAGATATCGCGCGCGGGCCAGTGCAGGTCGAGCTGCAACTGCTCGGGCGGCAGCAACGCGTCACGTTACCCTCGACGCGCGAATACCTGGTACTCTGCGGACTGAATCCTGCCGTGCCCCACCAGTGGCAGGTGCAGCAGACGATGGACGCGCCCCCGCGGCAAGCGGTCGGGTTATTGGCAAAGCTGGCGTCGCCCCCTCCCGCGCCCAGTTCGCTGGACGACCTCGGCCTGCAGACGCGCCTGCTGCGCGACGCCCCGGCTGTGCCGCCGGTGACCCCGGAGCTGCTGGCGCCGCTGCTGACGGCTCTCCGCAAAGTGCCGCAAGGGCAAGCGGTGCTGCTCCGCCTCATCCCCACCCGCGTGCTGATCGTCGACGAGCACCGCAACATCCAACGCCTGCCTTACCCCTCGGCGGTAAACAAAACTAAACACTAGTGCAACTGCATGATCTTTGTGGCGTATAGTCGATATAATGGCGTCAGCCAAAGAGTTTGAGGGGGTACCCATGAAAACCATCGTCCGCATGGTGCCGGCGTTGCTGCTGGCCCTGGCCACCGGCCTGGCGTTCGCCCAGGCTACCGACAAAAAGCCGGTCACCGGCACGCTCACCGCCACCGGCGACGGCGGGATGCGCGTGGCGTCCTTCCAGGGCAACGTGGTCGTCAGCGGCGGCATGGCGCTGATGGTCGGCCCCAAAGCCACGGTCACGTTTGACGGGAAAGAGGGCACGAGAAGCACCCGCGACATTCCCAACCCGCTGGCGCAAAAGGATAAGGACGCCCCGGCGACCATTACGGTGACGATTTACCGCGGCTTCGACGGCAAAGCCACCATCACCGGCGACAAGTTCATGATCCAGGTGATGGGCAAGGGCATCAACCTCACCGCCACCGGCATCGGCCGCGCCCGCATGATGGGCACAGGCTCCTACACGGTAGTAAACGACGGCGATACCACGAAGAAGACCGGCGACTGGACAACCCCGCCGCAAGGCGCAGCCGGTAACGGCGCGGCCGGCGCGGGAGCCGGTGGACGTCGCGGCGGACGCGGTGGACGCGCCGCGGGCGGGCAGGCCGGCGGTGGGCAAGGCGGCGCCGAGATGATGAAGCAGGTGCCGGCTGTGATCTATGGCTCCCTGCCGCAGCGCCCCGGCAAAGCGGGCGGAAATGGCGCCACCGGCACCGCCGGCACCGGCACGACCACCACGACGACGACCGCCACCACCACCACCGGTGCCAACGCCCCCGCGGCCGCCGATGACGACGACGACCTGGATCTGTTGTAGGTCCACGTGTATAACGCACGCCCCCGCCCCGGCCTGCGCTGGGGCGGGGACGTTTGGTGCCCTTCGTCCCCCCATTTTGCCCCTTGCATTTTCCATTTTTCATTCGCCCCCACAAGGGCTTCTCCCGCCGCCGCCGAATTGAGGGATATCCCCTTTCCGGAGGCCAAGCAATGTCCTCGGTTATCCCCAGCCCGTCCTCGGCGGCGCCGCGCGACGGCGTGTGCGCGCTGTCGTCCTACGCCTTGCTCTACCTGCCCCCCGACAGCGCGCCGCTCGACCTGGAGGCGATGTACCTGTTGCAGGCGGAGATCGCCCGCGTCACCGGTCGCACGCTGCCCATCAGCCGCGCGCTGACGGTTCCGGTAGCGACGCCGGTGATCGCCCTCGTCGCGGACGACGTGATCGACGGCGACGAAGCCTATACGCTGACCATCGACGCGGACGGCATCCGCTGCGCCGCGCGCACCGCGCGCGGGCGCCTGTGGGCGGTGCAGACGCTACGCCAGTTGCTGCGCCTGCACGGCGATGTGCTGCCCGCGCAGGAGATCACCGACGCGCCGGCCATGCGCTACCGCGGCGTGCTGCTCGACGTCTCCCGCCGCAAGGTGCCCACGCTGGATACCCTGTGCGCGCTGGTGGACACGCTCTCCCTCTTCAAGCTGAACATGCTGCAGTTGCAGGTGGAGCACACCTTCGCCTTCCGCCGCCACCCGCGCATCGGCGAGCACTGCGGCAGCCTGACCTGCGAGGATATCCTGGCCCTCGACGCCCATTGCCGCGCGCGCGGGGTGGAGTTGGTGCCCATGCTGCAGTCCTTCGGGCACATGCGCAATATCCTGCAATTCCCGGAGTACCGGCATCTGGCGGAAAACGAGCGCATGCAGTGGTCGCTCAACCCCACCGATCCGGCGAGCCTGCGGTTTCTCGATGAGCTATACGACGAGTACCTGCCCGCGCATAGCAGCGGGTTGATCAACATCGGCTGCGACGAGACGGTGGACCTGGGCAAACCCGGCGGCAAGAGCCTGGCGGCCATCGCCGAACGCGGCCAGGGGCGCATCTACATCGAGCACATCCTCAACCTGCACCGGTTGCTCACCGAGAAGTACGGCAAGCAGGTGATGCTGTGGGGCGACATCGTGCTCAATTACCCGGAACTGGTGCCCGAACTGCCCAAAGACCTGATCGTGCTCAACTGGGACTACGAGCCAAAGGACGCCTTCCCGCAGGTAGATATCTTCGCGCAATGCGGCCTGCCGCAGATCGTCTGCCCCGGCACGAACAGTTGGAATGCCCTCTTCCCGCGCCTCAACGCCGCGTGGCAGAACGTGGGGCAGTTCGTACGCGATGGCCGTCGCGTGGGCGCGCTGGGGATGCTCAACACCGATTGGGGCGACGGCGGGCACTACAACCTGTTCGGGAATAGCCTGTACAGCTACGCGCACGGCGCCGAGGAGAGCTGGGCGGCGGCGCCGATGGGGCGCGACGATTTCGACGCCAACCTCGGCCCCGTGCTCTACGGCGCACCGGGGGCGGCGATTGTGGCGGCCTTGCGCCGCCTGGGTGACGCGGTGGACAGCCCGGAGGTGCGCTACGCCAACGGCAGCCAGACCGCCAACTTCATCTTCTCCTCGCCGATGGAGGATGCCGCCTGGGCGCGGCGGATGCATAACGAGTGGCAACCGCTGCCCGCGGCACTGCCGGAGGGGATCGCCGCCGTGGCGCGCGAGGTGGGCGCTACCCTGGGCCGCCTGCAGTGCGCCGCGCTGGAGCCGGAGGCGGTGGCGGATACCGTCTGGGCGTGCGAGGCCATCGACTACGCCGCGCGTAAAACCGCCTTCTTCCTGCGCGTGCTGGCGGGTGTGACCCCCGCCACCGTGGAACCCCTGCTGCGCACCGGCGACGCCTTGCTGGCGGAGCACGCCGATGTGGTCGCCGACTTCCGCGCGCGCTGGTGCGTCGGCAACCGCGAGTCGGAGATCAGTGTGGCGCTGGGCCGCCTCGCCCACGCCGAAGAGGTGCTGCGCCTCATCGTCGACTGGCTCCACGCCCACTGCGCCACCTTCGCCGCCGGCGAAGCGGTAGCGCTGCCCGAAATCCCCAGCTACCAGCCGCCGTGGGTGGAAGACAGCTCGGGGTTGTGGGGGCCGGCGGTCGAAGAAGCGGCGGAGTAACGCAAAAAACCGCCCCGGAGTGCAAACTCCAGGGCGGTCGTGTTTCCGAGATAACCGATCCCTACTTCACGCCGGTCGCGGCCTGCGCGGTGGCGGGGTCAATGCGGATGGACGGGCCCATGGTACTGGAGACGCAGATCTTCTTCAGGTAGTGGCCTTTGGAGGAAGACGGCTTGGCGCGCAGGAGGGCCTGCAGCAGCACGGTCAGGTTCTCTTCGAGCTGTGCCAGCGTGTAGCTCACCTTGCCGATGGGCACGTGGATGTTGGCGGCTTTGTCGACACGGAAGCCGGCCTTGCCGCCCTTCAGGTCCTTCACCGTCTGCGCCACGTTATCGGTGACGGTACCCGCCTTCGGGTTCGGCATGCGCGGGCCGAGTTTGCGGCCCAGGCGGCCGACGATGCCCATCATATCGCGGGTGGCCACGAGGATGTCGAAATCCTTCCAGCCGCCGTCGATCTGCGCGACCAGGTCTTCGGCGCCGACGATGTCCGCGCCCGCTTCCTGGGCGGCGGTGGCGTTCTCGCCACGGGCAAAGACGGCGATCTTCGGCGACTTGCCGGTGCCGTGGGGCAGCACTACGCTGCCGCGCACCATCTGATCGCTCTGGCGCGGGTCGACGCCCAGGCGAATGGCGACTTCCACCGTCTCGTCGAATTTGGCGGTGGCGGTGGTCTTCACCGCTTCAAACGCCGCGGTCGGGGACACGGGTTCGCTGATCTGTACCTTTTTCAGCGCTTGATCATAGCGCTTGCCATGCGTTGCCATTGTAGTCCTCCAGGTGGTACGGCGAGGGTCAACCCCTCTCCCACGGCGCGGTCGTTAATCGACGACCACGCACCCCATGCTGCGCGCCTGGCCTTCGATGATCTTCATCGCGGCCTCGATGTCGTTGGCGTTCAGGTCGGGCATTTTGAGTTCGGCGACTTTGCGCACGTGGGCGCGGGTCACCTGCTTCGGCTTTTCCTTCCCCGGGGTGCTCGACCCCTTGGGAATGCCGGCTTCCTTGAGGAGCAGCTCGGACGCAGGCGGCGTTTTGAGCACGAAGGTGAAGGAGCGATCCTCGTAGATCGTCACTTCCACCGGCACCGTGCTGCCGGCCTGCGAGGCGCTCTGGGCGTTGTACTGCTTGATGAATTCCATCATGTTGATGCCGTAGGGGGCGAGGGCGGGGCCCACCGGGGGCGCCGTCGTCGCTTTGCCGGCGTTCAACTGCAGACGCACGACCTTAGTAATCTTCTTTGCCATGACTCTCGTCCTCCAACGGGTTCCGACCGCCGTCGGCGGTCACCCTCCCCCAATACGCGGCCCGGCGAAGCCGGTCAATGCGATTTTTCGCTGCGCGAAAAACGCAGGTTACACCTTTTCGATGTCGCCGAATCCCAGGGTCACGGGGGTATCGCGACCAAACAGGGAGATGAGTACGCGAAGTTGTTCCTTGGGGATGTTGACGTCTTCGATCGTCCCCTGGAAATCCGCGAAGGGTCCGGAGGTGACACGCACCACGTCGCCGGCAGACCAGATGGCCTTCACCGGCACCTCGGGGGCTTCCACCTGATCGAGGATGTTGCGTATTTCGTCGGGCTTGAGGGGCACCGGTTGTTTGTCGGGGCCCACGAAACCGGTGACGCCAGGCGTATTGCGCACCAGGAAACGCGTCTCGTCATCGAGGTCGATGTCGAGAAACACGTAGCCCGGGTACACTTTATGCTTGCGTACCTGCTTTTTGCCACCGCGCGAGCCGGTCACTTCTTCTTCGGTCAACACAAGGATACGGTGCACTTTATGCCCGATCCCCTGGGCGGATGCCCGGCGTTCGATACTGGCCTTGACCTTGTTTTCGTGACCGGTAAAGGTGTGAATGACGTACCACGCCATGATGCAATCCTATCAGAGCAGTCGCACGCAGCCGGCGTTAGCTGCCCGAGTTTGGTATCTGGAAGAGGTAGCTGGAGACGTGTTGCATCAAAAAGTCAGCGGCGGACAGATAGACCGCCACCACTAAGATCGTCACAAGCACGACCACCACGAACTTTACCAGCTCGTTGCGGGTCGGCCAGGTCGTCTTCCGCAACTCGACCATAACTTCGCGCAGGAACCGCTGCACGGCGTTCGGCGCGTGCACGGCCGCTGCGTCCGGTGTCGGAGCCGCCGGGGTATTCACCATAGTCTCTTTCTCTGCCGCCATAATTCCGGGTCCTTCCCCATCTCAAACGATGTTGCGGGGCTGTGCCGGGGGGCGCGGCGGGCCGCTGTTACTTGCCGGCGCGCGCTTCGATCCCCGTCTCACGGTGATCGGTATGCACACGACACTGCGGGCAGTATTTCTTCAGCACCATCCGCTCAGGATCGTTCTTCTTGTTCTTGTAGCTCGTGTAGTTGCGGCTCTTGCATTGGGTGCAAGCAAGCCAGAACCCACGATCCTTAGTCCGTGAAAGTCTAGCCACGGGATACCTCCACTAACTCGCGGGGGGCAGCATCTGCTGCGCGCCGCGCCGTTAGCCCTCGCGTCATCCGCTTCGCGGATGGCGCACGTAAACACGCGTACAGGGAAAGGAGGCGGGTAAGGCCTCTCCTTCCCTGTATCGTGTTGCATTTACCGAAAGTTACGCCTCGATCTTGGTGACCACGCCGGCGCCGACGGTGTGCCCGCCTTCGCGGATCGCGAAGCGGAGGCCTTCCTCCATGGCGATCGGCTGGATCAGCTCGACAAAGAAGGTCACGCGGTCACCCGGCATCACCATTTCGGTGCCTTCCGCCAAGGTCACCACGCCGGTGACGTCGGTGGTGCGGAAGTAGAACTGCGGGCGGTAACCGTTGAAGAACGGTGTATGGCGCCCACCCTCTTCTTTGGAGAGGATGAAGACCTCGGCTTGGAACTTCGTGTGCGGCTTAATGGAACCCGGCAGGGCAATGACCTGGCCGCGTTCGATGTCTTTCCGCTCAATACCGCGCAGCAGCAGCCCGACGTTGTCGCCGGCTTCGGCGTTCTCGAGGGACTTGCGGAACATTTCGATGTCGGTGACGACCGTCTTGCGGGGCACTTCGCGCAGGCCGACGATTTCCACGTCCATCCCACGTTTGAGAATTCCGCGCTCCACGCGCCCGGTCGGCACGGTGCCGCGCCCGGAGATGGTGAAGACGTCTTCGACGCTCATCAGGAACGGCTTCTCGGTTTCGCGCTGCGGGGTCGGGATATAGCTATCCACGGCCGCCATCAGCTCGATGATCGAGGCGAAGTCCGGATGATTGATATCGCGCACGCCGCTCAGGAAGGTCTCGTTGGCCTTCAGCGCGGAGCCCTTGATGATGGGGAGATCGTCGCCCGGGAAATCGTAGGTGGTGAGCAGCTCGCGCAGCTCCAGCTCAACGAGTTCGAGGAGTTCGGGATCGTCCACCTGGTCGGCCTTGTTCATGTAAACCACGATCGAGGGCACGTTCACCTGGCGGGCCAGCAGAATGTGCTCGCGGGTCTGCGGCATCGGGCCGTCCGCCGCGCTCACCACGAGGATCGCGCCGTCCATCTGCGCCGCGCCGGTAATCATGTTTTTGATATAGTCGGCGTGTCCCGGGCAGTCCACGTGCGCATAGTGGCGGCTCTCGGTTTCGTATTCTACGTGCGCGGTGTTGATCGTGATCCCACGGGCCTTTTCTTCCGGCGCCGAGTCGATCTGGTCATAGGCCTTCACCGTCGCCGTGCCCCGCAGGCTCAGCACCATCGTGATGGCGGCCGTCAGGGTGGTCTTGCCGTGGTCCACGTGACCAATCGTCCCGATGTTCACGTGCGGCTTAGTCCGCTCGAATTTCGCTTTGCCCATCGCTGGCTCCTCTTACGAATTGTTTCAGTGCGCATGGCGGCGAAGGATTCGCCCAAACTCCGAGGAAAACGTGGAGCCTCCAACCGGATTTGAACCGGTGACCTCGTCCTTACCAAGGACGCGCTCTACCGACTGAGCTATGGAGGCTTATGACTCCGCGTTCGGAGGTTACGCGCGCTCGACGATGTTTGCGAATGGTGCCGGGGGAAGGATTTGAACCTCCGTAGGCATTGCGCCGGCAGATTTACAGTCTGCTCCGATTGACCACTCCGGCACCCCGGCTCGTTCACAAACAAGCGACCGGAGGCCGCAGCCATCCGGTCAACGCGACAACTATACGCACGTGACCTTGCTTTGTCAAGAGGCGCGCGGCACTTTTTTTAACGCGTCTCCTGCAAAGGTCGGTACAATGTACCAGAATTCAACGCCGATGTCGAGAGTAAAAACGGGGTATTGTGCAGTACAAGCGAAAAAAACGCTGTCGGCGGGCAAATTGCCCCCATCCCTGCCCTTCCCCCGGTGGAAAGGGAGCAGCAAGGGCGTAATTCGTAGCGCATTTCACCGCTTTGCCCCGTCACTCCCGATAGCTCGCTAAAAACTCCGGCGCCCAGGCGGTGAAGGTGCCGTCGGCGATGGCGCCGCGCATGTGCGCCATGAGCTGCTGGTAGAAGGCGAGGTTGTGGTAACTCAGGCTGCGGATCGCCAGGATCTCCCCCGCTTTGAGCAGGTGGCGCAAGTACGCGCGGGAGAAGGTCTGGCAGACGGCACAGTTGCAGGCGGGGTCGAGCGGCCCGGCGTCGGCCTCGTACTGCGCGTTGCGCAGATTCAGCCGCCCCGCCCAGGTGAAGGCGGTGCCGTTGCGCCCCATCCGCGTGGGCAGCACACAGTCGAACATGTCCACGCCCAGGCGCACGCCGCGCACCAGGTCGGTCGGCGTGCCCACACCCATCAGGTAGCGCGGCTTGTCGGCGGGCAGGTGCGGGGTGGTCTCCGCCAGCATCGCCCACATAACCTCTTTCGGTTCGCCCACGGAGAGGCCGCCGATGGAGTAGCCGGGGAAATCCAGCGCGGCGAGGGTTTCTGCGCTCGTCTGCCGCAATCCGGCGTCGAAACCTCCCTGCACGATGCCGAAGAGCGCCTGCCCCGTCTCGGGCCGCCACGCCGCTCGCCCGCGCGCCGCCCAGCGGTGGGTGCGCTCGGTGGCCTCCCGCGTCTCGTCCAGCGTCGCCCCCCACGGGATCGGCTGGTCGAAGGACATCAGGATATCCGTCCCCAGCCGCTGCTGCACGTCGATCGCCTTCTCGGGGGTCATAAAGTGCGCCGAGCCGTCGATATGCGACTTGAACGCCAGCCCTTCCTCACTCACTTTATGCAGCGCGGAGAGGGAAAATATCTGGTAGCCGCCGCTGTCGGTGAGGATGCCGCCGTCCCACGCCTGAAAGGCGTGGAGCCCGCCCAGCGCCTCCACCAGCTCCACGCCGGGACGCAGGTAGAGGTGGTAGGCGTTATTGAGGATGATCTGCGCCCCGGTGGCGCGCACCTCTGTCGGGGTGAGGCTTTTCACCGTGGCCTGCGTGCCCACGGGCATGAAGGCGGGCGTATCCACGCGCCCCGCGCGCAGGGTCAGCACCCCGGTGCGCGCGGCGCCGTCGGTGGCGGAGAGGGTCAGTTGCAGCACAAGCATTCCTTTGGTAATAAGTGCCGTAAGTGTCGCAGCCTACCGCCGGTTCGTCAAGGGCTCACCCGCACCCGCACCACGTCCGCCGGCGCGGAGACGTGCTCCACCCGCACGGTGAGGGGCGCGCCGGGGGGCAGCGCGGCGGCGGGGCAATAGACGTGCAGGCGGGTGGCCGTCAACTCGACGAGGGCACCGGCGGTGAAGCGCTCCAGCACCACCGCGGGCAACGCCTCCCCCACCCGCCCCTCTAGGTCGCGCAGCAGCCAGTAGCGCTGGGCGTTGGCGGTGATCTCCTGTTGCGCCAGCCGCGCGGTGGCGGTGCGCAGCAGCGCGTGCTCCAGCGCTTCCGGTGTCAGCGGCGCCTGCCCATCGGCGAGGCACCCGAGCAGTTGCCGGTGCATGAGCAGATCGGTATACCGCCGGCACGCGCCGGTGATCGGCACGTAGGCCGCCGCGCCGACGCCGGCGTGCGGGGCCGGGGTCGTCTGCAAGGTTGCCCGCGGCATCAGCCGTTTCTGCCGGTAGGCCGCCACCGGATCGAAGTGCTCAGGGTCGCCCAGCACCGCCGACGGCGCCTCCTCGGCGCGGTAGAGCGCGGGGAGTGCCGCGTCCCGGCAATAGCGCCCGGCCAGCGTGTTGGCCAGCAACACCAGCTCGCGCGCGATCAGTCGCCCGGGCGCGTTGGCCGCGTGGCGGGTGATGGCGATGCTCCCCGCGTCCACGCGCACGTCGATCTCCGGCTCCGCCAGGATTACGGCGCCCCGCGCCGCGCGTTCATCGCGCAATTGCCGCGCCAGCTCGTGCAGCTTGCGCAATGTGACATCGCGCAAGTCGTCCTCGGGCAACACATGTGTCACCTGCACGCGGCGCACGGCGAAGTGGAAGCGCTCCAGCGTGCCGTCGGGGGCAAAGCGCACGAAGAGCGTCAGGCAGGGGCGGTAGGCGTCACGCGTCAGCAGCACCCGGTCGGTCAACGCCGGCGGCAGCAGCGGGATGGTGCGGTCGGGTAGCGCCAGCGTCACCGCACGCTCCTCCGTGGCGTGTTCCAGCGCGTCGCCGGGGCGCATGAGCAGCGCGGGCGACGCTAGGTGGATGCCGACGGTGCAGCCGTAGCGGTCCGCGCGCAGGCTGAAGGCGTGCTCGCCGGCGTCGTCCGCGGCGGCGAAAACCTTCCGACCCGTCAACGCCGGTGCCTCGCGCACCGAACGGCGGGCGCGCGCCGCTTTCGCCTCGGCGACGGCCTCCGCTGAGAAGGCGACCGGCGTGCCGACGCGGAGCAGGTCCAGGTTCTCGTCCCATGACCAGTGTCCCACTGCCGTCAGCGCGTCGATGAGCGCTTCGCGGGTGGAAAGATGTCCGGCGGCAGCGATGCGTTCCACCGTGCGCGCGTCGGGGTGCGCCGGGCCGAACAGTACGCGCCCGGCGATCATCGCGAGGGCATGCGCCGCCCCGGCGGGGGGCGGCGTCACGCTGCCGTCCACCGCCCGGCGCAACCACGCGCCCACCTCCTGTAGCCCGGCCTCGGCGGCGAGTCGGTGGCGCTGCTGCACCCGGTGCGCCTCGACCAGCTTCCGCGGCTGCGGCGTGAAGGTCAACCCGTCGCGTCGGAAGTATCCGCCGTCGAGCAGGGCGCGGAAGAGCGCCGCCTTGCCGTGCCGACCACTCTCGCCGTGGAAGTACAGCGTGGCCAACGCGTCCAACGTCCACGGGTGCGCCTCGTCGGAGGTCACCTCCCACAGCGTTTCCAGGTCGATCGCCGCCTTGAGTGCCTCCCGCTCCGCCTCCACCGCGTGCAAATCGGTCATGATGGCATGGCGCGGGCGCGTGGGGTCGAGGATCAGGGAGGAATAATCGATCACCCGGTCAAGTGGCACCGCGTGCTCCTTGCCGTCGGCTTCCAGCACGTGATGCACCCGCGTGCCCCCCATCAGCAGCATACCGCTGACGGCCCGCCCCTGCTGCAGGCATTCCAGCACCGTGCCGATAAGCAGCACCGGCGACCCGTGATACGCCTCCTCCAGCGCCTGGCGATAATCCGGGCTGATGGCGGCGGCCTTCAGTTCCCAAGTTTGAAACTTATGTGACCGGCGTTTCTGTGTCGGTGGCATAATCCGCACTCCTTCACGTACCAAACCAAAAACGCCCGCCTATGCCTCACCTCATACGCGTGTTGCGCGCATCAGGCCAGACATAAGCAGGCGCCTCGGGCTGGCGGGGCTATCTCCTGCATAGTACCTATGGTTTTATCCGTGGCCAGCCACGCTGATAATACGGCGGAAGCGGTGAATTGTCAAGGACGGAAACACCCCACATCGCTACCCTTTTCCCGGGAGACATGCTATACTCCACGCACAAACACACCCCCGTCCAGGCAACCGCGACGGACTTCATCTGGGAGATAACACCATGCTGCGTATCACCCGTTTCCTCGGTATTGCCGCACTCCTCTGCTGCCTCGTCGGCGCCGCCGTTGCCGACGACCTGACCGCCAGCCTGGCGCACGCCAGGGCCGGCAGCACCGTCATCCTGCCCGCGGGCGTGGTTAAGGGTGGATTTCTCTTACCCCCGGGCATCAGCCTGCACGGCGCGGGCGTCGGGCAGACGATCATCGACGCGACGGGCGTGCCGGTGGGACTCGAAATCGCTGGCGGCGCCAAGGCAACCATCACCGATCTCACCGTCCTCGGCGCCACGCGCATCGACATCTCCGTGCACGACTGCGCGGACGTCACGGTGCGCAACGTGCGCGCCGCCAACAGCATCAACGGGGTGGTCTTCACCCACGTGACGGACGGGCGTTTCGAGAACGTGGTGAGCGACGGCAACCGCTACGGGCTGGTGGCGGGCGCGGGCACGCGCAACGTCATCGTCAACTGCACCGCGGTGCGTGACAGCAGCCTGGGCATCAGCATTCCCTCGGGCAGCGACCCGGTGGTCTTCAACAACTGCGTGGCAGACAGCGCCACCGGCATCTACCTCGGCACGGGGGTGACGGGCGCGCACATCGATTACAACCTCTATTCCGCACTCTACGCCGGCAAGCTGGAGGGCCAACTCGGGCGCAAATCCATCGGCGAGTGGACCTTCCTCTGCGGGCAGGATGTGCACTCCGTCACCGCCCCCGTCGCCTTCGCCAACGCGGACGGCGGCGACTACCGCCCCACCAACGCGCTGACCTGGGCGCTCGACCGCACCCCCGTCACCGCGACGGGCGTCGCAAGCTACGCGGGCGTAAAAGCCCCGGCCGGCGACATCACCCACGCGCGGCGTCGCGGTGCCATGGACCTGGGCGCCTACATCGCACACCTCACCGCGCCGCGGCCCGCCGACGGCAAATTCGTCGTGAGATCCGGTGCAGGCATCACCAGCGCGGGCGTCTTCACGAAGGACGGGCGCGAGGTGGCCTACCTCTTTCATAACCTGCCGCTCACGGCGGGCAAGTATAACTTCTGGCTGCCCACGCGCGATTTCCAGTACGCCCCCATCGCCGCGGGCAGCTATGAGGTGCGTGTGACGGAGAGCCGGTTGACGTGGGACTACATGGGCCACATCGGCGACACCGGCCCCGAGGAGCCTTACGGCGCCGACGCCCCCATCGGCGCCGCGCGCGTGGCCTTCGATGACAAGGCGCGGCTGATGGCGGGCAACGACGGCTGGGCGGAGGACTTCATTGACGTGCGCGGCTACGACGGCCCGTCGGGCAAGTACCAGTGGTCCTTCCGTGCCGGCGCCGACACGAAAGGGCTGGCGACCGCCGGCAATGTCTGCTACGTGCTGCGCCCCGACCGCATCACAAAGCTGGACGTAACCACCGGACAAGTGATCCCCTGGGAAGGTGGCAAATACAGTTGGTCGCTGCCGGAAGGTTTCCACGGCAACGGGATCACGGTACTCGGGGACAGATTAGTCGTCACCGACGGTTCCGCCGTCTACTTCGGTCCGCTGAATGCCCCTAATTTCACACAACGCATTCCAGTAAAGGGAGCATGCTGCCCATCAGCAGACGAAAAAAGAGGCCAAGTGTTGGTGTTAACTGATTATAAAGAAACGCTTTTTGCGATTCGAGCTGGGGCGGGTACGTCTATTGAACAAGTTATCCCAAGGGTAAACGGTGACGTGATTGATCCATGTGGGTTGACGGTATGTAATGGCCGGATTGCAATCGCGTCGCGCAAATACGGTAAAATATTCCTTTATAAATTGCCAGACCACCTTGGTGATCTCATATCGAGCATCGGCACCGGCGACGGCCCCTTCGGCGCGGCACGCCCCGACCGCTTCACCTTCCAGGCGGCGCCCGGGCGCACGAGCTGGGGTCCGAGTATGGCCCTCTCCCCCGCGGGTGACCTCGCCGTGGGCGATGCCAACCGGCTGACCGTCTTCGACGCCGCGGGCAAGATCCGCTGGAGCAGCTTCGGCGTCTTCGGCAACGGCACCGTGCCGGCGTACGGACCGACACCGCGTCGTTACGACACCGGCGGCGACTGGTCTTTCGCCCTCGATCTGAAAAACGGCACCTGGAAGCCCGAGGCGCTGTGGTCGCGCGCCGGGCTGCCCGCCAAGGCGCAGTTCGCCGGGGAGATGGCCGTCCAGGGGCACACCTTCGGCGTCTACGCCATCGAGACGAAGGCGGGCCGCGGGGTTGAGTTCACGACGATCGACGGCTTCACGCAAACCCCGCTGGTGCAGTACGCGGGCGTCGGCAAGGGCGCTATCTGCCGCAAGGATACTAACCACGATGGCACCATCGACGACGCCGACGCCGCGGTACCCTGCGACGCCGGCGGGTTGACCTTCGAAAACCCCGCCCCCGGCCCGAACGGCGTACTGCAAACGCACGGCAACGGATACTCGCTCATCGTCTGGCATATCGCCGGCCTCGACGCCGACGGCGCGCCGCTCCTGGCACCCGCCGCCACGACGAGCTGGCCGTGGAACGGCAAAGGCTTCATCTCCCCCTATACCGCTAAGCCGGACGGCCTCGAACCCGCGGGCACCGCCCCCTTCGGCGACGGCACGCTGGGCGCGTTGGTGCGCACCTATGCGGCGCCGGGCGGCACCGGGCTCTTCAACGGCGCTGGCACCGACATGGCGGGCTTCGACGCCGCCGGCCATCTGCGCTGGCTGCATCCGCTGGCGATGCACAAGGGGTTGTACAACTTCCAGACCCTCGGGCCCGTCGGCTTCAGCGGCGTCGGCCAGACCTGCGAAGTGGTGTGCGTGGACAAGGACGGCCTGGGCCTGGGCACCCTCGGGCAGGCGGCGATCAGCCACTACGGCGGCTACTGGCTCGACCATCCCGGCGCGGTGCAGGGTTGGCAGGGGCAGGATGGGCGCTACAACCTGCTCCTCGCCGACAACTTCAACGGCATGCACCACTGGTTCCGGCTGGGCAACGAGGGGGCGATTCTGCACGGAACGGCAGCGGTGGTCGTCTCCCCGGCGCTGGCGGCTACGCTGGCGGCACTGCCTGCCCCCGACCCGAACCTCGCCGCGCAGCGCCCGGCCACACCCATCGTCACGCTGCCGCGCCTGAAGGCCCCGCTGCCCATCGACGGCGAGCTGGGCAAGTGGCGCACCGCCGGCATAACGCCGAATATCATCATCACCCCGGACACCGCCGTGACCGGCATCGACGGCCCGCTCGACGCCAGCGCGGTGATCCGCATGGCCTACTTCGACAAGGATCTGTACGTGCAGATCCTGCGCTTCGACGAAAACCCCGTCTTCTTCCAGCCGGCGTCGCGCCACTATTTGCAGCCCTGCGTGGAGATGTGCCTCAACGGCTTCGGCCCCGGCTTCAAGTTCGACATCTCGAAGACCACTGACGCCGGTGACATGATCATCCGCCAGCGCTTCTTCTATGGCAAGCTGGAACGCCTGCTGGCCGCCGACCACGCCCCGCGCGTCATTAAAATCCTTGACAGCGCGGCGGACGTGAGCGAGCGCGCGATGATCGAGAGCGTCTACGGCGTCGACCTGGCGAAGGACAAGGTGATCGTCACCGAGTTCAAGCTCCCGATGGACGCGGTGACCTACGAAGGCGCGGAGAAAGACGCCCCGCCGATGACCCCGGGCAGTTCCTTCTGGCTCGGTTTCATGATCGACGACAATAACCAGCCCGGCGCGGACCTGCAAAACTTGATGGTGTGGCCGGCGACCTACGGCACCTTCAACCCGCCTGAAGACGGCGCAAAAGCGGTGCTCGGGGAATAATGCGAGGAGATAGGAAACAGGAGTCAGGAGTCGGGAGGACAGAGTTGCTAGGCCGTCCTCTTCCGACTCCTGACTTCTGACTCCTGAATACAATTTTCATGCCCCACCAACTCGTCATCATCCTCGGTTTCCTGCTCGGTATCGTGAGCGCGCTCTTCTTCGCCTTCTACATGGTGCCGCAGAAGGTATTGAAGCTCGACACCATCAGCTACCTGTGGGCCATCGCCCTGGGGGTGCTGCTGTCGGCGCTTATCCCCTACGTCTGGGTCGGCTGCCCGCACCACGCCACCTGGTGGCAGCGCGGCGAGGCGGTCTTCTGCGGGCTGGTGTGGGGGCTGGGCACCATGGCCTTCTCGGCGAGCATCGGCCGCATCGGCATGGCCCTCGCCACCCCCTTCAAGAACACCACCGGTGTGCTGGGCACGCTGGTGGGGCTGCTCTTTCTGCAGGAGTGGCGCACCACCAACGCGACCTATGCCCTGCTGGGCAGCGCGCTCATCGTGGTGTCGGCGGTGGTCATCGGGATGACGGGCGGGGCCGACGTGCCGCGGCGTCATACGGTGAGCGGCATCCTGCTGGCGCTGGCGGCGGCCGTCTGCTACGCCAGCTACCTGTATCCGCTCAAGCAGGTCGTCGCCGCGGTGGGCTACTGGGAGTTCACGCCGTGGATGGCGGTCGGCATCCTCATCACCGCCACCGTCGCGGTGCTGCTGCGCCCCGGCGGGGTGCGCGTGCTGCGCACCTACCCCCTCTCCGCCTACGCCTGGTCGCTCCTCGGCGGCGCGGCCTGGACCATCGCCCTGTATGCCCTCTCGGCCAGCATGGGCATGGTCGATCTCTCCATCGCCTGGTCGCTGGCGCAGCTCAACACCCTGCCCGCCGTCTTCCTGGGTATCGTCGCTTTCCACGAAGTCTCCTTCCGCGCCCATGCCGGCAAAGTGCTCCTCGGCCTCCTCTGCGCCACCATCGGTACGGTGCTGCTGGCGCTGGCGAAATGAATGTAGCCGCAGGTCTTCCTCGGCGCAGGCTGAAGACCTGCGGCTACAAGATGACCGTTGTCGCGGCACCTACCGGTAAACCGCTCTCCGTATTGCCATTATCACGAATTCTCGCTACAATAATATATCGGTTGTGCGGCGTGCTGCCGCGGCGACCGGCTCCCGTGCCTCGTTCCCTGCCCGCCGCGTGGGCACGTTCGGATACCGCCGTTTCGGAGAGAGCCATGACCTTTCGTGCCGTACTGCTAGGGTTGCTGGGTGCCGCGCTCATCTGTGGGCTGACCTATTTCAACGACGCGGTGATGCACCAGACCTACCTGGTCGGCAACAATATGCCGATCTCCGTCTACGGCACGCTCATCGTCTTCGTGGTCCTCCTCAACCCATTGCTCTACTTCCTGCACAAGCGCCTGGCGCTTTCCGGCGCCGAGATCGCGGTGATCGCCTGCCTCACGCTGGCCGCGTGCGTCATCCCCGGTTCCGGGCTCATGCGCACCTTCACCACCACGCTGATCCTCCCCCATCAGATGGTGAAGACGACCGCCGGCTGGGAAGCCCCGAAAGACGGCAACGCCTGGCGCTCCTCCCACGAGAGCGTGGTGCAGAAGCTGCCCCCCGGCATGCTCGTCGACGTCACCCCGCAGAACGAGAACACCGTGCTCAACGGCTTTGTGCAGGGGTTGAGCGTGGGGAACAAGGACATCGGGCTCGGGCAGATTCCGTGGAGCGCCTGGGCGCGCACGCTGACCTTCTGGCTGCCGCTGCTCTTCACCTTTTGGATCGGCCTGCTCGGGCTGTCGCTGGTGGTGCACCGGCAATGGGCGGACTACGAGCAGCTCCCCTACCCCATCGCCGCCTTTACGCAGAGCCTGCTGCCGGAGGACGGCCAGGGTGGGTTGCCCGCCATCGTGCGCAACAAGCTCTTCTGGTGCTCCACCATCCCCGTGGCGCTCTTTCACCTCAACAACTACCTCTGCCTGGCGCACCCGGGTATGCTTACCTTCTCCCGGCAGCTCCAGCTCTCGACCCTGCAGCCGCTCATTCCTACCCTGGTGCGCGGCGGGGTCGGCTGGTGGTTCTTCGGCCCGACGATCTACTTCACCGTGATCGCCGTCGCCTATCTGCTCCCCTCCGATGTCAGCCTGTCGCTGGCCGTCGGCCCGGTGTTGTGGGGGGCGGTCACGGGCGCGCTGCTCGGGTACGGCGTACAGATGAGCAGCCAGGACTTCAACGCCGGCAACGCAACAGCCTTCGGCGCCTACTTCGGCTTCATGCTGGTGCTGCTCTACAACGGGCGTCATTACTACACCGCCGTGCTGAAAAGCGCGCTCTTCAACCAGAAGACGGATGAGCTGCGCCCCGAATCGGTGTGGGGCGCGCGCCTCTTCCTACTGGCGTCGCTCCTCTGCACCGTCTATATCAGCATCCTGGGCAAGCTCGATTGGCAGCTCACCGTGGTCTACCTGGCGCTGTCGGTGATGATCTTCCTGGTGATGTCGCGCATCCTGGCGGAGACGGGCGCCTTCTTCATCCAGGCGAACTTCGGCCCCATCGCCGTCTTCAGCGGTCTGTTCGGCGCGGGCGCCATCGGCCCGCAGGCGTTGCTCATCATCATTATGCTCTCCACGGTGATGTTGGTGGACCCGCGCGAAGCCTTTATGCCCTTCATCACCAACACCTTCAAACTGCTCGACCTGCGCCAGGTGCAGGTGGGCCGTTTCGCCGGCTGGGCGGTGGTGGCGCTGATCATCGGCTTCGCGGTCGCCGTGCCTGCCACGCTGTACTGGCAATACCGCTACGGCGCCAACGCACAGGACGCCTGGTCGACGAACAACGTGCCGCACATGCCCTTCGATGGCGCGATCGCCGCCGAACAGCACCTGCAGGCGCAAGGCATCCTCAAGTCGGCGGTGGGCGTCACCGGCTGGGGCCATTTTCTGCAGATGAAACCGCGCCCGCAATTCCTGCTCACCTTCGTCATCGGCGCGGGACTGGTGCTGCTCTTCACCATGGGCCGCCTGCGCTTCAGTAAATGGCCGCTGCATCCGGTGCTGTTTTTGATATGGACCACCTATCCAGGGGTCTGTTTCGCCTTCTCCTTCTTCCTGGGCTGGCTGGTGAAGCTGGGCATCACCCGCTTCGGCGGCGGCGCCACCTATCGCAACATGATGCCGTTGCTCCTCGGCCTCATCGCCGGGGATATGCTCGGTGGCCTGGCGACGATCATCATCGGCGCCATCACCTACCTGCACACCGGCCAACCACCGAAAAGCTTCGGCATCATGCCCGGATAACGACGAAATTCACCACAAAGGCACAAAGGACACCAAGGAAATATCTCCTTTGTGACCTTTGTACCTTTGTGGTTCAAACACTCTCACGGAGGTTTCCCCATGACATCCACTACCGATTCCCTGTACCTGTGGCCGGACGGCGCGCCGGGGGCGTTGGGCGACGGCAGCGAAGACCGGCCGCGGCTGACGCCCTTCCTTCCCACGGGCGACGGACCGTTCGCGGCGGTGGTGGTATGTCCCGGCGGCGGGTACGGCGGGCGGGCGCCGCACGAAGGGGCGCCGGTGGCGCAGTGGTTGAACACGCTGGGCGTGGCGGCCTTCGTGCTGGACTACCGCGTGGCGCCGTACCGGTATCCCGTGCCGCAGAATGACGCCCGACGCGCCATGCGCCTTGTGCGCGCCCACGCGGAGGCGTGGCGGGTGGACGCGGGGCGCGTGGGCATCCTGGGATTCAGCGCCGGCGGACATCTGGCCACCTCCACGGCCACCCTCTTCGATTTCGGCGACCCGGCGGCGGTAGACCCCATCGAGCGGCAACCCAGTCGTCCCGATGCCCTTATCGCCTGCTACCCGGTCATCTCCTCCGGCCCCTTCGGGCACTTCGGGTCCTTCCAGAACCTGCTCGGTGACCCGCCGCCGGCGGAGTTGCTGCAGGCACTGTCGCTGGAGACGCGCGTGACGGCGCAAACGCCGCCCAGCTTCCTGTGGTCGACCAGCGACGACGGCGCGGTGCCGGTGGAAAACAGTCTTTTCTTCGCCCAGGCGCTGCATGCCCACGGCGTGCCCTACGCGCTGCACATTTATCCCAGCGGCCCGCACGGCCTGGGTCTGGCGGAAGGCCACCCCGCGGGCGCATGGACGCGCAACTGCGCCGAGTGGCTGGCGGAGATCGGCTTCAGGGTTCCCTGAAGCGCGCCGCCGCCGCCTCGTCCATGATCCAGTAGGCACTGTCAATGAGCAACTGCGCGGGATAGCGGTCGGGGTCGCGCGGGCCTTTGAAGATCGTCCGTACCATGTCCGCCTTTTCGGCGCCGGTCACGAGGACATACGCATCAACAGCGTGCGAGAGCGCGACCGGGGTGAGCGTGATCCGGGCGTGCGGCGCCGTCGGCGCCTCCGTAGCCGCCACCCAGCGCATCGTCTCGTGGATCGCCGGCGTGCCGGGGAAGAGGCTGGCGGTATGGCCGTCGACCCCCATGCCCAACAGCAGGATGTCGAAGCGTGGGGCCCGGCCCCGAAAGACCTTTCGCAAGGTGCGCTCGTACGCCGCGGCGGCTTCGTCGGGCGGCAGCTCGCCGAGGATGCGGTGGATGTGCGCCGGGTGAATCGGAACCTGTTCGAGCAGCGCCTCGCGCGCCATGCGGTAGTTGCTGGCCGGGTCGTCGGGCGGCACGCAGCGCTCGTCGCTCCAGAAGACTTCTATCCGCGCCCAATCTACCTGGTCGCGCCAGGGCGGCCGCGCGAGCATCTCGTACAGGCGTCGCGGCGTGCTGCCACCGGAAAGGGCCACCCGGCACAGGCGATGATCCGTGCTCGAGGCGGCACGTTGCACGATAAACTGTACCAGGGCGAGCGCGACGCCTTCCGGCGATTCGGTGATCCCGATCACTGCCTGCCCCTCCACCCGCACCCGTAATACCAGCAGCGCCCGTTGCAGCCCAGCAACTCGTCGGCGCCCAGCGGGCCCCAGGAGCCTTTCGGGTACGTCTCCAGCGGCGGCGCTTCCGGGGATTGCCAGCCCTGGATAAGCGGATCGATGAGCTTCCAGGTGCGCTCGATAGCGTCGTTGCGCGGGAACAGGGACGCGTCGCCTTGCATCACGTCGAGGAGCAGGCGCTCGTAGGCGTCGGGCAGCTCGATATTGCCGAACTCCGCCTGGTAGCTGAAGCCGAGATCGACGGGCGCCGCCTGATCCTGCGTGTCCGGCACCTTCGCCTGCACGTTGAGGTGAATGCCCTCATCCGGCTGGATGCACATGCGCAGCACGTTGGGCAGCAGGTCGCTGTGCAGGAAGATCTGGTGCGGCGGGCGGCTGAAGTTCACGATGATCTCGCTGGAGCGCGCCGCCAGCGCCTTGCCTGAGCGCAGGTAGAAGGGCACGCCGTTCCAGCGCCAGTTGTCGAGGTAGAGTTTGATCGCCGCGAAGGTGGGGGTGGACGAATCGGCTGCCACGTGCGGGGCGTCGCGGTACCCCTCATACTGCGCGCGCACCGTGTTGCCCAGCGCGATGGGGCGGATGGCGGAGAAGACCTTGATCTTCTCGTCGCGCACCGCGTCGGCCTGGAAGGAGACGGGCGGCTCCATCGCCACCAGCGATAGCAGTTGCAGCAGGTGATTCTGGAACATGTCGCGCAGCACGCCCGCGTCGTCGTAATACGCCCCGCGCGTGCCCACGTCCACCGTTTCCGCCACGGTGATCTGCACGTTGTCCACGTAGTTGCGGTTCCAGATTGGCTCGAAAATGGCATTGGCGAAGCGGAAGAAGAGGATATTCTGCGCCGTCTCCTTGCCCAGGTAGTGATCCATGCGGTAGATCTGCTCCTCGGCGAAGGCGGCGTGCAGCGTGGCGTTGAGAGCGCGGGCGGAGTCCAGGTCGGTGCCGAAGGGTTTCTCCACCACGATGCGCCGCCACCCGCCGTCCTGTTGCGCCATCCCCGCGTCGCCCAGCCCGCGCGCGATCAGCGCGAAGTATTGCGGCAGCGTGGCGAGGTAGTAGATGCGGTCCGTCGGCCCGCCTTCCCGTTCGCGCAGCGCCGCGTCGAGCTTCCCGTAGTCGCCCGGTTGTTCCACATCGCCGGCCAGGTAGGCGATGCGCGGCGCGAAGGTGTCCCACACCGCCGGGTCGTAGGACGCGCCCAACTCGTCGGTCACGTGGGCGTGCAACGCGTCGCGGTATTCGTCGTCGCTGTACGGGCGGCGCGAGAAGCCCACCACGCGCGTCTGCGCGGGCAGCCGTCCCTTGCGCGCCAGGTTGTAGAGCGCCGGGATCAGCTTGCGGTGGGTCAGGTCGCCCGAACCGCCGAAGATGACGATGGTCAGCGCGTCGGTCATGCCCTTACTCCTCGTGCTTGATGGCGTGCCCGCCGAACTGGTTGCGCAGCGCGGCGAGCAGCTTCTCCGAGAACAGGTTGTCGTCGCGGGAGCGGAAGCGGTTCTCCAGCGCGAGGGTGATGACCGGCAGCGGACAGGACAGCGCGATGGCCTCCAGCACCGTCCAACGCCCCTCGCCGGAGTCCGCCACATAAGGCGCGATACCCTCCAGGGAGGGATTCTCCGCCAGCGCGCGCGCGGCCAGGTCGAGCAGCCAGGAGCGCACCACGCTGCCGTCGCGCCAGATCTCCGCCACCTGGTGCAGATCGAGGTTGAATTCCGCCTTGCGCTGCAACAGCTCGAACCCCTCGCCGAAGGCCTGCATCATGCCGTATTCGATGCCGTTGTGTACCATCTTCACGAAATGCCCCGACCCGCACGGCCCCACGTGGCCCCAGCCGCGGTCGGGGGCGGGCGCCAGCGCCTCGAAGGCCGGGCAGAGCGCCGCCACCGGCGCCGGGTCACCGCCGATCATCAGGCTGTAGCCTTCTTCCAACCCCCACACGCCGCCGCTGGTGCCCACGTCCACGTAGTGCAGCCCGCGTGGCCGCAAGGCTTCCGCGCGGCGCATGGTGTCCTGGTAGTAGCTGTTGCCGCCGTCGACCAGGATGTCCCCCGGCGTCAGCAGCGGCGCCAGCGTGTCGAGCATCGCCTGCGTCACCGCGCCGGCGGGGAGCATCAGCCAGAGTACGCGCGGGGGGGCCAATGCCGCCACCACCGCCTCCGGCGTGTGAACGCCTTCCGCGCCCGTCGCTACCGCTTCGGCGACCGGATCGGGGTGACGGTTGTACGCCACCACCTGCTGCCCGCCGCGCAGCAGCCGCTTCGCCATATTCAACCCCATGCGTCCCAAACCGAGTATTGCCAAGCGCATTTGACCTACCCCCTGTCTCCGTGAATGATATCGTAATCCGATAACCCACCCATGTCTCTCCCCTTCCCTCAAGGGAGGGGGGTTGGGGGGTAGGTCCGTACGCCGTCCGCGCCGGCGACAAACGCCTCGTGCACCAGATCGAGAAAGAGCCCGTGGGCAAGGATGCCCGCGCGCTCCTGCAGCGCCGCGGCAAGGGCGGGGGCGTCGTCGAGGGGGCCGAAGTCGACGTCGAGCAGGTAGTTGCCCTGGTCGGTCAGCACCGCCTTGTCGTCCTTTTCCCGCCGGACGGCCCGCCCGCCGAGGCTCGCGCAATACTCGATCTGCGTGCGCCAGCCGAAGGGCAGCACTTCCAGCGGCACCTTGCCGTGCAGCACGGGCGCCAACTTCGTCGCGTCGACCACAAGGATCTCTCGCAGTGTCGCCTGCGCCACGATCTTCTCGCGCAGCAGCGCGCCCCCACCCCCCTTGATCGCCTGCAGCGTCGGCGTGAGCACGTCGGCGCCGTCGATGGTCAGGTCGAGGGTGGGCGTATCCTCCAATGTGGTGAGGGGGATGCGTTCCTGCCGCGCCAGCCGCTCCACGGCGTAGGAGCAGGGCACGGCGCGGATGTCCGTCAGGCTCCCCGCGCGCAAACGGGCGGCGAGTTCCAGCACGGCATAGCGCGCCGTGGTGCCGTGCCCCAGCCCGACCGTCATGCCGGAGACGATGCACCCCACCGCCTGCACCGCCGCCAACGCTTTCCATCCCTCGATCTCATTCATAATGCTACCGCTTGTATACCCATTACGAGCCGTCGCTTACACTATAACGGAAAGAAAGGGGTTAGGGGTTAGGGGTTGGGATGAGTTTTCGCGCAAGAACGTGGTGGATTGCCGGGAAAACCGCCCTTCCCCCGTCACCGGGACGTGAGGGGGAAGGGTGGGAGGTGGGGAACGACGAGAGGTTGGCCGTTACACCAACACGGCCTGTTCGAGCGCCACGCGGATGGCGGGGCCGCCGTTGAGGCGCACGAGGCGGTTGCCGACGGTGATGGTCATCGGGCGGCCCGTGATGGTGAAAGCGATCTCCTCGGCGCTGAGTTCCACGCGGATGGTCCGCTTGCGGAAGCGCACGGTGAAGGCCATGCGCGGCCACGCGGCGGGCAGGTGCGGCATAAAGGAGAGCTTGCCGCGATGCAGGCGCATACCGGCAAAGCCCTGTACGATACTCATCCAACTGCCCGCCATGTTGGCGATGTGCACGCCCTGCTCCGCATTGCCGTTCACGTCGTCCAGGTCCAACCGGGCGGTGCGCAGATAGTAGTCGAAGGCTTGCGCGGGCAGCCCCAACTCGGCGGCGAGGATGGAGTGAATGCACGGGCTGAGCGAGGAGTCGTGGATCGTCTTTGGCTCGTAGTAGGCATAGTTCGCGCGCTTCACCCGCTCCGGGTAGCGGTCGTTGAGCAGGAACATGAGCAGCAGCACGTCGGGCTGTTTGAGCACCTGCGTGCGGATGAGGCGCTCCCACGGCCAGTTCCCGAGCAGCGGCTTTTCGTTCTCGGGGATCGCCGCCACGTCGATGGGGTCCATATCCAGGAAGGCATCGTCCTGCGGGTGGATGCCCAGCTTGCGATCGAAGGGCAGATACATGCGCGCGGCGACATCCTCCCATTTCGCCGCTTCGTCGGGGCGCACGTCGATCTTCGCACAGAGCGCGGCCCACGCCCGCGGGCGCTCCTCCGCCATGCGCGCGGCGATCTCCCCCGCGTATTCCAGCACGAACTTCGCCATGGTGTTCGTGTAACAGTTGTTGTTCACCACCATGGCGTATTCGTCCGGCCCGGTGACGGCGTTAAGGACGTACTTGCCGCGGCGGGTGTTGAAGACCACGCGGCTGGCCCAGAAGCGCGCCGTTTCCAGCACCATCTCCGCGCCGCACTGCCAGAGGAACTCCTCGTCGCCGCTCGCCTCGACGTACATCCACACGCCGTAGGGGATGGCGATGCTGACGTGCTGCTCCAGCATTCCGTATTCCCACGGGATGGCGCAGTCGGTGCCGTCCAGCGTGGTCCACGGGTAGAGCGCGCCTTCGTAACGGAACATGCGCGCCCGGTCGCGTGCCTGCGGCAGCGTGATGAAGCGCTGCATCAGCAGGTTGCGCGCCTTCTCCGGGTTGGTGTAGGTGTAGTAGGGCAACAGGTAGACTTCGGAGTCCCAGAAGTAGAGCCCGCCGTAGCCCGGCCCGCTGATGCCCTTGGCGCCTACGTTGAGGCGCGCGTCAACACCGGTGTAGTTCCAGTGCAGGCAGGCGAGGGAGTAGCGGATACCCTGCTGTGCCGCCGGGTCGCCGGGAATCTCCACGTCCTGCTCGGTCCAGTAGCGCGCCCACGCCGCGGCGTGGCGCTCGCGCAGCGCGGCGTAGCCGGCCATGCTGCCGCGTTTGGCCAGCACCGTAGCGCGCGCGAGGAAGTCGCCCTCCTCGGGATCGCGCGAGGTGGTGACGGCCACGATCTTCTCCAGCGTATACCACTGTCCTTCAGCCGCCGTGAAGGTGAAGGTGCGGGCCAGATATTTGTCGCGCGACACCTTGCCGACGATCGCCTTGTCCGCCGTGCCGTCCGTATCCACGTGCGCGCGCATGGCGAAGGCTTCGTGGAAGCCGGTGCTGTTGGTGGTCGTTTCCAGCAGCACGCCGTCGCGGCCCAGCCACTCGCGGCCCGTCACCGTGCAATTGCCGGCGCACCCGGCGTCGATGCCCACCTCGAAGGTCACTTCGCCGCTGTAATTGAGCGGGCGAATGGCGTAGCGGAGGGCGCCCAGGTGCGGCTGATCGAGGCTGGCGAGGCGGGCGATGCGGATCTCCGTGCGGTGCCCGGACGCGTCCTCCCACACCAGCTCACGGGTGAGGATGCCGTCGTGCAGGTCGAGGGCACGGCGGTACGCGTGCAGCGTGCCTTCGCGCGGGTCGAAGCGCACGCCGTCGAGGGTCAGGGCGACGTTCGTCCAACTCGGCGAGGTGACGACAAAGGTGGAGCGCGTGGGAAAGTTGACGCGCGTCCACTCGTAGCCGATGCGCCCTTCGTCATACACCAGCGGCAGGAAAGTGCCGGTGCTCGACGGCCCGCCGGAGAAACCTTCCTCCGGGGTGCCGCGCACGCCCATATAGCCATTGCCGATGGCGAACACCGTCTCCTGCAACGCGTGCAGGTGCGGCTGATACCCTTCTTCGGCGATCACCCAGTCATCCGGCGGAAAGAACAGTTTGGTCACGCGAACCCCTCCATGCGGTGTGTATCGTGGAATACTACGCTATTCCGCGCCCCGCCGCCCGTTCCCTGCCGCGGTTTAGCGCAAACACATACACTTTTCACTCTTTAGCGTGTAAATTTCACCCAGCGCTGCAGGGAGGGCGCTTTCACGATGAAGGTGTCGTTGAAGTTGTGCGCCCACTCCTCGGCGTGGTCGTCCGGCGGCACGGCGAGCATGTTGTCCGCCCGGTTGAAGGTGAACATCAGCAGGAAGGGCTCATGCCCGCCGGGGCGGCTGGGGCCGAGTTCCGCCCACGGCAGCCGCGCGGTGAAGCGCAGACCGTCGGGCAACGGGTCGGTCGTCAGCGTGGCCGTCGGCATGATCCCCGCGGGGTAGGCCAGCGGGTCGAGGTATTCGAAGCGCAGGCACAGCGCCCCGTGCGGCGAGGCGTAGAGGTTGATGAGGCCGTAGGCGTTGTAGAAGAAGGCCCACTCCGTCACCGCGGGGTCGCTGTCGTGCAGAGCGAGCTGCACCAGCCCGTTGGGCGACGGCGTGTCGTCGTAGGTACGCACACGCAGGTAGAGGGCATCGGCGTCCCAGGCGAGTTGCACGTCGGCGGTGACGCTGGAGGGCACGGCCACGAAGTGGTCGTCCGGCATGACCACGGGCACGTCGTCGCGCGTGGCGAGATAGGGAATCGCCGCCCAGGCGGCCGCGTCGGCGGGGGCGCCGTGGGGCACGACGGCGCCGGGTACGTCCGGCGGAATGGCGCGCCGCGGGGCCACCACCGTCTCGCGCGGGCCGCGCACGGTGACGTCCAGCCGGTCGAGTACGTTGCCGGCGAGGATGAGCGGCGCGCCGGTCAGACGCGCCGGCAGCGGCGTCGGGGTGCCCAGGTAGCTCCACGCTTCCACCGGGCCGCCCAGCGAATAGTCCGCCGGCGCGGTGGCCCAGAGCAGCGTCACCGGTCCCTGGGGGCCGTCAAAGACGTAGGCGTGCGCCTCTTCGCCCGGGTGGGCGCTCGCCAGCAGCGCGCCTTCGCCCACGAAACGCGCCAGCGTGGCCATCGCCTGATACGGCGGCGTGAGGCTGCCGTCGGCGAGGCGGTAACTCGTAGCGTGTTCGCCCCCCGCCACCGTCGTCACCGGGTTGAACCAGAAGTAGCGGTCGAGGCCAAATTCGTGCGCGAAGCAGTGGCGGTAGACGTTGAACAGCCCCTCGTATTCCTCCGGCGTGCGCACCGCCTGGCCGATCACCGCGCCGAAGGGGCCGTTTTCCGTATCCCACAGCGGCTTGTGCGCGTCGCCGTGCGCGGCCATCAGGTCGCGCACCACGCGGTACGGACGCGCGAAGTCCCGCGGGTGCTTGCAGGACAGGTAGTGCACGGAGACCACGTCGAAGGCGTCGCGTCCGTCCAGTTCGTAGATGCGTTTGAGGAAGAGCCCATCGCCGAAGCCGCTGCCGAGGACGATCTTCGCTTCCGGATCGGTGGCGCGGATCGCCCGCGCGCTCGCCTTGAGCAGCTCCACGTAGGCCCAGATCGGCGCGCGCTGCAGCACCGGGTTGACTTCCGGTATCTGCACCCCCTCAGGCGTCGGATACCACCAGAAAAAGGGCGGCTCGTTGATGATCTCCCAATACTTCACCCGGTCGCGGTAGTGGCGCACCGTGGCGGCGACAAAATCCTCCCACAGGTCGAGGTGTTCCCAGATCGGCGAGGCGTAGGGCAGCGTGTTGAACAGCGTCTCGTTGCCCCAGCGCGCGTCGAGGATGCCCATGATGGACATGCCGTTGGCAATCGCCAGATCGATGGACCCCTCGCCTTGGTCAGCGAAGTTGTACGCGCGCGGGCCGGTAGACACCACATCCATCTGCATGGGCCGCGTGGCGCGCACCCAGCGGCACCCCACCTCCGCCATCGTCGGCAGCGCCCCCGTCGAGGTCGCATCCGTCCCCCAGCAATGGCACCCCACCCGGCTGCCCAAATTCCGCGCCACATTATCCGCCATGTTCTCCACCTCCGTAGGATGTATATTCAGCGAAAACGGGAGTGGTTCCTCTATCACAAAAACCACTCGCTAACCCGCTGTGCAACCAACTGTGCTGTCGTGTGTCTCATACAAAAGTCGGGGGTAAAACCGGGCGTCGGCGGCGCAGGGTTGACATGGCATTGCCCGGATGATATACTCCCCGCGTTAACTGTCTCCGGAGGGGCGTGAAAACGCCGTCTCCGCACAGCGTTGTTGCTTTGCACCAGACATCACAGTACCGATCACAGCACTTACATTGCAGTTGAAGTCGACGCCCGCTCAGCACCACGCGCAAGACCCGATCCTCGAGAAAGGGGGCTACGCGATGAGCCTGAGAGGCTCGCGCCGGAAAACGGCGCCCCATACCCTTGCCACCCAGGAGTGGCCAGACAGCCGAATACGCGTCGCGTTGACATTCACGCTACTCTTCATGCTATCCCTCACTGTCATCGCACAGGGCGTCTCCACGTCCGCCGCTCCCGCCACCGCTGTCAAGCAGGTGTCGTTGCGCGTCGGGACCGAGGCGGCGTACCCGATTTCCACCGGCAAAACCACCGTACGGGAAGTACTGTGGCAGGAGAAGGTCACCATGAATGACCACGACCTGGTGGAACCCGCGCTGGCGACCACGGTGACCGATGGCATGACGATCGTCGTACACCGCGTGACCTTCGAGAAGGTCAACGAGCGCGTCGCCATCACCCCGCCCACCGTCGAGCGCTTCGACCATCGCATGACCGTGCGGCCCGTCGAGGTGCACGAAGGCGTGCCCGGCGTGGCGGTGCAGACGCGCTGCATGTGGAAAAAGGACGGCGTAGTCACCACGCAATGGCTGCAAGGCTACCATGTCGTGCGCCACACGCAACCGCGCGTCGTCATCCACGGCAAGCTACCCTCCCGTGGCGGCTACGCCTCGCGCCGCGTGCTGCATATGGTCGCCACCGCGTATGATCCCGGACCGCGCAGTTGCGGTCGCGGCGCTACCGGCCACACCGCCATCGGCCTCCACGCCGGACTCGGCGTAATCGCCGTGGACCCGCACGTGATCCCGCTCGGTTCGAAAGTCTACGTGGAAGGCTACGGCTATGCCGTCGCCGCCGACACCGGCAGCGCCATCAAGGGGCACCGCATCGACGTCTGCTTCCCCTCGCGCCATGACGCCGTCGCCTGGGGCCGCCGCACCGTCTCGGTGGTGATCGTCGAGTAACCCCGGTAGCGTACGTACCACAACGCCCTCCCCTTCCGGGGAGGGCGTTTTTCGTTTGTGCCTTGGCCGTCCCGGCCAATGGAAAGACGGGCGGGACGCTGAATACCTTTCAAATAAGCTTGGTACGTTCGTCAAAACGCGGACCCCACCCCCGCCCCTCCCCCGGGCGCCTCGCACGACTCGGCTGGGAGAGGGGAGCCCCGGAGTGGGTTCTCCGCTCCCGTATTGCGCATTTTTCACCCGGTTCCTCCCTTCCCTCCGGGGGGAAGGCGGGGGATGGGGGCGCGTGCAGGACGGCGAAGCGATCTTAACTGAAAGGTATTGGCCGGGACGCCCGTGCCACATCTTTATATCCGCCCCGACCGCAGTAGCGACACCAGCAGCACGAGGATGAAGACGCTTTCGGCGATAAGCGAGGCGTCGATCAGGTATTGCTCCCAGGATGGGGCGGTGGCGCCGTGGGCGGTGAGGAGCAAGGCGCTGGCGATGAGCAGGCCGATGGTGAGGGCGGTGAAGCTGATGCGGTTCACCATGATGTTCGACGCCTGTTGCCGCACGTCGAGCTGATCGTCGCGCGTGCGTACGCGGAAGGCGCCACGCTCCAGGTGGCCCAGAGCGGCGCTCAAACGACGCGGCAGATCCACCAGCGCGCGCCGCAGCCCCCGCCACTCCCGCACGGAATCCTCCATAAAGGTCTGCGCGGAGTAGTAGCGGTGGCGCACCTCGGCGATCACCGGGCGGGCGGCCACGTTGTAGTCGAAGTTCGGGTCCAGCTCCTGCGCGATCCCCTCCGCCACGAAGAGCGCCTTCGCCAGCAGGCTGAATTCGTACGCCATGCGGATGCGGTGCTCGAAGAGCAGGTGGTTCATGCGCTGTAGCAGCTCACCAAGGCGCAACTCGCGCCGCGGCAGAAAGTAGTACTTCGTAATCAGGCGGGAGAGGTCGCGGCGCACGGGTTGCAGGTCCGTCAGGTCGTCCACTACCCCGAGCTGCTGCAGGTGGCCGAGGATGGCGTCGATATCCTGGTCGAAGATGGACACCGCCAGTTCGATGAGCACCTCGCGCATGGCGCGGTCGAGGCGCCCTACCATGCCGGTATCCAAAAAGATAATGCGCCCCTCGTCGGTAACGAGCAGGTTGCCGGGATGCGGGTCGCCGTGGAACATGCCGTGCAGCAGAATCTGCCGCAGCAGGCTGTTGGCCAGGTGCACCGCCAGCGCGGTGCGGTCGATCCCTCGCGCATCCAGCGCGTGCAGATCGGTAATCTTCACCCCCTTCACCAGGTAGGTGGTGAGCACCTGCCGCGCGGTGAAGGGCCAGTAAACCTGCGGAAAGCCCACCTCCGGGGTCTCCGCCACCTCGGCCGCCAGCGTCTCGGCGTTGTGGGCCTCCAGCGTGTAGAGCAATTCGTCCTGCAGGATACTGCTGAACTCGCGCACCAGCGCGGGCAGATCGAAGCGCTGTACCGCCTGGATGCGGTTGGCGAACTCCGCCACATGGGCGAGCAACGCCAGGTCGGTGCGCACCTGCCGCTCGACGCCGGGACGCTGAATCTTCACCACCACCTCGCCGCCGTCGTGCAGTTCCGCGCGATACACCTGCCCGATAGAGGCGGAGGCGATGGGCACCGGGTCGAAGGCGGCGAAGGCATCCGCGGGCGGAAAGCCGAAGGCGTGCCGGAAGACCGGCTCCATCACCGCGAACGGCTGTGGCGGCACTTCGTCCTGCAATTTGGCGAGTTCGTGCAGGTAGTCGGGCGGGAGCAGATCTGAGCGTGCGCTGAGCACCTGCCCGAGCTTGATAAAGGTGGTGCCCAGCTCGATGAGCGCCAGCCGCAGGCGCACCGGCGGAGTAAGTTCGGCGAAGCGCCGATCCATGTGCCGCCAGTAGAAGACGTGAAACAGCCAGCCCAGCCCGATGGCCTGAGCCAGCGGCGTGAACCCGAAACGCCCGATGACCCGGAGAATCTGCCCGGCGCGTGATATCTCGTCTCTGGAAAGGAAGGGCGACGGCATGTGCGGCGTGTGCTCCGAGGGCGGGACTCATTCCTGATCGATCAGCATATCCTTGTCACCGGTGACGATCGGGGTAATCGGCGCGCTGGCCTTAGCTTCGCCGAAGAGCTGGTGCTCCAGCGAGACCACGCGCAGACGCAACTCCTCTACGTCGGAGCGGCGGGCCAGGTCCATGCTCGCCAGCACGTGGTTCGTGGAACGTTCGATCATCTGCCGCAACGCCGAACGTTGCTCGCGCCCCATCGAGAGCATACGGTCTACCATGTGCTCCCCTTCGCCGGTCGCCACCTGGCCGCGGTTCACCAGGTCGTTCACCACCCGCTGCGCCGTCTCCGCCGTCAGCGTGGCGGCACCCAACCCCAGCTCCAGCGAGCGCATCAACAGGTCGCCCCACGAGGCAATCGGGCGCTCCGCGCGATCATCGGCCATAAGTTCCTCCTTTGGAGTGGTTCAACGTGCAATAAGTCAAAGTATACCGTGTTGCCGGGCGTGGGGGCGGCGATGAAGGCGACAATCACCCTTCCCAGGTGTCCAGTGCGTGAGCGAGCAGGAAGCGCGCAAGCTTGCCCGCGGCGAAGGTGCGTGCACCGGGCAGGCAGATGCCCGTGGTGATGGGCGGTACGGCGGCGGGCAGGTACGTCTCGTGCACCACCTCGTCGCGCAGCCAGAGCACGACGAGCCCGTCAGCGTGCGTCCAGCTTACCAGCGTGGCGGCGGCGGCGGTGAGGATGGCCTCCAGGCGGTAGGTGATGGCCCTCCCGGGGTCGGCGAGGAGGATATCCTGCACGGCGTGAGCGTCTTCGCCGGAGCCGGGCACGTCGAGCAGCTCCCCGGGGGTGAAGATGGAGGCGTTGCCGAACAGGCCGGCCAGCGGATTATCCGGCTCCGCGGCGCGCGCTTCCGCGTACAAGTTCAGCCCGTCGAAGCGCGCCTGCACCTCGGTCAGCGCCGGCTCCAGCGCGAAGTGGATGGGGCGCGGGCCGGTGATGCCTTGCAGGCGCTCGGCAAAGGTGGCGGGGTACGCCAGGCCGTCCTCCAGCAGCACCACCCGCGCGGGGGGCAGCAGGCGCAGGTAGCGGTTCACCTCGTCCGGTTCGGCGCTACGCGAGATGGTGGCCGATTCCCCCTCGGTAGTGAGCAGGAAGTAGCCCTCGTGTTCGGAGGGCGCGGTGAGGCGGTAGAGCCGGGGTCGGCCCTCCATCCACGCCGCCACCAGTTGCACGCCACCCCACACCGGCGCGATGCACTCGGTGAGCGCCTCGTCCGCGCGTTTCAAGCCGCGCATCACTTCCGACAGGTCGAGCGACTCATCAAACATAGCTCATTGTAGTGCGGCGCCTGGAGAAACGCAAGGGTTGGGGAGCAAGCTTTCCGACCGTTATCCCCCGTCACCTATACGCATTCGCTTACTGTCATGGCGTGTCTGTTTCCCGACCCGACGATAAATCGTCGGGCTACCGGCTGCCCCCCTTGAAAGGGGCTTGTCAAGCGTTCGCGATCCGGATAGGTCGCGCCGGTACGCTGAAGAAGTGCCGAGACAGCTCCTATTCGGATTTATTTCCGCGTGGTATTCCCCGCCCCACCATTTCGCGGCCTACCAATGTCCCATTCATGAGGCGCAGCCGGTAGCCTGACGATTTATCGTCGGGTGGGGAAAACAGGCGAACGGTTAATAGAAGCTAACGCCTGTACCCGTTATCCCCCGTCACCGAATGTGACGGGGGATAACGGGTACGACAGGCGTTGACCGGCTTCCCGGTTACCCGACGGAAAGCCAGTGTCCGCGGCCTTACTGCACGGCCAGCAGCGCGCCGGTCACGCGATCGAGGCGCACTTCGCTCGTGCCTTGCGGGGCATGGTTGCTGCCGGCGGCATCCCATACGCCCAGGAAGGCGCCGTGCACGGTGACGGTATCGCCGTTGACCGTCGCGGAGGGGCGACTATTGACTGAGCGCAGCAACGTATAGGGGATGACCAGGGCCACCCTGCCGGTCAGCGCATCGAAGGACACCACGGCGCCGGAGCACGTCGATGACGCGGCATCGCCGATCACCTGCGTCGGCAGCGTATAGAGATCGTTGAGATACGCCAGCCGGGTGAGTTTCACCGGGACGGCAATAGTAAACACGTAGGTGGTCAACCCGGCGTTGATGCCCGTGGTGGTAGCGATCTGCGCGCTGACGGGGGTTGCCGTGCTGAAGGCGAGGAAGCTGGTCACTACGGTACTCTTCTGCCCGAAGAGAAAACCGACCGCCTCCGTCCCCAGTGTCCCATCTTTCCCGACCAGGGTGCGTTTGGTGAACAGCGGCGACCAGGCCGGCGCAATGTCACCGACCCCTGCCTGGCTCGGTGTCAACTGCGTCGGCGAGCCGCCAATCGCGGGAAGGCTCCAGAGTGTCCCCGTGCCTTTATCCGGACCCGGGCCAACGATCGCCAGGTGCGAGAGGTCGGGCGACCAGGACGGCTCGTCCCAATCCGTGGTGCCGTTGAGCACCACCTTCACGGTGTCGACGGGGGTGTTTTGTACTTCGGCAAGCACGATATCCGTCCCCCCCGAATGTACCGAGATAAATGCTACGGTATTCCCAATCGGCGACCAGTCAGGAGCCGCCGCGCCGGTAATTTTGACCGTATCGGCTAGCAGCGCGTGCCGGTTAGCGCCATTCGCATCCATGATCTGGATGCCGGTCGTGTTGGCGCCGGTGTTGGGGTCGGTAATGATGGTTTGCGAGAACGCGAGGCGTGCGCCATCCGGCGACCAACTTGGCTGGCCGTCGATACCCCCGTCGAACGTCACCTGGGTGGCGGCGCCGCCCGTCGCGGGCATGGTGAAGAGTTCATACACCAATCCGCTGGCGCCCGCGGGCGTCATAAGCTGTGCGAAGGCGATCTTCGTGCCATCATGCGAGACCGACACGCTGTCAATCCTGTGCGTGCCGTCCGTGAGCCGCGTCTGCCCCGTGCCATCCGTATTGATCGTATAGATCTGCTTGAAGCCCGTCGCGGCATCGACGCGAATGACGGCCAGCCGGGTGCCATCGGGAAACCAGGCGACATCAGAGCAGGCGGCGCCCGACGTCACCTGGATTTGATTCCCGCCGTCCGCATCCATCAAAAACAGTTGGCCATTCCGTATGAAGGCAATCTTTGTGGTCTTCAACAATGCCGGGCCGTTGACCGGGGTGGCCGACGGCAGTGCCAGCGTCACATTGGTGATGGCTCCCGCCAGGCCAGTCACTTCGGTGCCGGAACCGCCGGAGGTGACGGCGGGTTGCAACGCGCCGGATGAGGTGACGGATAACGAGCCAAACTGTGTGGTGGATTTACCGACCGTATTGCCACCCGTGCCACTGTTGGTGCCACCGCTGCTGCATCCCCCCAGCAAAGCCAGCACCAGCAGTGCCGCGAGCGCGTGAATTCCAGACGTGAGATATCGCATACATTGCCTCCCTGCAAATTGCTCTGCGATATACAGCGATTATCGGCATCGGCATGTCTGTATATCTTCGGCTGCACTGCGCATACCCGGCGGCAAGCCACGTAGTGAAGTGAAATGTGTGGGGTAGAAACTGTCGTCGTGCGAACGCCCATCTTTGCCAACAAAGAT
>CAIYQO010000061.1 GCA_903928345.1 uncultured bacterium | reverse complement strand
CTGACAGCTGGAACGCGGACTCCCACAGACTCCCCTGGCTTGAACTGCGTCGAAACATGCCTTATTATACTAAGTGACCGCCAGTTTGTCTAAGGCCCTGAACGGCAAACATCCGGTCTGGGTTGTTGCCGGGGAACCATTGATCTGGTCCCGCAACCTGTAACGATTGCAGTCAAGCATACAAAGATACCGAAGTATCCACAATATTTCATAAGTAACATCCAAAACTCCTTCCCCGCCCAAATACGGGGACAGGTTCAATACCGTTCAAAAGTGAAGGGGTGCTGCTACCTTCCATCACACAATCTCGTCCCCCAGCAGCCCCGCAAACCCGTCGGCGGCGGCGCGGGTGCGTTCGTCTACGCTGGGGGGGACGACGTCGTAGATGGACAGGGCGCGGGCGCGGTAGGCGGCGCGGATGGTTTGCCGGTCGGGGGCGGGGGCGGCGAGGGCGTGGAATTGGCGGGCGAACCAGAGGAGATCCTGCCGGTACGCCTCCGGGTCGACGCAGAGGGGGAGCGTGCAGGCGGCGGGGTCGGCGGCTTCCAGGCGGTCGACCATCTCGGTGTAGACGCGGCGCAGCTCCGTCTTCGCCCAACGGCGGCGCGGGTAGTGGCCCCAACCGGGGACGATCTCGAAGGCTTCGAACAATTCCCCCAGCGCCGGATCGCCGAAGACGGCGATGCAGAAGGTGCGGGAGAGGGCATCGGGGTCGGCGTCGGCGTCCTGAAAGAGCGCCCCGGCGGCGTAGAGGGTGAGCAGATTGAGGCGCGGCGACATGGTGTAGGACATCCCGCCGCTGTAGGGGGCGGCGCTGCGCTCTTCGCGGCGGCGGGCGGCCAGGCGGGGCAGGCGCCAGTGCGGGTAGCAGATGAGTTCGCCCTCGCCAAGGGAGTAATCCCACGTGGTGATGGGGCGCACGGCGGCGATGGCCCGCGCATAGGCGCGCGCGTCGCCGCCCAGCGTGGCATCGCCGTCGGGGCTGAAGCCCAGGTTGATGGCGACGGCCATATCGGTGGGGAACTCCGGCAACCGGCGTAACAGGTACCCCATCGCCGCCTCGGCGCGCGCGGGGTCGCCGTTCCAGATGTGCATCGGCGTCTCGGGCGTGGCGTAAGTGGGGTCGGCGAGCATGGCGAAGGAGCCGTCCCAGCCGGGCACGGTCCGCGCGTCGCCGCCCCAGCCGGAGAAGGGCGTGCCCCACGTGCCCAACTCCAGCCGCGCGCCGGGATTCTCCTGCAGCGTGATCTCGCACAGCTCCAGCGCCAGCTCGATGTAGGTCTCGTGGGTGCAGCCGTGGCGATTGCATCCCCCCGGGTCGCCGGGGAAGATGCCCACGATGTCGGTGCCCGCCAGCGCGCGCATCCAGTGGCGCCACAGGCGGTGAATGAGCGCACGATCCTCGGGCAGATTCGGGCAGGCGCTGTACCACGCCGGGCCGATGGTGTTCGGCGGGCAGAGCACCTTGGTCTGTAGCCCGAGCCCGTGCGCCAGGTCGTTCACCTCGCGCATCCGTGCCGCGAAGGCCGTCGGCACCGCCCCACCCTCCAGCGCCGCCGTATCGAAGAGCGTCGGCACCAGCCAGTACTCGAAGCAGGTGAAGCCGAACGCCGCGATCATGCGCAGGAAACGCTCCCACTCCTCAAGCGACCACTGATACGGCGCGTCGGGATAGAGCACGTTGACGTTCCACCGATTCAACAGGTGCTCGGCGAAGTTGACGTAACAGGAGCGGTGGGTGAAGGTGGGCATGGGGGTATTGTACCATACCTTCGGTCTGCCGATAAATCGGCAGGCTATTGGGACGAAATAACCGCAAAGGCGCAAAGGACGCAAAGGAGATCGCGAAGAGATGGGTGAGCTGCGCGCCGAAAGGATGGATTATAGGCGGGCTATACGGCGGCGCCCCATGATGCTCTTTGATTAATAATTGCTGCTATGGTCTGCGTATCTCTTCTTCGGCCCGTAGGGCATGGGCGCCGTCCCATGCCTGCCCGTCGAATGTCTATGCCGATGGAGCCAACAGAGAAACGATGCGACAACCTTGGGAGGGCGAGCGTCCCCGCGAGCCACGTGCGAGGCATCCGTCAATAACAGAAACGACGGTTTGGACGTGGAACCCAAATACACGCCCAGGCCTTTTTCTGTTGCCGATCCCGGCTGACGCGCACGCGGCTCGCGGGGACGCTCGCCCTCCCAAAAATTTCGACAGCCTTTGCTCGCTGCTCCATCGAATCAGGTATGCGTGAACAGGTATGGGACGGCGCCCATACCCTACAGCCCAAGCGGGAGTCCGTCAGCGAATCGAATTGGCACCTTACCCCGTGAGCGCCCGCTCCGTGAAGGCCAGGATGAGGGTCAGTAGCAGCATGCCGACGCCGCAGGTGGCGAGGCCGACCAGCGTACGGCGGAGGGCGGCGGGGCGGTGCGTCCACAGCACCACGGCGAACGCGATGAGGCCCAGGTGCAGCAGCAGCGTGAGGCCGCCGACCGTGCCGGCGAGGAGGCGCGGGTCGCGCAGGGCGATGATGACGAACCACAGCGGCTTGAGCAGCACGATCGCGGCCACCGCCTTGCTCGTATTGCCGCCCATCAGCTCTTCCTGGATGCGCACCCAGCGGTACTGGGCGGCGGCATCACGCAGGAACTGCCAGGTCAGGAACCACCCCAGCGCGATGTAGACCAGGCCGAACTCGAAGAGGCGGGTGAAGCCGGCGATGCCGAGGAGGTTTTCGAAGCGGGCATTCAGCCACAACAGGCTGAGCAGCTTCAGCGCGGCGAACCCGAGCAAGGCGGCGCCCATGATGCGCAACTGGTGCAGCTCGGGGCGCACGCGGGGGTAGGTGCGGTCCACCACGAGTTCGACGTCGGGCTCCTGGCGCTGCTCCTCCTTGGTCGGCTCACGCAGCGTCGGTTCCGTCTCCCCCAGGTGCAAGCCCAGTGTGACGGCCACCGCGAGGGCGAGATACGCCAGGAAGCCGAAGCTCTGCAGCTCTACGGACAGGCCGGTAAAGACCGTCGGCCCGCCGAGGGCCAGCCCGAAGGCGCCGCCCACCGGCCCGCACTCCAGCAGAAAGCCGAAGAGGCCGAAGAGGGCGGTAAAGAGGATGATATAGAGTTTGCGTTCCTGAACGGTAGGTGTCATCCGGCAGGTGTCCCTTCCGCGGATTCCTCGCGCTTGCGGATTACCGTGTTGATGCGCAGCACGGCGTCGGCCACCTCGCCGGCGGCGCGCAGCGCGTGGATCTTCACCGGGGCGGGATCCACCACGCCCAGCTCCAGCATGTCCGTCACCGCGCCGGTGTCGCAGGCCACGGCGAGGGAGGTTGAACCCTGGCGCGCCATGGCGGCGAGCACCTCTTCCACCTTTTCCAGCGGGTTGAAGCCGGCATTGGCGATGATGAAGCTGATGGGCATCTTCAGCGCGGCGCGCACGCAGTCCACCCCGTAGGCGGCCATGGCACCGGCCTGCGGACGCACGGCGTCCACCGCGGTTAGCGCCGCCAGCTCCGCCGCGCCGCCGCCGGGCACCACGCCGCCGCGCAGGGCGGCTTGCAGCGCGCAGGCGGCATCCTCCGCCACGCGCGCGCGTTCGGCACGCACCTCTTCCGTGGCGGCGCCTACCAGCATCGTCGCCGTCGGCTCCCCCGCGCCCCCCGTGACGCGCACCTGGCCCAGGTGCTCCTCCACGGTCACCGCGTCAGCGTGCCCGAGCAGCGCGGTCAGCTCCTCGGCGGGGCGACGCAGGGCGGCGCGCTTCACCAGCCGCGCCCCGGTGTGGCGGGCCACGCGGTGCAGGTCGCGCACGGAGAGCCGCCGCACCGTGAGCACGCCGGCGTCGGTGAGCAGCTCCTCGGCGATCTCGTGCACCGCGCGGGTGACGAAGACAGCGCGCACGCCCAGCGCCAACATGCGCCCGAGCGCCGCGCGGAACTCCGCCTGATAGCGCAGGTAGGTGTTGAAGCCCGTCTCGGTGCCCAACGCGCCGGGGTCGACGCTTTCCGGCTCCAACGCGTCGTCCAGGCAGAGCACCGGCGTATCCGCCACGGCGGCGGGCATCTGGCGGTTGAACGGTTCCTTTTCCAGCACCACGCCGGGGATAACGGCGTTCTCGGCGCCTTCGCAGGCGAGAGTCCAATCCGCCAGGCGAAAGGCGGGGTCTTCCAGGCGCGCGCGGCCGATGAGGGCGGCGGCGTCCAGGCACAACGCGGCGATGTCGGCCTCCTCGCGCCCGGCGATGAGCACCGCGCGGCGCAGCAGGGGGTCGTCGAGATCGCGGATGGGCGTTGCGTGGGCGCGGATGCCGTCGATGGCCGCCTGCACGCCGAGGCGCATCCCTTCCAGCACGCGCGTCACCGGCACGCCGCGCTCCACCTGCGCCACGCCCTCGCTGATGAGCGCACTGGCGAGCACGGTGGCGGTCGTCGTGCCGTCGCCCACCTCTGCCGCCTGCGCGCGCGCCACGTTCACCAGCATACGCGCCGCGGGATGGGTGGCATCGAGTTGCTCTAAGATGGTGTGGCCGTCGTTGGTTACGATCACCGCGCCGAAGCGGTCCACGAGCATGCAGTTGAGGCCCTTCGGCCCCAGCGTGCCCTCGACCGCCGCCGCCACCGCGCGGATCGCCGCCGCATTGCTCACCAACGGGGAGGCGGCCTCCCCTTCCCGACTCGCTGCCATATGCTTACCTCGTGGTACATTATAGGCTGGAAGCGGAGGTTTTTGAAACCACAGATTTCACAGATTTTCACAGATTTTGGGCGTCGCACGGGGGCGGGTGAGGGATTGGGGGGCCGGTGCACACGAAAATTGGCTTGGCACGAGCGGAGTGGGTTGCTGATCTTCCGTACTGACCCTCTTCATCTGTGAAAATCTGCGAAATCTGTGGTTTCGTCTCCTTCGTTCCCCCAACAGAAGGATTTCTCTGTTCCTGGCACGAAAAGGGGGGCATGGCAAGGGATGTGAAAGCTGAGAAGGCGGCGCTGCGGGCGGAGATGCTGGCGAAGCGCAATGCGATGACGGCGGACGAGGTGGCGGCGAAAAGCGCGGCCATCACGGCGGAGGTGCTCGCGCTGCGCACCTACCAGGAGGCATCGACGGTGTGCGGCTACATGGCCATCGGCAACGAGGTGCGCACGCGGGAGATCCTCCTGGATGCGCTCGCGGCAGGCAAAACGGTGCTGCTGCCGCGCGTCCAGAAGAACCCGAAACGGCTGTCGCTGCACGCGGTCACGTCGCTGGACGACCTGGTGCCGGGGCCGTATGGGATTTTGGAGCCGGGGGGGGATGTGCCGGAGCATGAACTAACCACCGGTGATTTCTGTTTCGTCCCCGGCCTCGCATACGATACGTTGGGATATCGGTTGGGGTATGGTGGCGGTTTCTATGATAGATTGATTGAGCCTGCGGAGAAGCTTAGTGTTGGATTCTATGCTTTATCTTTTCTGCAACAACTCGTATCAGTGGTTCCCACGCAAGCAAATGATCAGGTGATTGACTATATCGTGACGGAAGCGGGGATGATCGATTGCCATAGCACTTTCGACTCAGAGGATTCGCTGCGTCTGCGCAACATGACGTTCTACGGCTATCATGGCGTCAATGAATCTGAGCGCGAACAAGGCATACGCTTTGCCGTCGACGTACAGATGACTTTTGATTTGCAACACCCCGGCCTGACCGACGACATAACGGCAACTGTTAATTATCCCGCGGTCTACCGTTTCATCGACGAACTGCAGAAGAGCCGACAATTTCACCTCTTCGAGGCGCTGGCGGAAGCGATTGCGCGCGGAATCTTACGTGAGTTTTCACTGGTGAGAAGGCTTACAGTCGCAGTCCGCAAGTTCAACCCGCCTGTCGGCGGGGTGATGGATGCGTTCGAAGTTGAAATAACCCGATATCGGAGTTGGCAACATCGGGTATGATAGCCGGTAGAGGACACTTCATGCGATTTGCGGCACTCATCTTTGTCATCGCGGGCGCGGCGTGGGCTGCGTGGGGAGGCACTTCGTTGCCACGAGCGAACTTATCGACCTTTACGCCGAAGCAGTGGGCGGCGGCGTTTCACGAGGCGCGCGAGCTGCCGCTGGGGGCGCGCATCGGGCTGTGGGCCGACCTGGCCGGCGTGGATGCCACCTATGTGAACGGCCCGTTGGGCGAGGGGCCGGGGGCGACGCCGGACGCGGGGCCGCTGTACGACTTCGCGCACGTGGACTGCGTCACCTATGTGGAGCAGGTCTACGCGCTGGCGCTGGCGCCGGATTACGCGAGCTTCCCCGACACGCTGCGGCGCATCCGCTACCGCGACGGCAAGGTGGACTTCCGCTGGCGCAACCACTACACGGTGAGCGACTGGCTGCCCGCCAACGCGTGGTTCATCCGCGACATCACCGGCGAGGTAGGCGCGGGGCTCACACAGACGATGCACAAGACCATCTCCCGCGCGCACTTCTTCGCCGAGAAGGGGCTGACGCAATACCGCACCGTACCCGACGAGGAGGCGACGACGGAGTACATCCCGCGCGACAAGGCGGCGGAGGTGCTGCCCAAGCTGCACACCGGGGATATGCTCATCTTCGTCCTCGACACCCCCGGCATCATCGCCGGGCACGTGGGCATTGTCCGCAACCCGGGCACGCTCACCGTGCAACACGCCAGCCTCACCCACGGCGAAGTCGTCACCTCCCCGCTGGCGGCCTACGTCGCCGGGCTGCCGGCGCGCTTTTTGGGGTTCAAGGTGGCGCGGCCGTTTGAACCGGTGGTGGCGGAGAAGAAGCCAGCACCCTAAGGTTCCGTAGGGCACGGGCGCTGTCCCGTGCCTGCCCGTCGCATTTCTACGCCGATGGAGCCAACAAGAAAAGTCGACGACTTTTTCCCTCTGCTCCATCGGATCAAAACGTCGTAAACAAAGCATGGGACGGCGCCCATGCGCTACGCACCAGGATTCCTCTCTTCCTCTTCCTCCCCCACCTTCAGGTACAACTGCTCCTGCCCGTAGTACCCGCTGTTGTAGTAAAGCGCCAGCGTGCCGTCGGGGCGTTGGAGGATGTGGTGGCGCCAGAAGTTGGTGCCTTCGCCGGCGGTTAGGGCGTCGGCGGGGAGGTCGGCGATCCATTCCATGGGGTCGGCGGCCCAGCGCCAGGCGGTGACGGGCCAGACGGCGTCGCAGTAGGCGTAGCCGCCGAGGCTGGGGGCGGGCTCTTCGCGGGCGATGGTGGTGTCGGCGGGGTTGGGGGCGGTGGGGGAGGCGTTGAGCACGGCCACCCACGGGGTGTCGATGCCGGGCAGAAGCTGCAAGCCGCCCACCCAGCCCGCGGCCCAGTGGCCGGGGGTCGCCGCCGGGGGCAGCACCACGCCAAGCTTTTCCGCCACCCCGCCGCGCGGTTGCACCGCCGCGCCCTGCGCCGACCCGAAGGGGCTGACCGGATATGGCTGCGGGCGCTCGGGATAGCCCATGTAGAAGTACAGGAAGGCGTCGCGCTCGGGGAAGAAGTAGCCGGTGACAGCGTCCACATGGCGGGCATCGAAGGCATCGGGGGCGCCCACGTCGATGAGGGCGCCGACCTCCAGCGTCCACGGCCCGGCGAGGCGCTCCGCCCACGCGCGCTGGATGACCTTGTGCCTGTCGCCATAGCTTACGGTGAGCAGCGCGTAGCGGCCATCCACCCGCGCGGCGTGGTTGGGGCGATAGGGATCCATCACCACCCACGGTTTATGCGTGCCGCCGCCGAGGAGGGCGCCGGGGTTGGCGAACACGAGGGGCGTCACCGCGCTCCACGCCTCGCCGTCGCGGCTGGTCGCCTGCCCGTGCCCCGGCGGCGCGGCGAAGAGGAACATGCGCCAGCCGTCGATCTCCGCGTCCCACACGATGCAGGGGTCGCCGACGACATCGCAGTCGCCGCCGGTGCCCGCGCGGGGGATGACGAGGCCGCGGCGGTGCCAGTGGGTGGGGAGGGTGATGGGGGGCATGGGCGGGCTCCTTCCATATTCGGGACCGGTTGTTCGCCACGCCCTGAAGGGCATGGCTGGCTGGCTCAAGCGCGCTGAAGCGTGCTGCCGTTATATTAAGCTCCGTACGTCCACCTACACGCGGACCCCACCCCCGCCCCTCCCCCGGGCGCCTCGCACGACTCGGCTGGGAGAGGGGAGCACCGGAGTAGGTTTTCCGCTCCCGTCTTCCGCATTTAATACCTGGCTACACCCTTCCCCTCGGGGGGAAGGGCGGGGGATGAGGGCGCGTGTAGGACGGCGAAGTGAGCTTAATTTTACGGCATTGCGCTGAAGCGTGCTGCTTCATGAATCTCGGTACGTTATCCGATCCTGGCGATTGAAATCGCAGCTATTTGGCCACATCGGCCAAGCGTCCCCCTGCGGGGACGCGACGGGTGGAAGATCGTCAACACCATCTTCCGTATCCGTCCGCGTAGGCGGACGGCTGGCCGCAAGGCCAAAGAGCTGCGCCTTCAGTCGCCGCTCACCCGCGCACCAGAGCTGCACCCATGACTCAAAGAGCATAAATGCGCTAATGGTACATTCTTTTCCACACCGGGCCGCCGATTCCTACCGCCGGCTGATTTCGCTTGACACCCCCCGCGGTTGCGCTTATGATACCCTCCGACTCTGGGTTTTTTCGGCAGGTAAGCGTATGCGGTGCGTGTTGGCGGTGGATAGCGGCGGGTCGAAGTGCGATGCGTTGCTGACGGCGATGGATGGGACGGTGCTCGGGTGGGGGCACGTGTCGGGGCATACGCCGGGCAGTACGCGGAACTTCACCGGCAGCGGGCGGGCGATTGCCACGGTGTCGCGGGCGATTCGGCAGGCGGTGGGGTCGCAGGAGTGCGAGGAGCTGCTGGTCGGCGGGATCGGCGGGTACTTCTCCTTCTCGCTGTGGGAAGAGCTGAAGGTGCGCGATTTCCGCCTGCACCGCGTGTGGGAGATGGAGCCGGTGTTCGCGCTGGCCGACGCCGCGTATGGCGTGGCGGCGCTGGCGGGCACGGGGGCCATGGTCTATGCCCGCACCGAAGACGGGCGTATGGGTTCTTACGACGGGCTGGGGCCGCTGCTGGGCGATTACGGCGGCGGGTACATGATCGGCCTGCTGGCGTTGAAGGCGGTGGCACGCGCCGGCTGGCATCCGCGCCATACCACGCTGCTGAGCGAGCTGGTGCCCCCGGCGTTGGGCTTTGACACCGAGCGCTACCACGTGCGGCAACACCTGGTGGACCTGATGCTCTCCAACCCCGACCGCGCGGTAGTGGCGGGGGTGGCGCGCACGGTGGACGAGGCGGCGCGCGCGGGCGACGCGGTGGCATGCGATATCCTGCGCCAGGCCGCCGACGCGCTGGCGGAGACGGTCTTCGACTTAACGGCGCGCATGGAGATCACCGACGCGGCGTACCCCTTCCTCGGCATGGGCAGCGTGGCCAGCCACTCCGATGTATACTGGGCGCGCGTGTGCGAGCGCGTGCTGGACTTCGCCCCCGCGTTCACCCCGCGGCGCTTCGAGCTGCCTCCGGTGGTGGGCATGGCGTTGTGCGTGCTGCGCCAGTATGCGGGCGACGATCTGCCCGCGGTGCGCGAGACGTTGCTGCGCACCGCCCACGAGACGATCATCGCCGCGCGGATCTACACCCCCAGTGAGAGCGAACTGGCGGACGACGCGCGGCGGTATCGGTAGGGTGCAAGTACGGGAGTGCGGTGACGGGGAGGAATTTAGGTTAAATCTACTCTTCGCCCATTTGTGACGATTGACAGCTTTGGCATAGAAGCTGTGTGTATAGTCAATATTATTATGGATATCCCTCCGGTTTCTGCGCATACCTAACTCCGGCATTCACATTTTGAAGGAGAACCCCGATGAAACGTGGCTTCACTTTAATTGAGCTGCTGGTCGTAATTGCGATCATCGCGATACTGGCAGCCATCCTCTTCCCCGTCTTCGCCAAAGCACGCGAGAAGGCACGGCAGACAAGCTGCCTGAACAACCAGCGGCAGATCACCACCGCCGCCCTGATGTATGCCCAGGACCACGACGAGTTGTTGCCCGACGCCGGCTCCTTCTGGGGCGCCATCAGCCTGGACAAAGGCGTGTTGATCTGCCCGACGAAGGGCACCAAGTACCCGAACGGCTACGGCTACAACAGCTACATCGCCGCCAAGGCGCTGGGTGAGATCAAAAACGCCGAGACGAAAATGATGGTTGCCGACTGGAACACCGGCAGCACGAATACCATCCCGAACTCGGTCGTCACCGGCGCCGACATCGATCTGCGCCACAGCGGCAAGGCGATTGCCGCCTTTTGCGACGGCCACGTGGAAATTCCGAGCGACGGCATTTACGGTCTGCAGGTCGCCGACTTGACCTTCACTACCGCCACGCTGCCGCAGGCGAACTGGCAGACCTACGACGACGCGAGCTTCGGCACCCCGCTGGCCTCCCCGACGCGCGTGGCGATGACCACCTCGAGCAGCGGCAACATGATTAAGCTGTCGCAGGTCAACGCTTCGGCGAAGGCGACGCTGCCGGTCACAGTGACGGGCAATTTCCGCATCGAATTTGACGAATTCATTACCAACGGCACCAAGGGCAGCTTCATCGCCATCTTCTCCGGTGCGACGACTACACCCTTCCTGGCCTTCGCGCGCTCAAACAATCTGGGCGACACGCTGTACTATGACGTGAACCGTGTGGACTACACCGGCTGGTCGGCCCCGTACAAGATCTCCTACTACGATCAGGGGACAGGGGTGTGGGCGCACACCACGGTGACGCGCATCGGCAGCGCCGTGACGTTGACCGGCGTCACTCCGAACGGTACCACTTCCGCCACGCTCACCTCGTCCAGCGCGAACATCACCGGCATCACCAGTGCTATGAACGCCATCGGCTTCTGGGTGAACGACTCCGGTTACAACCAGTTCGGGAATATCACCGTCACGCAGTAAGGTGATTTGCAACGCACCCTGTCGGGGCCGGGCGGATTTACCGCCCGGCCCCGTTGACATGTCGGCCCGTGTGCGCTTTACTACAGGCGACCCATTGCGAAAGGACAACCCCCATGACATCCTTGCGTTACCTCGACGCGATGCGCGGTATCATCCAGCACATCGAAACGACCCAGGCGGAGGCTATCGACCGGGCGGCGGCGGTGGTGGTGGAGAGCATCACCCACGGCGGCGCGGTCTTCTGCGCGGAGATCGGGCACGCCAACCAGCAGGACTTTCTCAATCGTGCCGGCGGACTGGCGGTGGTGAAGCCGTTCTCCTTCAACTTCAACACCAACGACCCGGTGGCGGAATGCCGGCAGAACCGCCCGCGGCCCGAGCCGCTGGAGCGCGACCTGGCGAGCATTCGGTTCGCCGTGCAGGCGAGCAACCTGCGCGCGGGCGACGTGCTGCTGCTGGGATCGGTGTCGGGGAAGAATCGCTACCCCATCGAGCTGGCGCTGGCGTGCCGGGAGATCGGCATGAAGGTCATCGGCTTCACGAGCTTCGCATACACCGCCAACGTGACCTCGCTGCACCCGTCGGGGCAGAAGCTCATCGACGTGGTGGACGTGGCTATCGACAACGGTGCCCCGTACGGCGACGGCGCGGTGGAGATCCCCGGCTACGACTTCCAGCTCTGCCCGGTGTCCGGCGCCTCGATGGTCATGCTGGGCTGGTGCATCTGGGAGCGTGTGATGACGCAAATGGCGGAGGCGGGCACGCCGGCCACCGTGTTCATGAGCATCAACCGCGACGGCGGCCCGGCGTACTACGAGCAGGCGGTGAAGCAGTTCAACGAGCGGGGGTATTGACGATGTCGGCTGAAGCCTATCTGGCACGCGCGCAGGCGGCGCTGCAACAGGTGCACGACACGCAGCTCGACGCCATCGTGCAGGCGGGCGAGGCGATGGTCGAGGCCATCGTCAGCGATCACACGCTGTACTCGTTTGGCGCCAGCCACTCCTTCATGCTCACCGAGGAGATGGTGTACCGCACCGGCGGGCTGATGCTCATCAACCCGATTTACCCGCACGGGATGTCCCTCTTCGTGCGCCCGATGACCGCCACCAGCCGGCTGGAGCGCGTGCTGGGGTTGGGCGCCGCGCTGCTGGAGAGCGTGCCGACGCAGGCCGGCGACGTGCTCGTGCTGGCCTCCACCTCCGGGCGCAACGCGGTGGTGATCGACATGGCCATCGCGGCGCGGGAGAAGGGGCTCACGGTGATCGGCATCACCGCGCTGGCGTATACGCAGGGCGTGAGCAGCCGCCACCCGTCGGGCAAGAAGCTGGCCGACCTGTGCGACATCCTCATCGACAACTGCGCCCCGTATGGCGACGCCGCGGTGCAGGTGCCGGGGTTCGCGCAGCCGGTGGGGCCGCTGTCGTCGCTGACGGGGATCGCCATCGTGAACGCGCTGGTGGCCGAGATCGTGGCGAAATTGGCGGCACGCGGGGTGCAGCCGCCCGTCTTCATGAGCGCCAACCTGGACGCCGGCGACGCGTATAACGCTCGCTTGCTGGCGGAGAATGCGCACCGGATACATTATATGGGGTAGGAGTCCGATTCAGGATTCAGGATTCAGGGATCATTGCTGCCCACTATGTAGAAGGTGCATACTGCCTTCCACCCCGGTACTCCCCTCTCCCAGCCGAGTCATACGAGGCGCCTGGGGGAGGGGCTGTGGGGGTGGGGTCCGCGCCGGCAGGCGCACAGGCGTCGTCCAAAACGTCACGTGCGTGCTCTATCGAACAGGAATGATTCAGGACGATACTGTTCAAAATGTCCTTCCGCGCTCCCGCGCGGACCCCACCCCCGCCCCTCCCCCGGGCGCCTCGCACGACTCGGCTGGGAGAGGGGAGAACCGGGAAGGAAAGATGCGCGACAGAAACTTTGTATCGGACAGCAGTGATTCAGGATTCAGGGAGAAACGGGGCGGCTGCGGTCGCCCCGTTTCGTTTGTGGCGGTGTGTTTCTATTACTATTTTTACCATGCGGCGTGTTATCGCTCCCTTGCAGGTGTACAATAGGGGTAGAACACAGTTAGGAGGGCGACGGATGGGGCGTTTCCTCTTTTTCGTAATTGTTATCGCCGGCGTGTTGTTCGGCACGTGGTACGTCGTGCAGCGGATGCACGGGGGCGTCACCTTTCCCGCGCCGACGGGCAAAGACGTGGTGCTTCTCAGCGACATCATCACCAAACCGGATACCTACGTCGGGGAAAACGTGGCGGTGGAAGGCACGCTGGGGAAAGACCCGACGCCGACGCACGCCGTGTGGTTTGTGCAGGACGACGGCGGCGTCACCCTGCAACTGCAGCTCCCGCGCGGCACGATGTCCGTCTCCTCGCAGCAAGAAGGCAAAAAAGTGCGCGCCGAAGGGCTGTTGGCGCGCACGGGAGGCGATTTGGTGTTGGTGCTGAGGTAGCCGACGTTACTCCATCGCCCCCGCCAGCTCCCCCAGTTTCGCGGTGCGTTCGGCGGCGAGCATGCCGTCGAAGATGTCCTGGATGTCGCCGTTCATCATGCCGGGGATGTCGTGCCAGCTCATGTTGATGCGGTGGTCGGTGATGCGGTTTTGCGGGTAGTTGTAGGTGCGAATCTTCTCGCTGCGGTCGCCGGAGCCCACCTGGGAGCGGCGGTCGGCCTCGATCTGCGCGCGCTGCTTCTCGATTTCCGCCTCTAACAAACGGCTGCGTAAGACGCGCATGGCCTTTTCGCGGTTCTGCTTCTGGCTGCGCTCGTCCTGGCAGTGCACCACCATGCCGGTGGGGATGTGGATGAGGCGCACGGCCGTTTCGTTCTTCTGCACGTTCTGCCCGCCCGCACCCTGCGAGAGACAGGTCTCCATGCGGATGTCGCGGTCGTCGATCTGCACGTCCACGTCTTCGGCTTCCGGCATCACGGCCACGGTGGCGGTGGAGGTGTGGATACGCCCGCTGGATTCGGTGACGGGGACGCGCTGCACGCGATGCACGCCGGATTCGAACTTAAAGACGCCGTAGACGGCGTCGCCTTCGATGGCGAAGATGATCTCCTTGAAGCCGCCGATACCCTGCTCGCTAGCGCTCATCACTTCCACGCGCCAGCCGCGCGCGTCGGCATAGCGCGCGTACATGCGGTAGAGGTCGCCCGCGAAGAGGGAGGCTTCGTCGCCGCCCGCGCCCGCGCGGATCTCCACCATGATGTTCTTATCCTCGTACGGATCGCGCGGCATGAGCTGGAGGGCCAGCTCGCGCTCCACGCGCGCTTTCCGCGCGGTGAGTTCTTCGATTTCCAACTCGGCCATCTCACGCAGTTCGCGGTCGCCCTCTTCGCGGGCGATGGTGCGCGCTTCGTCGAGCTGTGTCTCCGACTCGCGCAGGATGCGGTAGTTGGTGACGACCTTCTCCAGGTTCGCATACTGCTTGGAGAGGTCACGCAGCCGCCGCGGGTCGCTGGAGACTTCCGGATTCGCCAGGTCCTCGCCCACCGCTTCAAAGGTCCGTTCGAGATCTTCCAGATGTTCACGCATACAGGTCAAGTTCCTCACCCATATTGTACCGGATTTTGGGGCGCGTGTCTGCCGGGGGGCTGAACCGGGATTTGGGGGGATTAAGGGATTTCCTTGATGGGGGAACGTTTTCGGGCTTGTTTGTAGTCGAGTGGCACTGGGGGTTGATAATACACGGGGATGCAAGGGATGGATGGGATATTTGAGATAGATGACACGGCAGTGTCAACAGACAAGCCGGGTAGCCCATCCACGGTGCCATCCTCAATATCCCTTTCATCCCTGTGAATTATCAACCCACACTGCCAATCGAGCAAAGATAACCCTCGAACCATTCCTAAAAAGGTGCAAATAATCGCTTGGGCAGGATTTCTTCCCCAGCGCCGCGAATTGTTTTCCTATGCAGGCAGCGGAGGCGTGGCTGGCGCTGGCGTGTGCGCAGGTGGGGGCGCGGGCGGGGCAGCGGTTGCTGGAAGCGTTCCAGCACCCGGGGACGATCCTCGCCGCGTCGCCGCGCGACTGGACGGCGCGAGCGCGGCTGACCCCCGAGGCCTGTGCGCGGTTAGTGGACGCCGCGAACCGCGACCTGAGCGCGGTGCAAACGCGGCTGACGCGGCTGGGCATCCGGCTGGTCACGTGGGACGATGCCGACTACCCCGCCGCGCTGCGCGCCATCCCCGACCCGCCGGTGGCCTTTTTCGTGAAGGGGACGCTGGCGGAGGCGGATGCCCGCGCGATCGGCATCGTGGGATCGCGCGGCGCCTCGCCGTATGGCCGCCACGTGGCGGCGGAGTTGGCCGCGGGTCTGGCGGGGCGCGGCATCACCGTGGTGAGCGGCATGGCGCTGGGCGCCGACGCCGCGGCGCACGAGGGGTGCCTGCGCGCGGGCGGACGCACGCTGGCGGTGCTGGGCGGCGGCATCGACATCATTTACCCGCCGGAGCACGCGGAATTGTACGAACGCATCGCCGCCACGGGTGCGGTGATCAGCGAATTACCCCCCGGCGCCCCCGCCGCGCGCTACACCTTCCCCGTACGCAACCGCATTATCAGCGGGTTATCCCTCGGCGTGGTGATCGTGGAGGCGCCGGAAAAGAGCGGCGCGCTGATCACCGCCGGGCACGCGCTGGAGCAGGGGCGCGAGGTGTTCGCGGTGCCGGGCAGCGTGAATTCGGTGCAAAGCAAGGGGTCGCACCAACTGCTGCGCGACGGGGCGAAGCTGGTGGAATCGGTGCAGGATATTCTGGACGAATTGCCCGAGGTGGCCGCGCCGCGCGTCACCCCGCCACCACTGCCCGGCCCGTCGTGGGATGACTCCGCCACCGCGCCGGAACCAGCTTCCCCACCCCCGCCCGCGCCGCGCCCGCGGAAGACCGCCCCGGCGCCGCCGCCCCCCACCCCCGCGCTACCGCCGGAGGAAGAGGCGCTGCTACACCTGCTCTCTACCACCGCGCGCCACGTGGACCAACTCTGCGAGGACAGCGGCCTGCCCCCGGCGCAGGTGAACGCGACGCTGCTGATGCTGGAGTTGAAGGGGCTGATACAACGGCGACCGGGAAACCAGTATATACGACTAATGTAAAATAGAAAGTGCAAAATATAAAGTGCAAATTTGACGGGGGAACGAAGGTTTTACGGTTCCTGCTCCTCATCCACCTCGCCGTGGCCGGGTTCCTGCAGGAAGAGGAACAGGTGGGTGATTTCGTCGGCTTCGCGAGTGGTGAGGATGCCGTGGGCCTGCCGGTCGTAAAGGATCTCGAGGCGATGTCGCGCTTCGGCGCGGGTCACGGTGTAGATATTCGGAATCTGCTCGTCCATGGCGCACCTCCCGTCTTTATTATACGCCTCAGCGGCGCATGTGGCACGGCGGGAGATGACAGAAGCCGGGGTTTTTCGTTACAATGTGGGGCGGAACGCCCCCTGGCCGTCCGAGCCGTCGCGTGGAGGGTTAACGCGGGCACGGCGTGGACATAATGATAGGGGAACGGTATACTATACGCGACTCCCCACGCGGGACACGAAGGAGCATCTGATGGAAGAGAAAGTGCGTGAAGCGCTGGAATTCATCCGCCCGTATTTGCAGGCGGACGGCGGCGATGTCGAGTTAGTCGGCGTCGATGAGGACGGCACGGTGCGCGTGAAGCTCACCGGCGCCTGTGGCGGCTGCCCCATGGCGGCCATGACCCTGCAGGCCGGCGTGGCGCGCATCGTGAAAGAGCGCGTCCCCGACGTGGGCGAAGTCGTCGCAGTGTAACGATCTCCCCCACCCTTGCACGCCTCCGCGCTCCGCGCGGGGGCGTGTTGCGTTTGGTGGGGCGTTCAGGGTTCAGGGTTCAACGTTCAACGACGCGCAAAATGGGGACAGCCACGCATTTTCTGAAAGCACGAGCAATAATATTGCCGTTGCTGGAAAATGCGTGGCAGTCCCCATTTTGCGCTTACACCAGGCTCAAATTGTCCCGGTGCACGGCTTCGTCGTAGGGGTGGACGCCGAGGAGGTCTTCGATTTGGGCGGTGTGGGCGCCGGCGATGAGGCGGAGGTCGGTGTCGGCGTAGTTGACCAGGCCGCGGGCGATCTCGGTGCCGTCGGGGTCGAGGATGGCCACCACATCGCCGGCGTGGAAGGTGCCTTCCACCGCGCGCACGCCCACGGGGAGCAGGCTGGAGCCGCGCTGGGTGAGGGCGCGGGCTGCGCCGGCGTCGATGCGCAGCGTGCCGTGCGGGGCGGCGGCAAACCCGAGCCACTGCTTGCGTGCCTGCAGCCGCGCCGCGGAGGCGGTGAAGAGGGTGCCCAGCTCCTCGCCGGCCAGCAGGCGCGTGATGATGCGCGGGTGGGCGCCCAGCGCCACCACGGTGTGCGCGCCCATGCGCGTGGCGATCTTCGCGGCGACGATCTTGGAGCGCATCCCCCCGCGCCCCACGCCGCTGGTGCTGCCGCCGGCCATCTTCTCGATGGAAGGCGTGATCTCCGCCACCGTGTGCAGCAAGCGCGCGTCAGCGTGGCGGGTGGGGTCGGCGGTGAACAGCCCCTCGACGTCGGAAAGGATCACCAGCAGGTCGCACTGCACCTTGCCGGCGATGAGCGCGGCCAGCCGGTCGTTTTCACCGATCTGCACGCCTTCGATGGAGACGGAATCGTTTTCGTTGATGACCGGGATGACCGTGTGGCGATGCAGCATGGGGAGCAGCGTGTTACGCAGGTGCAGGTAGCGCCGCCGGTCGGTCATGTCGTCGCCGGTGAGGAGCAGTTGCCCCACCGTGCACCCGTGGGCGGAGAAGAAGCTGTTGTAGGCCGCGATGAGCGCCACCTGGCCCACCGCGGCGGCGGCCTGGCGGGTGGAGAGGTCGGGGCGCGGCCCGTCGAGGAGATTCATGCGCGCCAGCCCGAGCCGTACGGCACCGGAGGTGACCAGGAGCACCTCGCGCCCCTCGCGCACCAGCGCGGCGAGTTCCGCGGCGATACCTTCCAGTAGCAGTGTGTTGACGGCGCCCTCGCGCGTGGCGACGAGATTGCTGCCGATTTTCACGACGATACGCGCGGCACCGGCCAAAGCGGCACGCGCAGAGACGGCGGTCGATTCCATAGCGCCCTATTATAGCGCATATTGCGTGGGGCGGCGAACGCAGCGGAGGAGCCGTTGCCGGCTCCTCCGCGCGGTGCGTCTTGTGCGCGTGCACTTTACCAGAGGGCATTGTACTTGTAGCGCAGGTACGTTTCCACGTTGCTGCGGTCGGTGGCGTTCAGCGGGGTGTTATAGACGATGACTTCCGCGATTTCGCCGTTCAGATACTCACCGGCGCCGGGGTAGCTCAAGTAGAAGGAGGTGCCGGTGGTGAAGGTTTTGGTTGAGGTGGTCTTCGATGTGCCGTTGAGGTAGAGCGCTTCCGCGCCAGCCACACCGTCCTCAACCGCGGTTGCGCAGAACGGGGTGCCGACTGTCACGTTGTTGCCCGGGTTGTAGTCCCACTGCCCCCCCAGGTAGTAGCGCATGTTGGTGCCGGGGTTTTCACAGCGAACAAAGTGGTCCTGGCCGCTGAAACTCCACGTCCAGATGCGCCCCGTGGGGCCACCACCGAGAGTTTTGGCTACGGCAAAAATAGTATCCTGATTCACACTCGTGGAAACGGAACCGGAGAAGTAGGAGTCAGAGGCGAACTTAACGGCAGAGAGCCCGCCAATGCCGGCGGTATCGAGCGTCGGGGTGCCGGTCCCGCTCTTCGGTAGCGTGATGTTGCCCACTTTGTCGGTCCAGGACGCGACATTACCGACACCGAGCGTGGTGGCGTCGAACCAGGCGACCATGCCCGTGCTGGTCGGCACGGCGACGGTCGGCTTACCCGAGCAGGGCGGAGCAGTGGCGGTCATTTCGACGTGGCCGTCGACGAAGCTCTCGATGTATTTGCTGTTGTGGCGCGCGTCGAAGTCGGAGCCGTAATAGCCGATGTTGTCATACGTCGTCTGATAGTTGGCGTTCGCGGGGGCGCCGGTGGTGCTGCCGTCGCCGGTAACGCAGGTGCCTTCGGGGATGGTGACTTTGCCCAGCGCGACGCCGGAGATGACATTATTATACAGGTACCCGTTGGGCAGGCGGCTCTTTGTGGGGCATTTGAGGACGCCGCGGTCGATGCCGATGACCCCCCAGAAGGTGGAGGAGTCGGGGAACATCTCGTTGTTGTCCTGCGCCCACATCAGCGCCGCGGTGGTGATCTGTTTCTGGTTGTTCGTGCAGGACGACTGCCGGGCCTTTTCACGGGCCTTGGCGAAAACGGGAAAGAGGATGGCAGCAAGGATAGCAATAATAGCTATCACGACGAGGAGTTCAATCAGGGTAAAGCCTTTTCGCATGGAAACCCTCCAAAACAAGGATAGTCCATGATACAACCGACCAAGCGCGTTGTCAATACGCTCGACAAAGGGGTGTCAACGCACGGCGGGGAGGTGCACTTTGCCATCGCCCTGCAGCGCCAATTCCCCCTGGCCGTGGTTGTCGCAGGTGATCAGCGGCTGGGTGCCGACGGCGCCGGGGTGATAGACGTACGGTTTACCGCCGCGAGCTTCGAACGGGCAATGCAGGGTGGCGGGATCGAGCACGTAGCGCGACAGGTCTTCCAGGCGCGCGGGGGGCTTGCCGAAGTCGCGCCGGTAGCTTTCGAGGGCGTACTTGAGGCTGCGCAGGTGAATCTGGCAGGTGCCGTAGGCGCGCACGTCCCAGGCGGGGTTCCGCCAACCGCGAGTGTAGGCGATGCTGAGGGAGAGGAAGACCAGCGCGATGCCGAGTATCCCGAGCAGCCCGCATCCGCACCCCATCAGAGTCCAGGGTGAACATCCCCGCCGCTGTACCGTGCGCTTCGTCACAACCTTATGATACCCAAGAGTCAACGGCGTGGCAAGGCGGGGGGACGGGGAGAACGGGAGAACGGGTGACAATACGTCGGGGCGCGCCGTTACTGCTCCCCCCGCTCCTTCTTTTTGCGCAGCAGGGCGCTGGCGGTGGAGGCGGGGGCGGCGGCGGGCCGGGGGGGCGCGGCGGACGGCGGGGCCTCGGGCGTCGGCGTCGCGGGGGGCTGGCTGCGCAGGTTGCGCAGGGCTTCGCTGTCGCGCTGGCCGCCGCGCACGCGCTCGCGCACGTCGAGGAGGCGCCCCTGGGTGGGGGCGTGCACCACCGGCGTGCGTGGGGCCGGGGCGCGCCCGCCGGCGCCTGCCGGCACCAGCCGGCGCAGGCCCGTGCCGAAGAGCGCGAAGAGTTCCGACCAGGGGAGCAGTACGCGGCGCAGGGCGATGTCGATAAAGAAGAGCAGCGCGGCGAGGCAGAGCACCGTCATCCACAGGTCCTGCAACGTTTTGGCGGTGAAGCGCAGCTTGCCGAAGATATCCGCCGGCGCGGGATTCACCACCCCGTTGGCGGCGGCGGCCACGTCCTGCAGCAGCGGCGCGTTGGGGTGCAGCGCCTGCAGCTCTGGGGAGTACGGGATGGCGATGGAGAGCAGGCTGATCTTCTTGGTGCCGTCGGGATCGCGCTCCTCGATGGCCACGAGGTAGCTCCCCGTGTTGATGGCGTCGAAGCTGCCGGTGTAGTGGCCGGGGGCGTCCTGCTGCAGCGGGAGCACGCGCTCGTCGGTGCGCGCGCCGGAGTAGCCGTCCGGGCTGACGTGCACCACGTGGGCGTTGAGGTCGAGCAGGTTGCGGAAGTCGCCTTCGCGGGTGACGGCCTCCACGTCGATGTTTACCTTGCCGTTGTCGATGGTGAGCGACGCCTGCACGTCCGCCTTACCCGCCTGCCGCAGGGTCCAGCGCAGCGCTTGCGCCCAGAAGGGGGTGTAGCCCTGCCAGTTCACCCATTGCGCGCCCCAGTGGGCGGCGGCGTCGGAGGTGAAGGCCAGCGAGCGGCCCAGCCCATACGGCCACGCCGCCATGAGCGGGTCGCCGAAGGGGGTCTTCAGCAGGATATTCGCCAGCGGGGTGCCCTTTTCGGAGGTGACGTTGTAACCGAGCAGCGGTGGCGTAGCCTCCAGCGGCAGCCCGTGCATGATGGGGTGCGTGTTGTTGGTGACGATGGGGTAGAAGCTCTTCTCCACGATGGGCGGCTTGCAGATCGACTGCTGGTCGCGCAGCAGCAGGCCGGGCAGGTCTTCCGGCTTCTTCGCCTCGAAGAAGCGCCCGTTGCCGGCGTTGGCGATCTTCTTCATGAAGGCCGCGGCCGCCGGGCCGTCGATGCCGGTGGCAATGGTGGAGACGCTGATGCCGCGCGCGCGCAGTTTGGCGGCGAGCTTCTCGGTGCCCGTCGTGACGTTCGCCGCGGATTCGTACCACGCGTCGCCGTCGCCGATAAGGATGATGTGCTTCACCGCACACGGCGTTTTAGCCAGCACGTCTGCTGCTTCCTGCAGGTAGGGATCGTACGATGGCGGGTCGCCCATGCCGGAGAGCGAATCGAGCTGGCGCTTGAGCGCCTCTTTGTCATGCACCGGGCCCATGGGGATGCGCCACGCGCCGGTGCTGTCGGTGCCGTACCCGCCGTCGCAGCCGAGCACGCCCACGTAGTCTTCCGGCTCGAGCAGGTTCACCGACGCCTTGGCCGCCTCGATGGAGGTGTTGACGATCTCCTGCTCCTCCAGGTCTTCGATGACCAGCGCGATGGCGACGGGCGGGAAGGAGATACTCTTTTTTACCTTCATGCTGACGGGCAGCGCGTCTTCGATCGGCGTATCCACGTACCCGCCCGCGCCGAAGCTGGACGGGCCGCCGACCATCGCCAGCCCCATGCCGGTGTGGAAGACGGCGTTGCGCAGGCAGGCCATCTGCACCGCGGAGAGGTCGGCGGCGGGCACGTTGACCAGGTAGATGCCGTCGTATTGCGCGCAGCCCTCCACGGTGGCGGGGATGCGGTTCACGCCGCCGACCTCCACCGCCAGGTCGCTGGCCTGCAGCGATTTCGCCAGATACTGCGCTTCCAGCGCGTCGTCGGAGACGATAAGCACGTGCGGCTTGCCGTTCACGCGCACGCTGGCCATCGCCACGTTGTTGTCGGGCACGGTGTCGGCGTCGGCGGGCACGTCGATCACCGCTTTGAATTCGTACAGGCCGTCCTGGGTGAAGCTTTGCTCGAAGACGACGGGGGTTTTGCCGGCGGCCAGGTGCACCGCGCGCGCGTCGATCTTGCGGTTGTCGCGGTACAGGGTCATCACCCCGTCCGTTTCCTTCTCCGACTCCGCCAGCACGGTGAGGGTGAAGGGCTGCCCCTGGCTCACCTGCGGCGGGCTGTCCATGCGTGACAGAAGCACCTCGCCGTGGCCGAGGTCGCGGGTGAGGGAGACGACGGAGACGTGCACGTCGTTGCCGCTAGCCTGTTCGGCCAGCTCGCGCGCGTTGCCCAGGTTCTCGTTGCCGTCGGAAAAGAGCACCACCTGCTTGCCGGCCTCCTGCGGGAAGCAGGCCATGGCGAGCTGCAGCGCGCCGGCGATGTTGGTGCGCGCGCTGTTGGGCAGGGCGAGGATTTTGGTGAAGGGCTGGTGGTCGTCGGGCAGGTGGTCGAGCACGGCGTCGGCGCCGAAGGCGATCACCCCCAGGCCATCGCCCTGATGGATGCCCTTCTGCGCGGCGAGGATGTAGTCGTCCTCCGCCTTGCGCTGCGCCGAGGGCACGCTGTCGGAACGGTCGGCAATGAAGATGGTGACGAGGCTTTTGGTGGGATGCACCAGCCGGAAACCCGCCGCCGCGCCGACGAGCAGCAGCAGCAGCAGCCAGCGACACACCAGCGCCGCCCAGCCGCGCCCGCGCTCCAGCGAGGCCAGACTGTGGCGCTGCACCCACCAGAAGAACGCGGCGAGCACCGGCAGCAACAGCAGATATTGCGGATGCGAGAATTCCGGGCGCATAATCCGTCCGCCACACTTCCTGTCGCCCACGGGAGGGCGGGACAACTCTAGTATAGCAGAGAATGGGGTGGATGGGGAGGTGTGGGTTACGCCGAGGCCGGTTCCGGCGTGGGTTTGCTTATCGCCGGTCAGGCGCCGGCGGCGAGGAGGTCGCGCACGAGGGCCAGGGCGACGGCGGGGTCGGACTCGCGCCAGGCGGGGGTGGTGGGGGCGGCGAGCTTGAGGCCGGTGAGGTAGGGGAGCAGGGCGGGGGTGGCGCCGGGCGGGGTGCCCGCGCGGAGCGCCCAATGGAGGGTCTGCCCGCCGGTGGCGTCGGCGGCGTCCACCCGGGCGCCGTAGGCGACGGCAGCCCGGTGGCCAGCGTAGGCGGCCAGGTGCAGCGGCAGCAGGCCCCCGGCGTCGGGGGCGGCGGGGGGCGCCGCCTGCAGCGCGGGCAGG
>CAIYQO010000060.1 GCA_903928345.1 uncultured bacterium | reverse complement strand
TCGCAGGTTAGGTGTACATGGGCTGGCGAGACGCCGGCGGACAATAAAACCGACAATCCGGACAGATATTTCCACCCCTCGCTCCCATAAAAAACGCGCCGGAGGGCAAGCCCTCCGGCGCGTCGTGAGTCAGCAGTTCCCTACTTGTTGCCGAGATACTGCATCCGGTAGACCACGGCGATGCCGCTCTTCACGGTGGTGGAACCCTGCAGGTGCAATACATCCTTTACCGTCACCGTTTGCAGGCCCTTCATGAGCAGCGGGCTGGTGTCGTAGGTGTTGGGAGCGGATTCCTCGACCAGCGCGCCGCGCACGTTGATAAGGGTGGTCGCGGGCGCGGAGTCGTCGGGGATGTAATCGAACGCCACCGGGCTGAGGGCGTAGGCATTCAGCGAGGGGCGACCCAGTGCGCACTTGGTGGGCACCACCACGGCGAAGAAGACGACGTGGGCGCCTTGCGCGCGCACGGTCTCCACGTAATCGTCCTTTTTGCTGCCCATGAGCGATTCGCCGTCGATGGGCGCGCGCTTCAGCGCGATCCCTTCCACGTCGGGCATCTCCAGCCAACCGAGCACGCCGATGGGGCTCTGCGTCTCATTCGCCAGCCCTTCCAGGTAGGTGTAGAGCAGTTGCGGCACGTCGGAGTTGAGGCGGTACACGCGCGGGAAGACTTCGTGGTCCGTCACCTTGGGTGTGCCGACGAAGAGCGCGTATGGGGATTTGAATGCCCCGGGCACTTCCACCACCTGCACGCCGGTCTTCGGATCGGTGGAGCGGATGAAGGTGCGCCCGGCAAAGCTGATCATCTCGCCAGTGGTGGAAAATCGTTTAACGGTGCCATAACCCAACCCGGCGGGCACGGCGCTGAGGTCCATGGGCATCAAATCCCACGGGCTGACGTGGCCGCCGGTAACGCGCGCCAGCGTGCCATAGACATCCACCGAGGCCAGCGGGCGGTCCTGCTCGAAGAGCAGGCGAGCCTTCGCGGCGGCGACGGCACTCTTCGCGGCAATCGCCGGGGTGGGCCCGGGGAGCGGCGTGACGGCCGGGGTCGCCGCCGGCGTGGCGGCCGGCGTAGTATCTGTGGTAGCCGCCGGGGCGGGGGCGGCCGGGGCAGCGGGGGCAGCGTCTTGCGCGCGGGCGATGAGCGGGAAGCTCAACACCCCCAGAACGAGCAGGCACGCGAACGGTAAACGGCGATGCATGTGCAACGACTCCTCTCCGGCGTCTCCAGCCGACCGGCAGGCGCTTTGAACCCCTGCCCCACTCCTACGTCCTACTAGCATACCGCGCCATGACCAACTTGTCAAAAGGGACGACGGGCTACGGCTTCTTCTCCCGCGCGACCCACCCCCGTACCATGCCCGCCAGCGCAAGGGCAAGGGCGAGCAGGAGGGTGAACGGCCCGCACAGCCAACCGCCGCGCGTGCACGGGGTGCCGGGCACGCCGGCGCGCAGCGTGCACGCGCGGGCACCGCCGGTGTAGACGGGGATTTCGTCCAGGATGGCGCCGTCCGGAGCGATGAAGCCGGAGATACCGGTGATCGCCGCGCGCGCCACGGGCAGGCCCGTCTCGATAGCGCGGAATCGCGCGTGGTTGAAGTGCTGCCGTACCCCGGAGGTTTCGTGGAACCAGGCGTCATTGGTGATATACACCAGCAGCGTGGCACCCTGGTGCGCATAAGCGCGGGCGATCTCCGGGAAGGTGGACTCGAAGCAGATGCCCACCCCCAGCCGGTGCGGCCCGACGACGAGGGCATGGTGCCCCGCGCCGGGGACGATATCCGAGTCGCGCACCACGAAGTGCAGCCAGTTCACCACCACGGTGCGTAGCGGCACGAATTCGCCGAAAGGCACCAGGTGTACCTTGTGGTATTGCCCGGCGAAGAAGCCCAGCGGCGCGAGCAGGTAGGCGTCGTTCTGCACGTGCATCTCCCCGTTGGGGAGGACGACGTAATTCGGTGCGCCGCAGAGCAAATGGCTGCGCGTCTGGGTGACAAAGTCGTATATGGCGCCGTCGGTGGGCGGGTCGGCGAGGGAACTCTCCGGCCAGACCACCAGGTTGCCGGAGTCCGGCTCGCGAGAAGGCGGCACCGCGCTGCGCGAGTAAGTCAGCGTGGTCTGCAGGCGCTGGAAAACCTCCGCGTTGGTGAGGGGGGTAACCAGCGCTTCCGGGTCGAGGCCGCGCATGGTGTTGGGCTGCACCACGGTGACCCGTTGCGTCACGGACGATGCCCACCAGCGCGCGTCCGCCCCGCGCACGGCGAGCAGGCCGACCAGCAGCACCAGCGGCAGCGCGACGAGGGGCACGGCGGTGGCCCAGCGCGGCGTGGCACGGTCGGTGACGGCGGCCACGATGGCGCCGACGACCCACACCATCAGTAACCCGAGCAGCGGCAACCCGCCCACGGCGGCGATGGCGGCGGTGGCGCCGTCCACCTGTGAGGCGCCCAACTCCGACCAGGCGAACCCAAAGGTGCCCTGCCCGCGCAGCCACTCGCCCCCCGCCCACGCCAGCGCCACCCCCAGCGGCACCAGCCAGCGCGGCAGACGCATAGCCTGCGTCAACCCCACCGCCAGCCACGGCAGCAGCGACAAATACGCCGCCACCAGCAGCCACGGCAGCACGGTAAAGAGGCGCAGCCAGGAAAGGGAGACCAGCGCGAAGCAGAGCCCATAGCCCCACGCCGCCCGCCGCGCGGCCCGCGGTGGCAGCGTGAGCACCGCCCACAGCAGTGGGATGAGCGCCAGCCACGCCAGCAGCGCCGGCGGATGGTCGCGCAACGCCCCGGGCAGCAGTTCATTGGGGAAGCTCAGCCCCAGCAGCACCCCCGCCGGGGCCACCACCCACAGCGCCCAGCGCGGCGCGTTTTCCAGTTGTGTCGGTAACGTCATGTGTGTTCCATTTTTACGCCTGGAAGAGTCGGTGAAAGGGGGAAAGGAAATCTGGGATAAGCGAGCCGGGCTCTTAGCCCCTTTCCAAACAGTGACCATCAATCCAACCAGTTCGGTCAGCGTTCTGGCGGCCGTCGCGCCCCCGTGCTCCCATTCCCCCATTCGCTACTACCGAGTATAATACCGTATACGTGGCCGGAATCCTTGTTCCCGGCAGCGTTCGAGGGCAATCATGCGATATTCCTGCTGGCTCGGATTCCTATTGGTGCCGCTCCTCGCCGGGTGCGCGCGCTTTCCGAGCACGACGACGGCTTCCGACACGCCCCCCGTCACGCTGGTGAGCGACATCACCGTGCGCGGCGCCATCAACGGCAACTACTACTACTTCCTCGCGCTCAACAACGACACCGACCCCACCCACGGCCCGGTCCCGGTGAAAACGGTGCAGGCGCTGGGCAACTACTGGGGTGTGATCGCCGGCTACGGCCCCAACGACCCGGTGGTGCAGCCGTCGTACTACGTGGAATATTTCAACGGGAACTTCGAGCAGTACCTGAACGGCCAGCCCATCGGCCCGCCCTATGCCGGGCGCGTCTCTACCGACGGCAAAAGCCTGCACGTGGAGATCGACGCGCGCGCCATCACCGCCACAGGCGTACTGCCCGGCTTCGTGGAGCTGAACTGGATCACCACCGACACCATCACCCCGCGCCCGGAATCCGTCGGCCTGCAGAAGAACTACGACGGCTTCGGCCCCACCGGCGACCAGTTCCTCTCCTACGTGCCCCTCAGCACCAACAACACCTGGCAAAGCGGCGTCAACGGCGTCATCGACGAACTCCCCAACGACGACAACAACGCCACCATCCCCGACATCGACATGACCGCCTGGCGGGTAGAAGTCCGGTTGAAGTAGGGGGGCGGGAAACCACGGCAACAGAGCAGGTTTGCCCTTAGTCCCTTTCCAAACAGTGACCATCTATCCACCTTGTTCTGCCTTTCCCTACCAGGCCGTCGGCGCCACCGGCGGGCCGTCGGGGGCGGGGACGGTGAAGGCGAGGGATTGGTCGACCGGGGTTGTGTTGCCGGCGGCGTCCATGGCCCAGGCGGTGACCAGGTAGGTGTTGTCGCTGCCGTCGCTGTTGACGTTGGCGGGCACGGTCAGCGTGCCGGTGTAGGTGTGCCCGCTGGTGAGGCTCAGCGCCACGGGCGCGGCATCGGCATTCGGTCCGCTGATGCGCGCGGTGACCGAAGTCACCCCCGTGTCGTCCGTCGCCTGCAGACTGAGCGCGCACGTCCCCGCGTGCCAGCCCCCCCGCGGCGGATCGATGGTGAAGCCGCTGACCACCGGCGCCGTGGTATCTTTTGTCGCCAGCTTCGCCCCGCCGCCGCTGGTGGAACAGCCGGCGAGCAACAGCACCAGGCCCGTAAGCGCAATCCAACGCATTCCCATTTCTGCCTCCGCATATGACCTTGGGAGGGCGAGCGTACCCGCGAGCCGCGCGCGAAGCCTTCAATCTCCGTTCTCACGCGCAATGCGGCTTCCATATTCAATGACGGCTTGCACGTTCGTGGCTCGCGGGTACGCTCGCCCTCCCAATTTTCAAATAGACCCCTTCACGGCAACGGACACAACGTCGTCGCACGCACTTCCCGGCGGTCGTCGCCGACGGCGGTGAGCTGCACCAGGTAGACGGCGCGCGGCGCGGCGGTGCCGGTGTCCGTGCGGCCGTTCCACGTCAGCGCGGACACTTGCCCGGCGGGCACGCGCACGTCGGTAAGGCGGCGCAGCAGGCGACCCGTGGGCGTGCGCACCTCTACCGTCACCGTGGCGTCCTGCGTCAGCGCGCAACGCACCTGCACCCCGCCGCCGCGCGTCGCGGCGCGCGCACTCAGCAGGGTCACCGCCAGCGCACCGCGAGGGGCGGCCTCGATGCGCAGGGTGCGTGGCGCGGGGAAGGCGTAGGTGTCGCTGGTACGCAGATAGCGGCGCTCTCCCGTCGCTTCATCCACCAGTACCAGCCCCAGGTCGCGCGGGAGCCCGGCGGCTTCCGGCCAACGCAGGGTGACCGTCTCCCCCGCCGTGGGCGCGGTCACCGTGAAGCGCCACGTCAGCGCCTCGCCGGGGCCGCGCAGGTCGATGACGCGTCCGCCGGGGAGGAAGCTCAACGTCACGGTGGGATTCATCGGCGGCGGGGGGGCGGCGACCCGCGCCAGGCGTGCCACCGCCGCCGCGCTGCCCGTTCCCAGCCAGGTGAAGGCCGACGTGCCGCTCGCGCCGCCGGCGATGAGCTGCAACTGCCACCCGTCTTCCGCCACGCGGCGCCGCGACGGCGCCGGGACGCCCTTGCCGGGCGCGGGCAGGATGAGCGTGCACGCGGCGGTGGCCTCTATCCACACGCCCGTCCACGGGTCGAGCTGGTGCCGGGCGGCGCCGATGGTGGGGTCGCCGATCATCCAGTACTGCCCGGTGTCGGGGTTCACCGCGTCGGCGTCCCACGCCCAGGCGTAGTCGCTCACCAGCCCCTGCGCAGCGGCGGCGGCCAGGGTTATCGTGCCGTTGCCGGTATCCACGGTGATCGCCTGCGCGTCCCATGGCGCGGCCTTCGTCCACGGGTTGCCCACCAGGTTCCACCCCGCCGCCAGCGTCAAGCGGAAAGGCTGATCCAGCGGCACGGTGTCCCCCACCGGCTGAATGAGCTGCCCGTCCAGCCAATAGCCCCAGTACCCGCGCCCGGGCACGCTGTCGGGCGGCGTGAGCCAGGTGAGGTGATTCGGGTCGTTGCCGTACGTCACATACCCCGTGGCAGGCAGGTAGCGCGCCCACTTGTTTTCCGTGAAGTTCAGCGCCACCTTCGGGTCGGCCTGGCTGATCTTCACCGGTATGCTGATCAGGTGCAGCCCACGCGACAGATTCACGTCGCGCCCGATCTTGATGCTCGTGTCGGGGAACTTCGTCTTCAACTCCACCTGCCCGAGTTTATCCGTCGCGATGCTGTAGAACTGGTACGTGTGCCCGAAGACGCCGGTGAAGGCCTTCGAGGTAGTCGGAGGAGTCGAGGTAGTCGAAGGAGTCGTGTGGCCGTCGTAGAAGACGGTATACGGCCCGCCGTTGTCGCTCATGTAGACGGTGTACCAGGCGATGCCCACGCCGCCGGGATCGTCGTTGCCGCTCCACATCACGGTAAAGCCGGTGTCGGCCTGCACGGCGGGCAGCGCGGTCACCGCGCTGGTGGGCGGCCCGGCGTCGATGGTGTTCGACGCGGTGTTGGTGCCCTGCGCGGAGTTGGCGTCCAGGGTGATCGTCGCCGTGTTCAGAATCGTCGCCCCGCTGCCCAGCCCGGCTTTCGGAGAGACGGCGAAGGCCGCGTGCACCGTGCAGAGCGCGTCATTCGTGCCGCTAAGGGCGGGCAGCAGCGTGCTTTTGCCGCCCGTCACCGGGTCGGCGCCGCTGAGCACCCAGTCCAGCTTGCGCGCGACGGTGTCGAAGGTGACGGTGATCTCCGCCATGGTGTTCACGTCCGGGCGCAGGTCGAGAAAGACGTGCGCGGGGAAGGTGGTGCCGGGGGTGATCGTCTTCGTGCCCACGCGCACCTCGGCGAGTTGCAGCGTATTTACGTCCAGCGCCGGGTCGAGGGTGTCGCTGATGTGGATGTCGCGTACGGCGGCGTTGCCCGCCGGGTTGGTGCCGTCGATGGCGTAGTTGAAGCGCTGGGTGGGCAGCACGTAGCCGGCGGCGCCGTACCCCTGCGGGCCGGTCTTCGCGAAGCTCGGGCCGGCATTCGTCACCGAGGGTGTGTAGATGCGCTGCGTGTCGAGGGGCGGGCTCCCCGCCTGCAACAGCTGCGTCATGGCGTCGAGGATGCGCGCCGTCGCGTCGGCGTCGGTAGTGGTGAGGTAGGCGGCGAGGGCGGTGACCTTATGCATTCCCGCTACCGTTGCCGACGCCAGCGCCCACAACGGCAAGACGGGACGACTCGTCCACCCGGCCAGCGCGGCGGGCACGGCGGCGCCGGTCACGTTGCTCAATGCCGCGGCGTCCGCCGTCTTCACCGTCAGCCCGGTCACCGTCGCCTGCTGCAGCAGCGCCGGGAAGCTCGTCTGCGGCAGCGCGCCGGTGAGCAGCGTGATGTCGGTGAAGAGCCCACCTGCCGTGCGTTTGCGCAGTGCCGTGGGTTTCACGTCGAGGCTCAGCGCACCGTTCTCCCCCGGCCCGATGCGCGGCACCGCCACCAGCAGCGCGCCGGAAAGGGAGTTGGCCAGCGTGGCATCCGCCAGTGTGCCGCCGCGCCCGTCGCGCACCGCGCTCAACGTGTAGCCGCTCACGGGGACGTACACCACCACCACGCGGTCGAGCAGGTCGCTCAACCCCTGGCATCCGTACTGCACGGTGAGGGTGGTCACGGTATTCACCTTGAGCGTTTTGGGCGCGGTGATGTCCGCCCAGAAGGTGCCGCCACTGCCGGTGGTGACGGTGAGCGCGCCGGGCAGCGTGGTCGCGGCGCCACCGGGATTCGTCACCGTCACGTCCCATGTGCCGCTCTGCCCCGTCACGTCCACCAGCGCGCTCAACCGCGTGCGGTCGGGCGTCAGATAGCCGGGCGTGGCATTAAGGGTCAGCGTACCTTGCGCCAAGGTCACTGTAGCGGAAGCCGTCAGGCAGGCGCCCGCCAGCGTGAGGGTCACCGCGCTGGTATTACCCACCGTGGCGGGGGTCAGGCCGGAGAGCGCCGGCGCGCCGGTGGTCACCTGGCAGCGCGCGCGCAGCGGGTCGGGCTGCTCATTGCACGTCACCTGGGCGTCCGTCTCCACCACCGTGTTTAACCCCAGAGTCGGATTGATAGAGTACGTATAGGTCGCCGTCGCCACCCCGCCCGCGGCCAGCGTGCCGAGGCTCCAGGTGATCGTGCCGTTGGCGAAGCTCCCCCCCGCGGAGGCGCTCACGAAAGCCGTGCCGACGGGCAACGTGCAGGTGAGCGACACCGCCGTCGCGGAGCCGCCGCCGCTATTGCGGACGGTCAGCGTGCCGGTGATCGGCGCGCCCAGCGGCACGATGGGGGCGTCCGGCGTGTGCGCCAGGCTCAGGCTGGGTTGGCTCACCAGCGCGCGCACCGCCTGATACGCCGGGTCGGGTTTGACGCGCAAGATATGCACGCTGTACGAGCTTTTCCCCGCCGGGCAGCGCAGCCGCGTCACCGTGGAGCCGTTGTCGGTGGTCAGCCCGAGCTGATACTGGGCGCCGAAGGTAAGGCCGTAGACTTCCGGCGCCGTTAAATTCCAGAAGGCCGCCCAGCGCTCGGTGGGCAGTATCATAGCCCCGACCGTCACCGGGAAGAGCCCGTTCACGCCGCTCTGCGTATACTGCTGGCTGCTGATCGGGCCGCTGGGCACGGCGTAGACGCACGGGCTGCCCCCCGGGGTGGGCAGCACCAGCGCGTTGCGCATCACCAGGGGTTGCGGGGAATCCAGCGCGCAGGCGATCTCGGCGTGATCGGCGGAGGCGCGCACGGTGAGGGTTTTCGTCACCAGCGCGGTGGGGTGATACCAGGTGATCTGCACCCCGCTCGCCCCGGCGTTCACCTCGCCGATCTGCCAGCCGCCGGTCAAGGCGGCATCCTCCGGCAGCAGCACCGTCTGCCCGTCGGTGTCACCGCCCAGGTAGACGTTGGAGCCGGGGTAGAAGCGCAACTGCCCCACGCAAGTCTTCACCAGGTTGATGTGCGCCTCCAGATTCGGCCCGCTGTAGACCAACGTGCCGGTGTTGCTGAGGTCGGTGGTGGCGGACACGGTGAAGCCGCCCGCCGCGCCGGAGCACACCAGCACCGTGGGATCGCTGGTGCCCGCGATGGCCGCCACGCTGCCCAGGGTGAGCGTGCGGCTGAGCAGCGGCATTTCCAACGCGAGCGGGAAGGTGCCCGCCAGCGCCAGCGCGTGCCCCGCCGGCACGACGAGTTGGTAAAAGGCGCGCTGGGACGTGCTGCCCAGCGTACCGGTGACGGTCTGCCCGTCGCTCAGCGTGGGCAACGACGTGGCGGCATAGAGGCGCGCGTTGGGGTCGGCGGTGAAGGCTGTCAACGGCGCGCGCTTACGGATGTAGTAGCGCGTTGCGCCCGCCTGCGCGGGTTGGTATGTGTAGGCGCTCACGGCCCCGCCGAACTGCGCGGCGAGGGTCTTCAGCGACCCGCGATACACCTCTAGCGCGTCGTTGTTACCGAGCTGCTGATCCGCGATGACCGCCAGCGGCTGCCCGGCGGGAATATCCGCCTGATACCAGCGCTCCGCGCCGGGGTGGGCCATCTGCGCGTCGCCCCACTGCGCCAGCGTGAGGGGGGTGAAGGTGCGGTCGGCGTGCAGCGTGTAGCTACCCGCGTCGCCCATCACGCGCACGAAGTACGTCGTCGCCGTCGCGGGGGTGAGGAACTCCGTCGCGTCGGCCGCCGTGGTGCCGGTGATGGCGGGCGGCGCGGTGGGATCGGTGCCCGCCATGGGCAGGCTGCTGTTCGTCGCGTCGCGCTTGGCCAGTTGCAGCACCGCCTCTTCGCCCGCGGCCATGGGCACTTCGTACCAGTGGATGTCGTTGCCGTTGATGATGGTGTCCGACAGCGGCTGGCCGTCGCGCACCGTCGGCAGGTGGCTCCCCGCGGTCAGGTCGGCGTGCGGTACGCTGCTGTTCGCCACACCGAGTACATAGCGCCCGGTATCCACCTTATTGCTGTAGAGCAGCAGGTCGCCCGCGCCGGTGGCGGTGGCGGCGACGGGCCCGTTGATGCCCCCCTTCACCAGGGTGAGGGTGAGCGCGTTGGCGGTGTTGTGGTCGGCAAAGGCGTACAGCGCGCCGTCGACGGCGGTGGGCATCTCGAACCAGCGGATGCTGTGCGCGCCGGGCAGATCGGCGGTAAGCGCCGCGGCGGACAGCGCGGGCAGCCCGAGTTGCGCGGTCACCGTGCCGCTCACCGCCGCGGCCAACGGCGTGTCGCGGGTGAAGGGCTCCAACCGCAGGTAGTAGCTGCCGGTGGCGGGGGTGAGCACCTCCAGCCACTGGTCCTTGCTCGCCGCGGCGGCGCCGGCGTCGGAGCGGTCGGTCTGTGTCACCAGCGGGCCGTCGGGGGCGTCTTTGCGCAGTTCCAGGTAGCCGCCCCAGGCGGCGGTCTTCGTAAGGCTCAGGTAGAGCGGCTTGTCGCCGGCGGTTACGTCCACGCGGTACCACTGCACCTGCAGCGCGCTATTGAGCGTCACCGCGGTGCTCGGGGCGGGCACGGCGGGCGCGACGGTGCCGATGCTGCACCCCTTGGCCGCCGCGTTCAAGTCGGTGGCGTTGACCACCAGGTAATACGTGCCCGCGTGGGCGGTCAGGGTGGCGAGGTAAGAGGAATACGTGGTCGTTTCCAGCTTCACCGGGTCGCCGGAGATGCTGTCGGCGTACAGGTGCACGATGGTCGGCGCCAGGTCGGCCTTCTGCAGCGTGACGAACAGCGGGCCGTCCGCCGCCACGGGCAGCGTGTAAACGGTGGTGTTCCCCTGCGCCGGGAGCGTGGTGGCATTCGCGGCGGGGGTGGCGGTGAGGCTGAAGGTGACGGTGATGGAGTAGGTGATCGCCACCAGCGCGGCGTTGTTATTTTCCAGCACGATACTGTAGGTGCCCGCCGCCAGGGTGGGCAGGTAGAGCACCTTCGTGGTCATGTCGTTGGTGATCTGCGCCACCACGGTGTTGTCGGCGTCGTTGCGCACCACCACGGGCAAGGTCCCGTTGCGCGCGGTAAGGTAGCGCACCTGCAGCGGGCTATCGGCCGCCAGCGTGACGTGGTAAATATGCGTCACCCCGTTCGGCAGCGTCGCCGCCGCCGGGGTGCCCGGGGTGATGGCCCCTTTGTCCTGCACATCCGCCCGCGCCGCCGCTGCCAGCAGCACCGCAAGCCCCACCACCTGCAGCCGCAAACCGATTCCGCGCATCGCTTGCCCTCCACCACCAACACTGCCACCCCTTGCCCCCTCGCCACACACCCCCCGCCGTACAAAGGAGCGCCGGGCGCAGTGTTTGTGGGAAAAAGTGGACGTTTACTAGGGTAAGAAATGGATTGTTGATATTCGGTGAAGAAGATTACTACTCCGTTACGTATCATCGAACGTAATCGGACGTTGACACGTTGGGCAGAAGCCCAGGAAGCGATGAAGGATGGTCTGGAGTTCGCGCTTGGCCTCAGGCAGCGTCCAAGCACGCGGTTTTTTTTACCCGGAACCCT
>CAIYQO010000059.1 GCA_903928345.1 uncultured bacterium | reverse complement strand
CTGCACGCGCCCTCATCCCCCGCCTTCGCTCTGCGGAGCTTCGGCGGACAGGCCCGCCCTTCCCCCCGAGGGGAAGGGAGGACCCAGGGATAAAATTCATACGCCGGGAGCGTAACACCCACCCCGGTGCTCCTCTTCTCCTCGGGGGGAAGAGGTGGGGAGATGGGGGCTGCGTTTCGGCGGACGTACCAAGCGTAATTAAACGGCATTGCGCTTCAGCGTGCTTGAGACGGTCAGCCGCCGGCTTTTGCCGGTGGTAAGGGGCAGCTACGGTATACGCCAGCAGCGCCATCTCGTCGTCCGTCACCGGGCGCATGGTTTTTTGCAGGGAGGCGACCAGCAGTTCCGGCGCGGTGGGGTCGGCGGCGACGGTCTGCTCGACGCCCTGCCACAGGTCGGCGTCGTGCTTGGTCAACGCGGCGGGCATTTCTTCCACGCCCCGCGCGGCACGCTCGGTGTCCACCGTGGCGTTTTTGATGCTGGTGGGCGTATTGTCGCCGCCGGAGGTAGCATCCGTGCCGGGTTGTGGTATACTGGTGTCGGCGGGTGAGCCCGAAACCGTTTCGGGCGTATGCGAAAGGGAGTCTTCTCCACGAAGCGTTGGACTGCCCGCCTTCACTTTTTTCAGCGTGACCACTGCGAGCTTTCCTCGCCTCTCCCGCAACTCTTCCACCATCAATAAATGTCCGTTGACACGTTTGGTGTAGTACTAACGCGGTTCCCGTAAGCGAACCATATTAGCGACAGTCCCGCCAGGCAGACAACCGCTCTTGCACTCCGCCCCATTTTCTGTGAAAATCTGTGCCATCCGTGGTTTCCCGTCTCCCAACACCAGGAGGTTGCCGTGCGTGTCGATGCTCATTGCCACCTGTTCAATGGTCGCTACGCTTTTCGCGAGGCGCTGGCGATCGGGTGGGATTATCTGCGGGGGACTTATCCGCACCGCGAGGCGCGGGCGCGGCGGGCGGAGACGCTGCCGGCGCTGACGATGAGTGCGGACTGGCAGGAGCGCATGCGCTTCCTGGCCGGCTTCTTCGCCGTGCTCAAAGGGAGCTGCGACGCGAATTTCGACCTGGAGCTGGCGGAGTTCGACGCCAGTGCCATGCGCGCCCATCGGCTGGTGCTGTTGCCGCTGATGATGGATATCTACTACCTGTTTGCCGACGACACCGCCGACGAAGCGCCCGATCTGCCCCCGCCCGACCGCCCCCTGCTCGAGCGCTTCCACGCCCACGCGGAGCTGCTGGTGGACACCGTGCTGCTGCACCTGATCGGCATCCTGGGGCGGCGCGGCGGCACGGCGGCGGAGCAGGCGGAGACGCTGAAACAGGCGGAGGCGCAGATGCAGACGCTGGCCGCCGCCTTCGAAACCGAGCTGCATACGTCGGTGGGGGAGATGCTGGCGCACCTGGACGCGCCCGCCCCTTTCGACTTCGCCGTGATGCCCGTCTCGTGGGGGTATCGCACGCACCTGGAGGAGCTGTTCGCGCTGCAGCAGGCGCACCCGGAGCAGCTCTACCCCTTCCTGGCGGTGGACCCGCGCCGTCCGCGTGTGCTGGACTTCGTCACCCGCGGCACGGTGCGCGCGACGGGTCGGCCGGTGCTCGACCGCGCCCACGGCCCCTTCTACGGTGTCAAGGTCTACCCGCCGCTGGGCTATCTGCCCGACGACCCGCGCCTGCAGCCGCTCTACGCGTACTGCGTGGAGAAAGACATCCCCGTCACTACTCATTGCCAGCCCGGCGCCTTCCACAACCCGCGCGGCACGCAGGAACGCGACGGCATCCTCCTCGCCGACCCGCGCAATTGGGCACCCGTGCTGGCGGCCTATCCCACCCTGCGCCTTAACCTGGCCCATTTCGGCGGGCTGGAGAGCGTGCAGGCCTGCGCGGCGGATGGCGCCGCTCCCGCCGGCGATTGGACACGCACCATCGTCGGCCTGCTCGACTACCCGAACGTCTATACCGACTTCTCCGCCTTCACCGACCCTGCCGCCGTCGACGCGCTGGCGGCGCTCATCACCCGCCACCCCGCGGTGGGCCAGAAGCTCATGTTCGGCACGGACTACGTGATCAACATGCTCCACGTGGACCTGGAAGGCAAACTGCGCGAGCACTTCGACCGCTTCGCCGCCCTCTCCGACGCCCTCCTCGCCGACAACGCGCTGAGCTTCCTGGGCGTGGAATCTGTGACCGAGGCGGCGCATCCGTGAACGAGCATGGCCGCGACGGTGAATACCTGTCAGATAAGATCGCTTTGCTTGCCAACACGCGGCCCCCATCCCCCCGTAGGGCAGGGAGTCACGGGTGCTGAGTGCGCACGCCGGATGTGAGTTACCCACCTCGCCACCTCCCTCTCCCAGCCGAGTTGTGCGAGGCGCCTGGGGGAGGGTCGGGGGTGGGGTCGCGTTTCGGCTGACGTACCATGGTTATCTGAAAGGTATTGGCCGCGATGGTCCATGCCACACATGCAAAAAACCCCGGGGCCGCTTGCGCGGCCCCGGGGTTTGCTTTTATGCCGTGAGACCCTTACCCGGAGGCATACATGAAGCTCTGGAATTGTGCCGAGCCGGAGTAGTCGCGGTTCTGTAAGAGAATCTCGAACTTGGCCGGTGCCACATTGGGGGTGCCGGCGATGGAGTACTGGTTGCCGCCGACTACGACATAGCAGACGCCGTCGGCACAGCAAATCGTGATGGGCTGCAAGGTTTGGCAAAGGGCATCGCCCGCCGGGTAGACCGAAGCCGGGTACGGTTGACCGGTGGCGAAGGGGCCGACCTGCGGGACGAGTGAAATATACGATGCGCATAGATTAAAGGTGCCCATGGAAGCGCCCGTGCCGCTCCCCAGCCGCAACCCGGCCCAGCCGGCTTGCCCGGGCACGTACCAGTGGGCCTGGTTGTCCAGCGCGTACTGATACAGACAGTTGCCCGACGCGTCATACATATTGAAGTAGCCCAATACGCACTCGTTGGTGATGTCGTTGCTGGAGAAGCGATAGTTGCCGGAGATGATCCAATACCGGGTCCCCTGCCCCGCGGGCATGGTGTACCGTGCGGAGAAAGCCTGGCCGTTGCCGGTGTTGGTGAAGAGCATGCCCGAACTGCCATAGCTGATGGAGCTGCCGGCGTTGGTGCCGTTCCAGCCCCAGCCCAGGCCAAACCCGTCCAGTTGGTGCCGGTGAATGGCGTGGTGGGGGGTGTGGACGCGTTGGTGAAGAGCGTGCCGGACGAGAGGCCGGCGAACAGATTGGTGGTCGGGGTCACAAAGACCGGGCCCGGAGTGGCGGTGATGTCGACGTGGCCGTCGACGTAGGAGCAGATCGTTTTGCCGGAGTGCCGCTTGTCGCAGTCGCTGGCGGTGACCAGGATGTTGTTGCAGGTGGTCGCGGCGTCGGCAGTCACCGCTGTGGTCGTCGGCGAGGTGATTTCCCCGAGGGCGATCCCGCCGCAAGCGGTGCTGTAGCCGTAGCCATTGGGCATCTTCGAGCCCTTGGTGGGGCAGACCAGCACGCCCTTGTCCATACTGATGGCGCCCCAGACGGCGTCGGTGGTGGGCAGCAACTCATTGTTGTCCTGCGCCACCATCATGATGGCGATGCAGAGCTGCTTCTGGTTGTTCAGGCACGCCGTCTGGCGGGCCTTTTCGCGCGCTTTGGCGAAGACGGGGAAGAGGATGGCGGCCAGGATCGCTATTATGGCGATGACGACCAGGAGTTCGATAAGAGTGAAACCATGCCGGATGCGGCGCATACAAAAACCTCCCGGGAGTAGAGGATGGGTGTCAATCGATTACCGATAGCACCACTATTAATAGTACGCCATTCGCCCGTTTTGTCAAGGGGATTGAACAAGGCTTTTTTGCCCCTGCGGCATTATCTTTCACTCACCCGGCGGTCCAGCACCTCCGCCAGCACCGGCGCGATGGCGTCGGCCATGCGCTGAAAGCCCAGGTCGGTGGGGTGCACGGTATCCACGGTGCAGGCGTCAAAATCCGCGCCGAGGGCGTCCGCCATGTCGAAAGCCGTCACGCCGGGTCCGGTGTGCTCCGCATTCAGGGCGGCGGTGGCGCGGCGGAACTCCTCGTCGGCGGGGTCGAGGATGCCGAAACGGATGCGCGACAACAGCAATATCGGCACCCCGGGGTGCGCGGCGCGCAGCGTGGCGATGGCGCGCGGCAACGCCTCGGCATACCACGCGAGCGACGGGCAGTTGGCGATAAAGTCGAGCACGTAGCCGGCCGCGTCGGGGATCTCCGCCAGGCAGGCGATCACCGACGCTTCCCCCTTGCCGCTGCCGGAATACCCCTCGTTGACGATCTCTACGTTCAACCGACGCGCGAGGATGTGCGTATACGCCATGCCGGGCCGCGCGGCGCATCCCCCCTGCGTGATGGAGCTGCCATACACCACGACGCAACCGGGGGCGGCGAAAGCGGGCGGCGGCGCCACCACGGCGCACGGCGCCAGCCCCACCCGCAGCGCGCGCACGCCGTTGTACAGCGGAAGGTTGAGGGTGACGGTGCGCAACTCTGCCGGCAATCCGCTGACCAGGAAGCTCGTGTAGCGGTCGGCGGTCAGCGGGAAGCGGCTCACCCCCACGAAGCGCGTCGCCCCCGGCTCGCCCAGATAGCAATCCACCCCGCTCTGCCCGGTGGCCGCCATGTGCTCCATCGGCGTCGGTGCGGTCAACTCGATCTCCACCGCCACGCAGGACGAATCGGTGCGGAAGCTCACCTGCCCCCCGGCCGTGTTCCACGCCAGCCCATCCACCGCCTCCGGCAACGGGTCCGCCGGATGCACGGGCAGACGGCGGAAAACGTGCTCGGTGGCGAACCACGGCAACCCGGACAGCCGAAACGGCGCGGCGGTGGGATCGTACCAGGCAAGATCGGTGAGTTCCATGGGGTGCTCCTTGGCGCAGAAATGCCATACACGTGACGGGGGCGAGAGCCCCGCCGCCCGGCGGCGAGATGTCTCTTTCTTCCCGCCCCATCCCCATTTCCCTCCCCCACGGCAACTTTCCCGCCTTCGGCTGGTCTATATAGGTAGTACCCCAACGACACCTGCCGGAGGATTGCCCCATGCGTCGTATCGCCCTGTTCCTGCTCGTCTGCTGCGCGTTAACCGCGGCGTGCGCGGCGGCACCGCCGAAGTATCCCCTCGACGTGGCGGTGACCACGCAGGACCCGTACAACGCCTTCACGCGCGACGAGGTGCTGACGCCGCCGATGCCCTTCCTCATCGGCATCAACCTGAAAAACCTCACCGAGCAACCGCAAGGCGGACAATACGCGCTGACCATCCAGGACTACTGGAACACCGTACTGTACAAACAGCCGGCGCAGCCGTTCCAGGTGGACGTTAAAGGCACCTTTAACGCGAAGCTGACGTACCAGCCGACGGCGCTGGGGGCGTATGACGTGATCGTCTCCGTCACCTGCGGCGCGCAGACGTGGGAGCAGACGCGCACCATCATCGTGGTGCCGGGGCCGCACCCGGGACTCAAGCCCGAGTCCTTCTTCGCCAGCAACACGGGGCTGCGCACGCCGGAGCTGCAGCAGAAGATCGGCTTGAAGGTCTATCGCCAGCACTTCGCCGACGAGTCCACCTCGGTGAAGGATCGCAGCAAACTACAACTGGCCGACCCGGTGGAATTCGACTTCACCCGCCAGGAGAAGTACGTCGCCGACTGCAAAAAGTTCGACATGAGCATCGTCGGCATCGTCGGCTATGCGAATCAAAACTGGGGCCTGAGCGACGCGGGACACACCTATCACATGTACGGCCCGCCGCGCGACTATGACGAATTCATCCGCGCCACCGTGCCGGTGGTGGAGCACTTCCCGGAGATCAAATACTGGGAATTCTGGAACGAGCCGTGGATCTACGGCTGGACGTGGGCGTCCTCCTCGGCGGAGTATCGCAAGTTCCAGCAGGCGTGGATCACCGCGGCGAAGAAGGCGCGCCCGGACATCAAGGTGCTCGCCGGCAACAGCGCCTCCTTCCTGGTGGACAATATCGGGCCCGACCCCGCCTGCTACCGCGGGTTGGTCGATGCCGACACCAACCACCCGTATAAGGAAGGCGAGCGCCCAAACTGGCGCCGCGGCTCGCAGATCCGCTACTCCGACTACGGCTTCCAGGAAGCCGAACGCATGGGCATCAAAACGCACTTCATCACGGAGAACGGCACCGAAGCGGGCTACTTCACCGGGGACCGCGATGCGAAGATGAACGCGCCGAAGCTGGTCTCCCTGCACGTGATGGAAGCGCTGGCCGGCGCCTACCAGATGAACGTGCAGCAAGGCATCGGCTGGGACGCCGATCAGATGCGCGGCTGCGCGGCCTACGGCGTGATGACGCACTTCCTGGAAGACCGCGTGCCGGTGGGCGATATCTGGCCGTCGCACGCGCTCATCTGGGGCGGCCTCTTCGCCAGCCCCGACTGCGCCGATCCCACCCTGCCGCGCGCCAACGTGCTCAAAGCCCGCTGGGGCGTGCCCGGCCTGCCCGGTGACACGACGAAGGTGGCGGTGATCTGGAGCTACACCGGTCCGGACGAGGACAACATCGACACCCACGGCACGCTGACCATCGCCCCCGCCGCGGAACTGCAGGCGTACGACATGCTGGGCAACCCGTGCGGCACGCGCAAGGGCGACAGCCTCACGGTGCCTTTCGGGCAATATCCGGTCTACCTGGTCTCCGACCGCCTGCCGCTCAAGTGGATGTACGAGATCATCCGCGACGGCAAAATCAGCGGCATCACCCCGGTGAACCTGTACACCTACTCCCTCACCGCGCCGGTCACGGAGAAGCCGGAACTCACCGTGCGCCTGCAGAGCGAGTACAACACCGCGCTGCCCGCCACCATCTCCCTCGCGCTGCCGCGCAAGTGGGCGACGGCGGAGACGAAACAGACGATCATCCTGCAACCCGGCGCGCTGACCGAGGTCTCCTTCCACCTCACCGCCGCGCAGGCGAACGCCGACAACCTCTACCCGGTCACCGTGCACGTGAGCACCGCCGCCGGGGATACGGTTCGCACGCAGATCGTGCAGGTGGCGCAGGCGGCGCACGCCACGCCGGCCTTCACCGGCAAGGCGGCCGACCTCGCCAAACTCACCCCCGTGCGCATCGACAGCGACTGGTTCGCCAGCGGGCCGAACTGGTCCTACCTGGTGCTCAACCCCAACCTGCCGCGCCCCAAGGCGGTGGAAAAGAAGCCCCGCGTCACCGCACAGGCCTACACCGCGTGGGATAAAGACAACGTCTACCTGGCCTTCACGGTGAAGGAGCCCGCGCTGAAGCAGAGCGCCGGCACGCCCTTCCGCGACCCGAAATACACTAACGGCGACCTCGGCGGCGTGGGCTTCCCCCTCTACAGCGGCGACGCCATCGAGTTCGCCTTCGGCATCAACGAGCGCGCCAAAGACGACTACCGCAAGCCCACCGACCCGTGGTACTGGAAGGGTTGCTTCCGCGACACGGACTATCAGTACCTGACCTATCAATCCGAGAAGGGGCCGCAGCTCGTACGCGTCGCCAAACCCGGCATCCCTTACCGCGACGGCTATCAGACCGAGGTGCCGTCGGGCCAGGGGCCGGTCAACGGCGCCAAGGTGAGCATCACGCGCGAGGGCGACGTCTCCGTCTACGAGATCACCCTCCCCCGCGCCGAGTTGCCGCTGCTGAAACCCGAGGAGCAGCGCCAGATCCGCTTCGGCTTCGTGGTCGCCAACGACGAAGGCGTGGGCACCTCCGGCCGCCTCCAATGGAGCCAGGCCGCCGGCGTCTTCGACTACTGGTTCAACAACGGCAGCTACCAGCCGACGTGGGAGAGCTTCTGGGCCGCGCAAACCAAGTGGGGCCTGGGGAAATAAGGGAAGTCATACGGAAACGGCGGGGCTCTCGCCCTCTTCCAGACTGCGAGTGTTTTTCCTCACCGGTTGGAAAGTGACTTGCAGTCTGGAAGAGGGCGAGAGCCCCGCCGCCATACTGGAAATGACAGTGCCCATGCTCGCTTCACAGCCCCAGGTGGGCAGAGAAGCGAGCATGGGCACTTCATCGTTACCGGGTGCGCGGCGGTCGCCGGCTTCCACACCGTACTTATATTCCACTACATCAATATAGAGCAAGTGCTATCCAAGTTTGGTAAGCATGCTTGTGCACTAAAAGTTCTATTTATCTGTTTTTCGTATGCCATGTTTTGCAAGAAGTTTATCGAAGAAGTCTGTAACCATCGCTGGATTTAAATCAACAAACTCCTGACCACCAAATCTATACACATCATATCCTAATATTCTAAGTTCTCGATCTGCCTTTACCATATCAGCGTATTTCTTCGGTGAAGCTTTATCTTCAACAGAATAATGTTGTTTACCGTCGATTTCGATTACGATTCGCGTATTAGGTGAAAAGATCATAAGGAAATCCATTCTTTGATGTAGCAATCTAATCATTCCGCCATTTTGGCGGAGAGTATATGGATCGTAATGAAGGTATACTTGTGGTATTAATGCAGGAACATCATCGCCATAGATCTTATGCATGTGCTTGTAAAATATATTCAGCAATTGCTTTTCCGGATCAGACTGAAGTGATTTCACAAATCGCTGATATAGCGAATTGCGTAATTCCTTTAACCCTTCTGTTTGATGTGATTTCTTCCACCATTCAAGCATATCACTAAAGCGAAGGCCTGTTTCAGGTATAGGATCATCGAAGACAAGGCAATACTCCTTATTTTCCACAATAGTGATATCATTGTTAAGTGCGTCGCTCAATACTATCTTCGGCTTTGGGCCATCAGCGGCAAAAATAATGTTCTTGACCTGTCCTGACACACCTGAACATTTTTTGATTACTCGGAATAACGGATGCCCTGATAGAGTATCACTTTGCATTAGTTGATACCCATCTCGCACGAGGAATTTATTTATTGCATTGACCCATTCCTGCTGTTCTCTTACATCTCGAATACGTGGATGAACTGATGCTTCAATTAGACGAAAGAATGCATCATCAGGACATCGTAGTGTATTAAGCCGATCAAAAAACAGATAATCAAGGGTCCAATCATTATTATTAACCATATGTTGACATATATCACCTTCTGCATTTTCGAATCGAGCATCTTCTGAACTCATCTGACTTAACGGCCACACACGTTTTAAGAAATCCATGAAATCAGATTTTCCCCATATGTCCCCTTTGCTCAACAGGGCTTCAACGATTGCTCTCCGACTAATATCAGAAACATCTTGTCGAGAGATCGTTGCGAAATCCAATAAAATCATTGGCATATCAGATGATGGGTATTCATCGACTATCTGAATGGCTAAATTTCGAAGAAAACTCATATCCTTTCCCACTATACGACTTTTCACATAAGCGGTCTTGTTACTATATGCTTCTTCCTCTTTACCCGCATCTAATCCTAGACGCAAGCAAGCTCCTGGAAGATCATATGCTTTCTCCCGAGCTAAAAACTGAATAATCGCTTGCCGGATATCTCCTTGGTTAAAATGCATGCCGTTACCTCATAAATTCCAGATATCTCAAATCAAATATAACAGGGGGGACGGCTTCCGCCGTCCCCCCGTGTGCCTTAGAAGCCGTTTGAAAACGCCTACTCCTCCGGTCAGCGCTGCTCTCCCCAGCGCCTAGCGGTCGCTTCCTGTCCTGGTGTCTGCGACCGCCGATGCGGTCCGCCCGGTGCCGGT
>CAIYQO010000058.1 GCA_903928345.1 uncultured bacterium | reverse complement strand
CTACACAGGGACTCGGGGGCTTGTTCGGGTCGCGAAAGCCCTTGTCTCTCCTCCATGTGACCACCTGGGCAGGAAATTACCCAACGAAGGGGAAGTTCATTCAAACGGCTTCTTAGGCGCCCCGCCCTCTTAAATCCGGCCCGTTCCCCTGAAACAGAAAACGGCCTGTCCGTGCGCATCTCGCACGGACAGGCCGGTTGTGGCATTCACGGAGTAGCGCTTACGCCTGGGCGCTGGCGGTGGCGTCGGTTTTCCCGGCGACGAGGCGGTTGACGGTTTCCAGCAGCACGCGGCGCTCGAAGGGTTTGGTCAGGTATTCGTCGGCGTGCACGACTTCCATGCCGATGACGCGGTCCAGCGGTTGGCCGCGCACGGTGAGGATGAGCACGGGCAAGTCTTTGCTCTGCGGGCGGCAGCGCACCTGGCGGCACACTTCCCAGCCGTCCATCTCCGGCATCATGATATCCAGCACCAGCGCGTGGAATTGCTCCTGCTCCAGCCGTTCCAACCCTTCCAACCCGTTGGCCGCTTGCACAACCTCATATCCGGCGGATTCTAGAATAAGTGAAATAAGCCGACGGATATCCTGCTCGTCGTCGATCACTAACACGCGATGGGCCATTCTCTCATCTCCCTACCGAAGCGCAAATGACCTTGCCGCGCTCCGTGCGTTATTGTAGCGGTATTCGTTAGCGTTTCGTGTGCGCCGCGTGCGCAAAAGGTCACCCGATCACGGGCAACTCGGCGGGTTTCGGTGCCGCGGAGATCACCTCGACGCCCGTTTCCGTCACGAGCACCAGGTCCTCGATGCGTACCCCGCCCACGTCGGGCAGGTAGATGCCCGGCTCCACGGTGACGGTCATGCCGGCCAGCAGCGGCTCCTCCGAGGTGCGGCTGAGGCGCGGCGCCTCGTGAATCTGCACCCCCACCCCGTGGCCGGTGCCATGGCCGAAATAGTCGCCATAGCCGGCGTCGGCGATCGACTCGCGCACCACGGCGTCCGCCTCGCGGCCCGTCATGCCGGCATGGATGCGCGTCAGCCCCGTCAGTTGCGCGGCCAGGCAGGCGCGGTAGATTTCCCGCGCGGTGTCGGTGGCGTGCCCCACGGCGAAGGTGCGCGTCAGGTCGCCGCAATAGTGCCGACAGCGCGCGCCCAGGTCGACGACCACCAGATCGCCCGCCACCAGCGCCACGTCGCGCGGCTGCGCGTGCGGCAGCGCGCTGTGCGGCCCGGCGGCGACGATGATATCGAAGGAGGCCGCCTGCGCGCCGTGGGTGCGCATATACCACTCGGCGGCCAGCGCCAGCTCGCGCTCGGTGACGCCGGGGCGCGCCAACTCCAGCACGCGGGCGCAGGCGGCGTCGGTGATGTCGGCGGCTTCGCGAATGCGGTCCAGCTCGTCGGCGTCCTTGGTCAGGCGCAGCGTTTCCACCACCCCGCGCGCGGGCTCCAGGGCGAAGGGCGCGTCGTCGGCAAGAATGTGGAACTGCGCCACGCTCACGTCGGCGTCGTCAAAGCCCACCCGCGGCAGCCCGAGGGCGACGATCTCTTCCCGCGCGGCGACCAGCGGCGGATGGATCGACTGCACGAAGCGCCACGCCGGCGCCTCCGCCGCCGCTTGTAAAGTATAGCGAAAATCGCTAATCAAAACAATATCATCCGCGGTGATGAGCAGCACGCCGGAGGAGCCGGAAAAGCCGGCGAGGTAGTAGATATTCGCGGGATGGGACACCAGCAACGCCGGCAGATCGCGTTCTGCCAGCACGGCGCGCACACGCTCGATCCGAGACAGCATTTCGACTCTCCGTGTTCAGTCCGAAAACAGCGTGGGCGAGTATTCGCCGAGGGCGCGCAACGCCAGTAGGTAACTGCCCGCGCCGAAACCGCAGATTTGCCCGAGGCATACGCGGCTCAAGAAGCTTTGATGGCGGAAGGCTTCGCGGGCGTAGATGTTGCTGAGATGCACTTCGATGGCGGGCAGGCGCACGCCTTGAATTGCATCGGCGATGGCCAGGCTGGTGTGGGTGTAGGCGCCGGCGTTGATAATCAGGGCATCCGCCCATTCCGCGGCTTCTTGGATGGCGGTGACGATATCACCTTCGCTGTTCGACTGCAGGAAGCGCAGCTCGATTTCCAACTCTTCGGCCAGCTCCTGCAGCATCCGGTTGATTTCTTCCAGCGTCATGCTGCCGTAAATCTCCGGCTCGCGCACGCCGAGGAGATTCAAATTCGGGCCATGAATCACGAATACGTTAAACATCGCGCATCCTCGCGGCGCACCGGGGGCAACTTGCCGACGGCGGTCAATTTTCGTTACTATAACACAAGCTATTGCTATGGACAAGCGACAAAGCCTTTTTACCGGGCAGCAAATTGTTAGATTATTTCCACAGCGTTGTACTTCTGTTCATCATCAGGCCGCGGCAGGCCTTTCCCTCCCAGCGACGGGTTTCCCGCCGGGCAAAGGTGGGGAAGATACGCAAGAGTGCGGCGAACGATTCGGCGCAGTACCTTCGTGTCGCCCGGGGGGCGTGTAAGGAATGATTCGTTGACGATGGTCCGATCACGCGCGCGTTGCGTGATATGCTGGTTCTGCCTGGCGTGTGTTTGGTTGGCGCGGCCCCTCGGAGCGGTCACGCTGCCCTTCACCGGCTTTCCGAAGCTCGAAGTCAGCGGTAACAGCAGCATGTCGTTGAATTACAATAACGTCACCGGGCAGGAATCCACCTATCAGAACGATTACGTGGGGCGGGATCAACCGGTGTCGCACACGTCGAACCTGTACATCACCGGCGAGCTGCTGCGCGACCTGTACCTGAACGCCACGATCGTCGACGACCTCTTCTCCCCCGACCGCACGCGCTGGAATCTGCGCTACGACGGGCGCTACGCCAAGGTGCTGGTGGGCGACTTTACCGCCAACCTGGCCGGCAATCAGTTCGTGCTGCTCAACCGCACGCTGCAAGGCGTGCAGGTGGACGCCGGGCTGCCCAAAGGCTCACTGACCTTCATCACCAGCACCCTCACCTCGCCCGTGCACACGCAAACCTTTCCCGGCGGCAACGTCAGCGGGCCGTATTACCTGGAAGCCACCCCCATCGTGGACGGCAGCGAGGCGATCAGCATCAACGGCGAGCGCAAAACGCGCATGACGGACTACACGCTGGACTACACCAACGGCATCCTCAACTTCACCTCCGGGCTCATCGTCAGCCCGTCCGATACGATTACCGCCAGCTACGAGGTCAACGGTAACGGCACCAGCGGCGGGCAACTCTACGCCGTGCGCGCCGCCTACCCCGTGCTGCCCAAGCTCAACATCGGCGTCAGCTACCTGGCGCTGGACACGCCGACCGTCGCCACCACCACCACCAAGCAGTGGACGGAGCAGTTCGTGGGCAACGGCGGGCGCGGTCCGTTTTACCTGTCGAACCGCCCGGTGCTCACCGACGGCTCCGAGGTCGTCACCGTCAACAGCATCCTGTGGGCGGACCTGACGACGAACGCCAAATGGTACACGCTGGACACCGCCACCGGCGGCATTCTCTTCGATGCCGGCAAGGAGCCCCCGCCCGGTTCCACGATCACCGTGAAATACACCCAGCGCATCGACAACGCGGCGGGCAACGACCGCGCCGTGGGGGGCGTCGACGTGAACTGGCAGCCGTGGAAACGCGTCACGCTGAGCATGGAAGCGGCCACCAGTAAGCCGACCACGGACACCCAGGCGCTCTCCGGCCGCGACGCGCTGGCCATCACCGGCACCTACAGCGACCCCAAATTGAGCGCCAACGTGCACTACCGCAACGTGGACGAAGGCTTCACCCCGCTGGACATGGTCGGCTTTTCGCAGGCGCTGCGCGGGATGGACTGGTCCGGGCAGTACCACCCGATCCCGCTGCTCACCTTCAACGTGAGCGGGTCGGATACGCGCGAGCCCAACGCCTACACGCTGGCCTCGGTGACGAAGATCTACATGGATACGCAAAACCTGACCTATTCGGTCGCGCTGCAGAAGGAACACTGGCCGTCGCTCACGCTGCGCCGCACCACCAACGACGCCGCGCAGAGCGGGGGCAGCACCTACCATAACGCGGCCACCACGGACAGCGCGGCGCTGACCTACACCTTCCACACGCTGACCACCGGTTTCAATATCTCGCACACGCTCAACGACAGCACCACCCCCACCGGCACCGACAACACCTCCGTTTATGCCTACCACGGCGACACCCTCAACGGGTCGCTCAACCTGTCCTTCCAGCCCAGCGAGCGGTTGAATCTGAGTTCGGTGCTCTCGATGAATATCGTGGACTCCGGCACGGACACCAAAACCACCACCCACGGCAACAGCATGCAGGTGAACGGGTCCTTTCTCGCCACGCCGAAGCTCACCTTCACCGGCAACGTGAATATCAACACCACCGGCGCCACCAAGGACGCCCAGGGGAACGCCGTGCCCGCGCTGGTGAGCCGCACCTACACCGTGGGCGCCGACTGGCGCCTGCGCAAGGAGCTGAGCTTCGGCGCCACCTACACCACCGATGCCTACGAGGGCTCCGGCTACAGCAACAGCACCGGCAACACCATCACCCTCAACTCCCTCTGGTCCCCGTTGCCGATCCTCAGCTTCAGCGGCAACTGGAACCGGCAGACGCTGGAATACACCGACGCGTCGGGCAGCTCGGAGAACAACATGGTGGGGGCCAGCGTCTCCCTCGGCCCGGTGAAGAAGGTCACCGCGACGATGGACAGCCAGTACATCTGGGGCAGCAGCGCCGCGAGCGTGACGCAGTTGAGCGACACGGCGGGGCTGGCCATCCGCACGGTGCGCATCGTCACGGCCACGGGCACCGCGCAGACGATCACCGGCAACCGCCTGCTCACGCTGGCCTCGAAGGTCTCCTACCCCATCTTCATCCGTACGTCCCTTTTCGTGCAGGGGGAATCCGCGCACAGCAGCGGCTACCCCAGCGAATCGCAGAAGTATTCGTACGGACTCGGCATAGACTACAAAGTGTCCGACAACCTGACCCTCACGGTCGACGGCACCCGGGTGGACTACAAAGACTACGCCAACGCGAGTCTGGACTACGCCGCCACGCAAGGCGACGCCCAGTTGAACTGGGCATTTTAACGATGCAAGGTGCAACGATCCAACGTGCAACGTCAAAGTTTTACGATTGGCATAGGAAGTTGAGAGATGCCGGTTGAAAGTGGGAAGATATGAAGATAAGTCGTTCACGAACTACGAACTTTGAACGTTGCATGTTAGAACGCGTCCACGGGAAGCAGGATGAAGGATGTTAACACGGTCTTACGCATGGTTGGCTGGGACGGTACTGCTGGGGGCGGTGCTGGGCCTGGCGGGCTGCGGCGGCGCGGGCAGCGGCTCCACCGGGAGCACGGGCACGCCCCCCGTACAGACACCGGTGACGGTGCAGATGCCGCTGGAAGACCCCGCCAAGCCGACCTCCATCGGCGGCACCGTCTTCACGCTGAGCGGGCAGATGATCGATCAGGCCTACAACGCGGAGATCCAGCTCACCGGGCAGACGGATGCGGGGAGTACCTACGTGGCCAAAACGTATTCGCACATCCGCGGCGGCTACGAATTCGACAACATTCCCGCGGGCACCTATACGCTCTCCGCGCAGGTGGTCTCGCCGTATGACGCCACCCTGGTGCTCGCCGCCACTATCAGCGGCGTGCGCGCGCGCGGCAACATCCCCGCGCTCATGACGAACCTGCTGCTCGGGCCCACGGGCAACACCGTGCAATTCCACGGCTACGTCACCCAGGACAACGCGCCGGCGGCCAACTGCATCGTCTCCGTGGATGTCTCCGCCTACACCACCCAGTACGCCACGGGCGACTGGCAGGATAAGGTGTCGCTCATCCTCTCGACGAACGCCGACAGCACCGGGCACTACGTGATCGTCGTGCCGACCGGCGGCACCGACTACTACGTGGCCGCCCATTCCGACACCTCCATGGTGGCGAATTCCACCGACATGACGGACATCGCGGCGGTGGACGCGCGTGCGCTCGACTTCACGCTGGTCGACGCGACAACGCCCTCCTTCGCCGGCATCAGTTCCGACATCGTCTCCACCACGCTGCCCCCGGCCACCTCGCCGGACGTGGTGGCCAAGGTGCGCGTGACCCAGTTGGCCACGGCGCGCGCCCTGCACGCCCCGGCGTCGCGCATCGCGCGCCTGGAGAAGCTGGCCGCGGCGCCCCCGCGCACTCGCGCCGCCGCGACCCCCCTGCCCGTGCTGGAGGACGACCTCTACTGGACCCTCGACACCACCGACGTGGGCGTGCGCGGCTTTAACGTCTACCGCAGTTCCACCCGCAACGGCACCTATACCTGCATCGGCAGTTGCACCGACCCGTACCTGCTCTTCTTCTTCGACAACGATCCGGGGCTGCAGATCGGGCAAACCTACTACTACGCCATCGCGTCGTACGCCGCCAACGGGCAGGTGTCCAAGCCGTCGCTGCCCATCGGCGTCACCTCGCTGAACTCCTTTGCCGCCAGCGGGCCGGCCAACAACGCGGTGCTGAAGCAATCCGCCGCCGTCGTCACCTGGCCGGCGCTGCCCGGCGCGGTGTCCTACATGGTGCTGGTGTTCAACGGGACGCAGCCGCCGACCTTCAACGCCTCGCCCGCCAACGAGCCGACCATCCTCACCGCCACCGCCGTCAGCCAATCGCTGGCCGCACTGCAGCCGGGTGACTACTGGTGGACGGTGTCGGCCTACAACACCAGCGACCCCAACTATGCCACGGCGGCGTCGTATTCGGAGTACCGGCATTTGACGATCACGGCGAATTGAGGCGATGGGGGTGCAGGATTATGATCACAGTTGTCCTATGCAATAGTATGTGTCTCTCGCCTTCCACTCCGGTGCTCCCCTCTCCCAGCCGAGTCGTGCGAGGCGCCTGGGGGAGGGGCGGGGGGGTGGGGTCCGTGCTGGCAAAAGCACGGTAACCTGCCTCTGGACCCCCGGGCAACGCCTTGAATGTTATTAGCATGCTGTGTTGGACGGGAATGATTCAGGATTAAGAAGGGAATTGCGAAACCGTTCAGAAAATCGCCCCCCACCCCCTGACCCCCTCCCCCGTAACATCCTGTGACGGGGGAGGAGGAATAGGCTGGAAGGTTTTGCACTCAGCTCTTCCGAATTTCAGGATGTCAGGGCGGCGCGTTCTGACGCGATGGTACGAACGAGGAAACGCACAATGACGATGTGGCGATGGATGTATCTGACGGGGCTACTGCTGGCGGCGGGCTGTGCGGTGTGGGCGGGGGTGATGCCCAGCAACACGGTCTACCTCGGTACCGCGACGCGCGGCGCTTCGCCCGTGCTGGCGGCCAGCCGCGCGGCGCGGCAGGGGCGCGCGCACGCGCTGGCGCGGCTGCGGCAGACGCTCATCGCCCGGCACGCCCTCCCGTCGCGCGCGGTGCTGCCGCACTTCGACACCTTCGTCATGGCCGCCCCGCCCGCGCGGACCACGCGCGCCGCCGGGCCTTACGGCGCGGGCACCCTCACCTTTGCCTACTCCGGCTGGACGGATCAGGAGACGGGCGAGCTGCAGGCCTTCCTCGCCAAAGCCTATCCGGTGATGGTCAACGTCTACGGTGCGCCGGCAACCACCGGCACCGTCACGCTGGTGAAGGCGGGGGCCACGGAGTTCGTGGAAGGCGGCGAGTTCGACCCGACGACGATGACCCTCACCATCGACGCGCTGCCCGACGACTTCGCCGGCGACGACACCACCCAGTATGGTCTGAATCTCCTCCACCTGGTGCTGCACGCCTTCCATGCGCCGCTGCTCATGGGGGTGGACGCGTGGGAAGAGGGGCTGGCGCGCGCCGCCGCCACGGTGGTGCAGTTGCAGCTCAAACCGAGCTTCCCCCTCGTCTACGCCATGGATTACCTGCTGCCGCTGTACGACTCCCTCAACCAGCCGACGCTCTCCTCGCCCACCTTCTTCCCCACCCCCGGCCTGTGGCAGATGTCGCTGTGGCGCGTGGGCATGGCCACCTCCGCGTGGCTGAAGGTATATGCCGAGAAGCCGGACTTTTTCACCACCATCAACAGCGCCTACTACGCCCAGCTCAACGCGGGCAACGCGTCGATCCGCACCGATCTGGTGGGCCTCAAGGGTCTGCTCGCCGGCGCCATCGCCACCGTGGAAGGCACGCCGGTGCTCACCTGGTACGGGCAGCAATACGCGCTGGCGAGCGTGATCAGCGCCGGCAAGCACGTCTACCTCTTCCCGGTGCCGCTGCAGGATAGCTGCTCGTTGCAGATTTACAGCTTCACCACCAACACCGACGCCACCGAGACGCCGCTGGCCGGCACCGCCGCGCTGGCCTACTATACCTTCGACAACCTGCCCCTCTACCCGGAAGAGGGCGATTCCGTCACCATCCCCGACACGGGGGATAATCCCGGGCTGGGCATCATCACGCCGAGTTTCTACAACATCGGCACCACGCCCATGCAGCGCATCCAGATCCTCGTCTCCGTCAACGGCATGAACACCGCGTGCTACTACCCCGCCTACGCGCGCGGCGACGACACGAACGAGTCGGAACTCTTCGGCAGCGTGGTCGGCGCGGACAGCGGGTCACTGCAGTTCACGCTGCCCGGCGTACCGCTGGCGGCCCTTACGCTCACGCAGGGTGCCTTCACCCAGCAACTGCCCAACGGCGACATCTCCTTCTTCGCCCCGCTGCGCATCGCCTACACCGCCGCGGACAACACCGTCACCACCTTCCAGCGCAACGTGGGACCGGGCTTTTACGTGCCGCAACTGACGCTCAATGTCGTCTCCCCGTCGCAATACCACACCTTCCTCGGCGGCACGACGATGGTGGCCTTCCCGGTGAACCCCACCGAGACGGACATCGGCAACCTGCTGAGCCCGAATCACAACCTGGATTTCCGCTTCGCCTGGTGGGACCCGACCACGACCGGCGACAATAAGTACCGTGAATACCCGGCGGTAAATACCCCCGTGCCCGGCCACGGCTACTGGCTGCGCCTGCCCGCCGCCATGACGGTGAACGTAATGGGCACGCTACCCACCTTCGACAGCGACCGCTCGACGGTGCTGGAGCCAGGGTGGAATATGGTCGGCAACACCTTCACCGCGCCGATGGACCCCTGGGGCCTGGCGGTGATCGTCGGCAACACGCGCTACACGCTGGACGACGCCATCGCACACAGTGTGGTGACGCCCGTGTGGGGTTACAACGACAGCGACCAGGCCTACCGCCTGCGCATGGCGATGAACGCGTGGGAAGGCGGATGGATTTACAACAACACCGGTGGCGAGGTGAGCCTGAGCCAGCGCGACGCCCTGCTGGGCAACAAAAGCCGCGCCGGCGACCGCGCCGCGTCGCTCCTCACCGGCAGCGGCTGGACGGTGAACCTGCTCGCCGCCACCCACGGCGCGCGCGACACCGCGACCTACCTGGGCGTGAACAAAAACGCCGCGCAGGGGCTCGATGGGCTGGACTGGGCCAAGCCGCCCAGCCACGGCAGCGGCGTGCGCGTGGCCTTCATCCACCCCGACAAGCGCGCCCTCGGCGCCGCCTACGCCACCGATATCCGGCAGACGATCGGCACCCAGGGGGAGCAGTGGGAGTTCGAAGTGCGCAGCACCTACACCGACGAGGTGACGCTGAGTTGGCCGTCGCTGGTGACCGTGCCGAAGGACTACACGCTGCTGCTCACGGACGAGACGACGAACACGCAGGCGTACCTGCGCACCACCGGCGCCTACGTCTACAAGGCGTCCGGCACGACGGCACAGCCCGACGTGCGGCGCTTCCGCGTGACGGTGGCCTCGCGCAGCGCGTCTCCGTTGAGCATCGTGCGGATGGATCTGCTGCCCACACGCGGCACCGGGGTGAGCGTGCGCGTGACGATGAACCGCCCCGCCGACCTGATCCTCGACGTGCGCACCCCCACCGGCAAGCTGGTGCGCACCATCCGCATCCCCGCCGACCGCGCCGGGCAGGCCACGGTGATCCCCTGGGACGGCCGCGGCACCACCAACAAACTCGTGCCCAGCGGCACCTACATCTTCTACCTCACCGCCAGCACCGTCGACGGCTTCTGCATCCGCCGCACCGACATGGGCCGGCTGCGGCAGTAAGGAAACCGGAAATAGGATCGGTTGGAGGTATGGTCACCGTGTGGAACAGGGTGGGAGCCCGGCTCGGACACTTGCAGGGACTGTCCCGTGGCGCAACGTGCGAAACACCCGCCCGCGCCATCAGCCAATGTGTGGACGAGTAATCACCGCTCGGAACTATGCAGGGGCTGTCCCGTGGCGTGGTAGTAATACGCCACGGGACAGCCCCTGTAGAGTTTCGCAACCGTCAAATCCTCTGTGAATCGGTGCTGTCGTCGTCGCGTATTGCACCTTACAGCACGCTACGGAACAGTCCCGACAGAAGCATTACTTCCCCAGCGTCACCTTCACCGTGTATCCCGTAATCACCACGGTGCCGATGACGGCGCCGTTGCTGGTGATGTTGCCGGCGAGGGTGCCGTCGGTTTGCGGGGTAAGGGTGGCGGCGAGCTGGCTGGAGCCGTTGAGGGTCAGCTTGCCCGCGGTATATGTCACCTTGCCGGCCAGCGTTTCGCGCACCAGCCCGGTGAAGGTGCCGGTGGCGGTGATGGTGGCATCCTTCTCCCCATGGGCGGTGATGGCGCCGCCGATCACGAAGCGGCTGCCCACGGCGACGGTTGGGTCCATGCTGCGCGTGATCGCTTTATCGTAAATGCGTGTCTGGTTCTGCATCACCACGATCTTCGAGGTCACCTGGGGTAGACCGCTTTTGGCGTGGGAGACGATCTTCTCCATCTCCAGCCCGTAGGTGATGCCCTTCACGGTGAGCGTACCCTTCATGGTGATGGTACCGCTGCCGTTGCTGACGCGACTCACCAGCTCCAGGCTGGTGCCCGGGCCGGAGATCACCACGCCGCCGCGCACGTTGAGCGGGCTGGCCTGGTGCAGCCAGTTGCCGGTGTAGGTGAGGCCGTTCAGCGTGCGCCCCACTACCTGCGGTGCCGGGGTGCGCGTGGCTTTGCCGGGTACGCGCAGCAACTCGACGTCGGACCAACCCGCCGTCACCTGGTGCGATTGATCCATCACGTTGAAAGCAGCGGCCTCGCGTTCGCTGACGATGGTGGACGCCAACACGCGAAATTGCTGCACCGCGGCCACCAATGCCGTCTGGGCGGCGGTCTTCGGAGCACTCCATGCGGGGGGAACCGCCAACAGCAGGGCGGCGCTAAGGAGTACGATATTACGCATCTTTCATCCTCTCTCCTAAGAAGCCGTTTGAAAACGCCTACTCCTCCGGTCAGCGCTGCTCTCCCCAGCGCCTAGCGGTCGCTTCCTGTCCTGGTGTCTGCGACCGCCGATGCGGTCCGCCCGGTGCCGGT
>CAIYQO010000057.1 GCA_903928345.1 uncultured bacterium | reverse complement strand
GGAAGGTTGTGACAGACACCAGTACGATACCGATTGGGCCGCCATCCATACTGGACAGGCGGCCCACATGCTTAGAGGAAGATGCGCACAGAAAACCCATCTGGAAAAAAGAGCCGCGGACGGTTTATCTAAACTTCAGCTGTTCAGTAACTTCGAAGTATTTACTACCGATCCGAAGCGCATCAACGCCAACTACCCAATTGACGAGAATGAATCGACCGGCGCGGCATTATCCGTGGTGCAAGGCAATTGGAGTTCGTGGTCCATCGGGACAGTAGCGTCCGGCATGTATTACGCGTTGGCGCCATATAAAGATAGCGCCGTCTACGATGAGCAATGGACGTCGAACGGGGTGAGCATCAAAATGGGGCGTCCGTATCTGACTGACAACTCCGGGCATGGCATCCTGAAGCTTACGCTAGCCTGCAAGGTGGCCATCTCGAAGGTCGTCGTGCAGATGAACGGCACCGGCCAGTGGAGCGACGGCGGCCTGACGGTCACCAGCTCGCTGGACGACTCAACGTATAGCGCCTACGCCACCGACAACAGTAAACCGCAGACGCACACCATCACCACCGCCGCCACGGCGAAGTACCTGAAGTTCGACTTTACCCCGTCGCAGGCGGGCGCCAACTGCATGCCGAACCACATCGACGTATACGGCCTGCCGACGCCGTAAGGCGGAGCGAGCAACAGGAAGCTATAAATAGCAACCGGCCGGGCATCCATGGATGCCCGGCCGGTCGGGTTTTGGTTGCGTGCAGTGCCCGCCCTACTTAAACGTCAGCACGTCGAACACCAGTTGGTCCATATACGGCACCAGGTTGCGCAACAGGGCGACGACGAAGGGGATGGTGATGAGGAGGACGATGAGGGCGGAGGCGATTTTGATCTGGAAGCCGACCGCCATGATATTGAACTGCGGGGCCGTGCGTTGCAGCAGCCCCTGCGCCAGGTCGGCGAGGAGCACCGCGCCGATGACCGGCGCCCCCACGCGCAGCGCGATGACCATCATCCCGGTGGTGAGGCGGAAAAGGTGTTCGGCCAGCGCGGGTTCCGGCGCGTACAGCCCCAGTGGCACCACGGTAAAGCTCTCCGCCAGCCCGCGCAGCAGCAAGTGATGGCCGTTGACGGCGAAGAAGATGAGCCAGAGCATCACCGTTTGAATCTGCCCAATGATGGCGCTGTGCTGGTTCATCATCGGGTCCACCACGCCGGCAAAGCCGAAGCCCGCCGAGGTGTCCTGCACCTCGCCGGCCATCTGCACTATGGAAAAGATGAACGTGGCGGTGAAGCCGATCACCAACCCCACGATCGCCTCGCGCGCGAGCACCAGCGCCAGTAGCCAGATGGTGTCCGGGGCCGCGTAGCCCATGGGGGCGATGATGGGGCGTAACATCCACGCCAGCAGCAGCGACAACCCCGCGCGCAAGGCGACGGGCACGCGCGGGCTGCTGAAGACCGGGGCGCTGGTCATCAACCCGCCGATGCGCACCATAATCATCAGCAGCGCGGTGATATCGGCGGTGGACAGCGTGAAGAAGGTCATGGAATTACCGGATGACGCCCGGCAGGCGCTGGAAGATGTTGATGGTGAAGGCGATGAGTGTGCGCAGCATCCACGGGCCGGCTAACAGCAGCACCACCCCCATGGCAAACAGCTTGGGCACGAAGCTGAGGGTGAATTCCTGAATCTGCGTGGCGGCCATCAGCACGCCGACCACGGTGCCGACGACAAGGCTGGCGAGGAGCAGCGGCGCCGACACCTCGATGCCGACGGTGATCGCCTGCTTCATCACTTCCAACACGGTTAACTCGTTCATGGCGTCCTCCGGGTCAATGGAAACTGAGGATCAGGCTCTTGACGATAAGCGACCAGCCGTCCACGAGCACAAACAGCATGATCTTGCACGGCAGCGAGACCATGCTGGGAGGCATCATCATCATGCCCATCGACATCAATATCGTGGCGACCACCAGATCGATGACGATGAAGGGGATGTAAATGAGAAACCCCATGGTGAAGGCGGTCTTCAACTCGCTGATGATGAAGGCGGGGATAAGCACGTAGGTGGGAATATCCGCCCGCGAGCCCGGCTGGCGCATGTGCGACAGGTCGACGAAGAGGATCAGGTCGGCCTCGCGCGTTTGCCGAAACATGAACTCGCGGATCGGCTGTTCGGCGTTCTGCAGCGCGGACTCGTAGTTGATCTGGTGCGCCAGGTACGGTTGCAGCGCGTTGTCGTGCACGGCCTTCCACGTCGGCGCCATGGTGAAGGCGGTGAGGAAGAGCGCCAGCCCGATAAGGATGGCGTTCGGCGGCACCTGCTGCATGCTCAACGCGCTGCGCGTGAAGCCCAGCACCACCACGATGCGCGCGAAGCTGGTCAGCATCATGATGATCGCCGGCGCGAGGCTCAGGATGGTGAGGAGCAGCACGATCTGCAGGCTGTTGGCCAGGTCGGTCGGCGAGTGCGAGGTGCCGACGCTGATGTTGACGTTCGGCACCGACATCGGCGCCTGCGCCCACACCGGCAACGCGATTAGTCCGATTCCGCAGAGGAGGAAGCGGCGCATCAGGATTCCTCCTTCGGCGGCGGTTCCGGTTTGTGCAGCAGTCCCCCGAGCATGGCGAGGAAGGGCGTGCTCGTTGGCGCCGGGGTGTCTACCGCGGGCGCCAGTTCGCCGGTCACGTCGTCGAGCAGGGAGATCGACGTGCCACTCACCCCAACGAGCAGGCGGCGCTCCCCCACGGCGACGAGGTGAATCATGCGCCCCTGGCCCAGCGAGACGGTTTCCAGCACGCGCATGTTGCGCACGGGGGCCGGACCGAGTAGCCCGGCGGTCCCGCCGACCGTCCCCCCGGCGCCCAGGTAGCGGCGCAGCAACAGCGCCAGCAGGTAGGCGAAACCGAGCACCAGCAGCAGGCGGAAGATCATGTTCACCGCGTCCCACACCGGAGAGCGGGTGTCCGGCGCGCCGGGGGCTGGCGTGGTGCGCCAGGGTTGCGCGGCTTCGGGATTCGGCTGCGTGCTCGTGACGACGCCGTTCGCGTCGCGCGTTACCAGTTTGCTATGGTCCGGCGCGGGAGGTGGCGTCGTCGCCTGGGCGAAGCCGGCGCCGCAGAGGGCAAGGGCGATAAAGCAGAGTACGAGTCGCATGGCTCCCCTTACGGCACACTCGGCGTCAGCATGCGCGTCACGCGCACCGCCAGCCGGCCATCGACCACCAGCGCTTCCCCCTGGGCGATCAGCCGGTTGCCGAGATAGATGAGCAGCGGGTCGTCCGGGTGTTGCTCGAGAGAAAAACGGCAGCCGGGGCGCAGTTCCAACAGCTCGCGCAACGGCAGGCTGGCGTGCCCCAACTCGACCATCAGCTCCAGCTCCAGGTCGTAGACCATATCGAGGGAGGTCGTCGCCATGGGGGCGGGGGCGGCGACCGGCGCCGGCTCCGCCCCCATGGGCGCGGCCACCGGCGTCGGAGGTGGCGCTTCGCGCGAGGGCGGCAGGGGGGTGACGCCGATGCCGTCCACCTCGGCCAGCAGATCGTCAAGATTCATGGCGCGCTCCTCCCGGTAGAATCGTTTCCACGGTGATGACGTAGCGGTTGTGCTCCAGCGTGGCGCGGCCCGTCAGACGCGGCTGTTCGTTGATGCGCACCTGCAGCGGGGCATCCGCGGGCTGATCCAGGCAGATGATGTCCCCCGTCTGCAACTGTAGCATATCGCGGATCGTCACGTGGGTGGCGCCTAACAGTACCTGCGCCGGGAAGCGCACGTCGCTGATGGCGGAGAGCAACTCGTGCCGCACCGGTTCGGTGGGCAGCGGCTCGTTGAGGGCGTCGAGCACGGTGCGCCACGCGGGCAGACGCAGCACCACACCCAGGTGCCCCTCCAGGCCGGGCGCCGCCACGGCGTAGACGGCGGCAAAGATCGGCTCGTCGGCAGGCAAGGCCGAGGGATCAGTCTCCAGCGCTGCGCGCACGCGCAACGAGGCGGGCCAACCGGCCGCGTAGGCGTCGAGCACCGGTTCGAGGGCGCCCAGCCAGAGCTGGCGTTCGATCTCGCTCAACGTGCGTCCCGCTGGGGGCGGCTCGTCGCCGCACCCGAGCTGGCGACTGACGAAGGCCCACGCCAGCGCATCGCAGCAATCGAGCAGCCCGGCGTCGGACAGCGCCGCACGAAAACCCGCCTGGCAGTCGAAGTGCCCCGCGACGGGCGCATAGTCGCCGGCGACGGTGTCGGTAAGGGAGAGCAGGGTGAGCGTCGCTTCGGGGATCGCCCCGCGCAACGCGTTTTGCAGCACCGGCGCCAGCGCGGCGTGCAAGCGCTGCAACCGGCGCAACTGGTCCCGTGTCAACGTCGGCGCGTCGGACGGCGCCGGGGGACGGCTCTGCGGTGTAGGCGCGAATAAGCGATGATGCATGGCTTCGTTCCTGGCTTCTGCGGACTGGTTCCGATTCGAGGTGGTGCTTCCTGCTCCTCGCTCCTTGCTCCTTGCTTCCGCTCATTATCACACCGACGGCAGGCGGCTGGCAAGGGGGTAAGGGCTGACTCGGCGGTTACGGGCCTTTCGGCGGGGTGACGACTTCGAAATCCGAGCCCTTCAAGCGGCGCAGCTCTTCATGGAGGATGGGGATGCGCGGGTCGGGGGCCACGCTGATCGCCCAGTCAATGCCGTTATCCGCCACGAACATCCCGTACTTCTTCAACCCCTTGAGGATCGCCTGCACGGCGGGCGAGAATCCCCTGATGTCCACGTCCTGCTTCAAGCGCAGGCGCTCCCCCATGCGCGGCAGCGCGGTGTCCGTGAGGGGGCTGGCGAAGTGCGTGGCGGGCGCCGCGTAGGCGCGCCGAGAGCGCCGCACGGTGACGCGCATGGCATGTTCCACCATGCCGCGCGCGATCTCGTCGTAGCGCACGGTGGCGGGGAAGATGGGCAACCCGGCGGCGTCTGTGCTCGTCCACCCGTCGGGGCGCAGCGTGTTGCTCTTTAGGTCGAAGATGCTCGTCTGCGTGGTCGTCCACCCGCCGTCCGCCTTCTTCAACTGGTAAAATTCATACAATATACGGTTCACCGGGTCGACCACCGAGGCGTGGCGGTCGCCGCCGGCGTTCTGCACGTCGCGCTGCGCGGCGTCGAGGGGCTGCGGTGTCGCCGTCGGCCCCGGCCAGCCCTCGATGGGCACGTTCTCCGGCAGCGGGAAGGGGCCGGGGTCGGATTCCGCCACGTAGCCGATATTCTTCACCGCGATGCGCGCCTGCGCGGGCGGCACCAGCACGAAGCCCATGTCCGGGTTGTAGCGCAGCGGTTTGTCGGCGCCGATAGCGGCGATGATCTGCGCGGAGTTCGCCGCGACCGGCCAGTCGTCCACCACCTGGTTCCACGGGTTGTCCGGGGGAAAAACCTCCAGCGCGCCGCAGATGGCGTCGGCCTCCGGCGTGTCGAAGAGCACCGGGTGGGTGATGGCGGGCATCTTCGCCGCCTTGAGGCGCGCCAGCCGGGCGGGGTCGCCATGGGCGGCACTGACCGCCGCGGGGGTGGGGGAGGGCGCGGCGTCGTTGACCGGCTCGACCGTCACCACCAGGTCCACCGTTTGGTCGCCGACCTTGCCGCGGATGTGGTACGCTGTGTCTGGGGTGAGCGGTGGCAGTGCGTTCGCAACCGCGGCAGCCGCGGCGGTCGCCGCCGGCGGCGTGGGCAGCGGGGGCGGTGCGCCGTTGGTTAGCGCGATATCGGAGAGATAGACCGTCACCGGCGTGTCGTCGGTGTTCGCCAGGTACCAGCGCGTCACGTTGGCCAGGTCGGGCGCGGAGCCGTTGGTGTTCTTCATGGCCGTCACCGGCAGCGACACCGCGGTTTTGCCCGGTTTCAGCGTTACCGGCACGTCCACGCGGGTGGCATAGCCCTTTGTGCCGGCATGCTTGATGGTCAGCGTCAGGTGCACGTCCGTTTTGCCGGGATTGACGGCGGTGAAGGCCAGGATGGTATACGGCGTCCAGTCCGTCACCTTCGCTTGGCGCACGCCTACACTGTCACCGGCTGCGAAGTCGATCTTCAGCGCCGTGCCCAGGTCGGCCTGCTGCACCGCGGCATACTTGGACGCGCCGTCGCTGCCGGTGTCGTTGGGCAACTCGCCTTTGCTGACCGCGAGCAGTAATGCCAGTAACACAGCAACCATACCGCACCTCCCGCTGATGAATAGTTGTCTATTCGACGTAACGCCCGCCTCCCCTGCGTGCGAAGCAGGGAAACGGGGGGAACTCGGGAAAAGAGGGGGGTGAGGGCACGATGACCCACCCGGTATCATTTCTCGGAGGTTCGCCATGCCCAACCGGACATTCCTCCCCGTCGCATTGACAAGGGATTGGCCATCCATTAGCATAACCACAAGCAGATCGACCACCCCCGCTAAAATTACGCACGTTTACCGGCCCCGCGAGCACTCCGGCAGAAAGGGGATGCAGGTTGCCATACATACTCATCGTTGAAGATGAACTGCCCATCGCCCAGTCGATCGCGTATACCTTGAAGCGTGAGGGCTTCGATGTCACCATCGCCACGGACGGCGCCGAGGGGTTGCGGCTGGCGTTAGGCACGCCGTCGCCTTCCCTCGTCCTGCTCGACCTGATGCTGCCTTCCATGGACGGCCTGGAAGTGTGCCGCACGCTGCGCCAGCGGCAGCGCAGTTGGATTCCGGTGGTCATGCTCACCGCCAAGGCGGAAGCGGTCGACCGTGCGCTCGGGCTGGAGATCGGCGCCGATGACTACCTGACGAAACCCTTCAGCATGCGCGAACTGGTCGCCCGCGTGAAGGCTGCCCTGCCCGGCGGCGGGAGCAACTCAACCGCCGCATTGACAAGGAATTAGTCATCTATTAATATAACCTTAAACATCCTGATCCCTCCTTAATACATCTGGCACGTTTTTCAGGTACAGTATAGACAGCCTGGAACGTTCACCGGCTCCGCGCGACGCTCCGCCCGGCTGGGCGCGCGCACACTCCAGCAGAAAGGGGATGCAGGTTGTCGCGTATACTCGTCATTGAAGATGAACGGCCCATTGCCCAGTCGATCGCCTATACCTTGAAGCGCGAGGGCTTCGACGTCACCATCGCCACGGACGGCTCCGAAGGGTTGCGGCTGGCGTTAGGTACGCCATCGCCTTCCCTCATCATTCTCGACCTGATGCTGCCCTCCATGGGCGGCCTGGAAGTCTGCCGCACCCTGCGCCAGCGGCAGCGCAGTTGGATCCCGGTGGTCATGCTCACCGCCAAGGCGGAGGAGATCGACCGCGTGATCGGGCTGGAGATCGGCGCCGATGATTACCTGACGAAACCCTTCAGCATGCGCGAGCTGGTCGCCCGCGTGAAGGCTACCCTGCGCCGCCCGGTGATGGAGGTTTCCCAGGAACAGGTCTTTTCCTGCAAGGGGTTGGAACTCGACATCAGCCGCCACACCGTCACGGTCGAAGGCGAGCTGCTCACCCTGTCCCCGAAGGAATTCGATCTGCTCTCCGTGCTCATCCGCAACCGGGGCCGCGCCATGAGCCGCGACGATCTGCTGCGCCAGGTGTGGGGCGACGAAGGCCCGTATCGCGATCCGCACACCGTCGATGTGCACGTGCGCTGGTTGCGCGAAAAGGTGGAAAAGCATCCCGCCCGTCCCGAGCGCCTGGTGACCATCCGCGGCGTCGGCTACAAACTGGCGGAGTAAATACCCGGGGCGCGGGCGGCGCGCCCGGTGGGAGCGTATGGCCCAGCATCCCTGGTCCCTCCGGTGGCTGATCGGTGGGATCTATTTCATCATTATGATCGTCCTCCTCGGCGCGCTGCTGCTGTTCTTCATCCAGCGCATCGAGTCGGACAATATGGCGACCGTACTGAGCCGCTTGCGTGGGCAGGCCCGCCTGGGCGCCGACCTGTTGGTGCAGCGCATCGAGACGGAATACTTCGCCACGAAAACGAGCCGTCTGCATAACCAGCGCCTGCTGGGGGCTGACGTACTGGCGGCGCAAGGCGATGTCGGGCAGGCGCGATTGCTCGCGGACCTGCTCGACTACGCCCGCAACAGCGACGACGCCAAGCAAACGCTGCGCCGCGTGCACGTCAACGCGGGAGCGCGCCGCGTGCTCCTCCTCGACCTCGACGGCACCCTCGTCGCCACCTCGACCAACTACGCCGCCAACACGCTGCCGGACGATTTCGCCGCGGTAAGCCCTGAAGTGCGCGCCGCCATCGACGGCGACTCCGGGCTGGGGGATAATATCCGCTACGACGAGCAGGCGGGTGAAGATATCGCCTTCATCGCCGCACTGGTGCACGTCAAAACCCTGGTGCCGCCCACCAGCAAAATGGAGAAGACGCGCACGCACCTGGTACCGCTGGGGGTGCTGGTGCTCGCCGCGCCGCTGACCGACGTGAAGGACAAAATCGGCGGCATCAAGCTGGCGGTCGGCCTTACCTTCCTCGGCGTTCTGGTACTGCTTTTCTTTATCAACTCAGGTGTGTCGAACTACATCTCCGAGCCGCTGCAGACCCTCAGTCGCGCCGCGGAGCGCTTCGCCACCGGCGATCTGCAGCAGCGCATCATCCCCACCGGCGCCGGCGAAGTGGCCAGTCTCGGCGCCAGCTTCAACGACATGGCGGCCCAGTTGCGCGTCACGATCACCCGCCTGGCGGAGGAACGCGCGCAGGCGGAGGCGATCCTCACCAGCATGGTGGACGGCGTGCTGGTGACCGACCTAACCGGCAACATCGTGCTGATGAACACCATGGCGGAGGTGATGTGCAACGTCAGCGAGGAGCAGGTGCTCGGTAAACCGCTCTCCGACGCGGTGCTGCACTTCGACATTCTCGACCTGCTGCAGAAGACCCTCGACTCCGCGCTACCGAACAAGCTGGAAGTGACCTTCACCCGTCCCACCGAACGCGTGGTAGAGGTGCACGTGGCGCCGGTCACGGTGGGCGAGATGCTGATCGGCGCGGTGATCGTGCTCTACGACATCACTCACCAGCGCCGGCTGGAGCAGGTGCGGCGCGATTTCGTGGCCAACGTGAGCCACGAACTGCGCACGCCGGTGACCTCGATCCGCGCCATGGCGGAGACGCTGGCGGATGCGGACGGCGAAGACCCGGAACTCGCCCGTGACTTCATGACCACGATCATCAGCGAGAGCGAACGCCTCACCGCGCTCCTCGACGACCTGCTGCAACTCTCGCAAATCGAGTCCGGGCGGCGGCTCATCACCCCGCAGGCCCTCAACATCGCCGAGGTGATTCGCCACGTGGCGCAGCGCGTGCTGGGACCCATCACCGCCCGTCACCAGCGGCTGGTGCTGACGGTGCCGGAGGTGCTGGACGGCTGCGCCGACCGCGACGCGCTGGTGCAAATCCTGGTGAACCTGATCGACAACGCGCGCAAGTACTCGCCGGAGGGGAGCGCGATCCGCGTGACCGCGGAGCAGGACACCGCGCTGCGCATCCGCATCACCGACGACGGCCTGGGCATCCCGGAAGCGGACCTGGAACGCATCTTCGAGCGCTTCTACCGGGTGGATAAGGCGCGCTCACGCGCGGTGGGGGGCACGGGGCTGGGGCTGGCCATCGTGAAGCACCTGGTGGAGCTGCACGGCGGGTGGATCTCCGTGCACAGCGAGCTGGGGGTGGGGAGCACCTTCACCGTGACCCTGCCGTCGCCCGCGGCACCCCCGGCGGAAGCGGGGGAGCTTCCCGCCGGTCAGGAGTCGCCTGCCACTCGGCCGGCAAGCTGAACAGGACGGTTACTTCTCACCGCGGGCGCGCTTGGCCTCTTCGATGAGTTCGTGGACCTTCTGGCCACCCTTGGGGCCCCCGATTTCGCCGCCCTTCTTCCCGATCTCCTCGTAAAACTCATGGCCGTGCGATTCCGCGGTATGCTCGCCGCCTTTGCGGCCGATCTTCTCGTAGAAGTCGTGGCCATGGGTCTCCGCCGTGCGCTCACCGCCCTTATGGCCGGCTTCGCGCACGGTTAAGTCCTTCTTCCCTGCGTCGTGTTGCGCCATGCTTGGCCTCCTCGTTGCTGAGATAAGGGCGCGATGTTACTTGTTCGCGGCGCGTTTCTTCCCCTCGGCGATGAGCTGGCGCACCTTTTGGCCGCCCTTGTGCCCGATCTCTTCGTAGAACTGCGGGCCGCGCTCATCGCGTACCGTCGTGCCACCCTTCTTGCCGATCTCCTCGTAGAATTCGTGGCCGTACGTCTCGCGCACTTTGGTGCCGCCTTTGCGGCCGATCGCCTCGTAGAAGTCATGGCCGTGGGTCGCCGCGGTCTGTTTGCCGCCCTTGCGCCCCGCCTGGCTCACGCTCATGTCACCTTTCGTCGTCGCCATGGTCATCCTCCTTGCATGTGCTCTGCGGCGCGGCGCCGGGGTCCGCGCCGTCGGCGATAGTCGCCGGCGGACACGGCACGTCTCCCGGACCGGGCCGGGCGGATCCGCCCACGGCCTCCGGCCGTGGGCACCACCCTCTACGGGACCGCTCTTTTCGTGCTGGGCACGGGAACGCGGTCGCGCTCCGTGCCCAGCATGAAAAAGCGGGTTAGCTCCCGCGGGCGCGCTTGCCCTCTTCGATGAGTTCGCGCACCTTGTGGCCGCCCTTTTTCCCAATCTCCTCGTAGAACTCCACGCCATACGCGTCGCGGACCTTCAGGCCCCCTTTGCGGCCGGCTTCGCTTACCGTCATCTGGCCTTTCGTCGATTTCTTGTCAGCCATGAGCCGTCACCTCCTTACACGCGCGCACGTCGTGAGTTACTTTTTGCGCGAGCTGCCCATGGCGCGCTTGCCTTCTTCGATCAGGTCGCGCACCTTCTGTCCTCCCTTGTGCCCGATCTCCTCGTAGAACTGCACGCCATACTCGTCGCGTACCTTCTGCCCGCCTTTGCGCCCGATCTCCTCGTAGAACTCATGCCCGTGGCGCTCGGCAGTGGTCTCGCCGCCTTTGCGGCCGGCCTCGCGGACCGTCATGTCCCCTGCGGGTTTCTTCACGTTTGCCATGGTCTCTCACCTCCTCGTTGTTGTATCCCCTGTCGGGGGGTGGGGGAGACGGCCATCCTGGCCGTCGCCCCCGGTGCCCAATCGGGTTACGCTTCGCCGCGCGCCCGCTTGGCTTCGTTGATGAGATCGCGCACTTTATGGCCACCCTTGCGCCCGATCTCCTCGTAGAATTGCGGCCCATAGCGCTTAAAGGTGGTCTGGCCACCCTTCTGGCCGCCCTTCTTGCCGATCTCTTCATAGAACTCGTGGCCGTAGCGCTCCGAGGTCGTCTCGCCGCCTTTGCGGCCCGCCTCGCTGACGGTCATTGCGCCTTTCTTCTCCTGCGGCATAGTGTCATCTCCTCCTACTTTGATGTCTGCATCGGTTTGTGCTGCCACGGGCCATCCTCACCCGGCGCGCGGGACGATCAGCGCAACCGGGCTTTTTTGCCCTGCTCGATCAACTCGCGCACCTTCTGTCCGCCCTTCTTGCCGATCTCCTCGTAAAACTGGGGGCCGTAGCGCTCCAGCGTGGTCTCGCCACCCTTTTTGCCGCCCAGCTCACCGCCTTTGTGCCCGGCTTCCCGCACGGTCATTTCACCTTTGTGGGGTAGCTTCGGCATGACGTTCACCCCCTTTCCGTGTCGTCGTAAGAATCCGTTGCACGACCCAGGCCAGGATCGCGTCGGCCATGTTGCGTCCGGTCGCCTGCAGCAAGCCGCGCCACAGGGGATTGCCGTTCACCTCGATCACCACCGGCCCCTCCGGGCCTTCCAACAGGTCCACGCCGGTGTAGTCGAGGCCGATCGCCTGCGCCGCCGCGACGGCCAGGCGCTGCGTGGCGGGATCGAGTTCGCACGCCTCCGCCTCCCCGCCCTGGTGGATGTTCGTTACCCACGAACCGGGGGCCGCGCGGCGGTACATGCTCGCCTCCACGCGATCCCCCACCACGAAGGCACGGATGTCGCGCTCCGGGCGCGAGATGTATTCCTGCAGGTAGACGGCGCCGAAGCGCTCCAGCAGTACCGGCAGCACGGCGCGACCCGGCGCGGTATCCTCCAGCAGTTCGATCCCCAGTCCCAGCGAGCCGAAGAGCGGCTTGGCCACCGCGCGCCCCCAGGCGCGCAACACCTGCCGCCCCATGCCGGCGTCCTGCACCACCGCCACGTTGGGGGTGGGCAATCCCGCCTGCTGCAACCGGTAGCTCGATTCGAACTTGTCGATGGCCGTCAACACCGCGTTGATGCTGTTCACCAGCACCGTGCCGGTGCGCTCCAGGATCTGGTACACGGGCACCAGGAAGTCCGCGTTGCCGCGCTCGCCGAAGCCGCGCGCCAGTACAAAGCCGTCCATACTGTCCAGCGTCAGGCCGCGGGTGAGCAGGGCGACCCCGTCGCGGGTGAGGCTGGCCGCCAACTGTTCGGGACGGATCACCACCGCGTCGCCGTAGGCCTTCGCCGCAGCCACCAGTTGTTGGCTGTGCCAATCCTCGGCCAGATACGCGGTTATGATGCCTATGCGCAGGGTCTTCCCCATACGCTCCTCCCTTGGCGGATTGCCCCCTCGGCGGGCCGTCTCCACTCTAGCCAAATTTCGCCGAGTCTCGCAGGCGATCCATCGACAATTCCACCGCATGTCGGATAGTTCCAACAATCCCCGCTCCGCATGTCCCGGCGCGAGCGGACTGACAATCCTGTTCTCGTCAGAGCCCTTCCTCGGGGGGAACCTTCCCCCTCATCGTAGAGTATGGGAGACTCGCGGCCCATCGTAACGCGGCTTCTGTACGCGTATTGATGCAAAGACCTTCTCACCGGGCGGGGGCAACGGCCATGCTTGGGCGGCAGAGCCCGCACGCGCGCCGGATACTGCCCGGGCAAGCCCCCCGTCCCCACGGCACGGCGTCATACCACCATGGCTGTAGCCACCGCCGCCCATCCGCGTTGCCGCCATGTGCACGCGTGTTGGCACCGCACCACACGCGGCCGCCACGCGCGCGCTGGCTGTCGTGCGGACACACCAGCGCCGTACGACGGTCGCACGCTTGTGGTGCGGGAAGTGGGCAGGTTGGGGAGGGAGTGAGCGAAACGGGGTGGGGAAGAATGTTAAAGGTTGGCTGGAGTCCGTCAGATTTCCTGCCGGTAAGTCACACCGGCATCTCCTCCCCGCGCAGCGAGAAGGACTTCCCCCGCCCGAGCGCGAAAAGGGTTGCCGTGACGAACGAAGTCTGGTGGGTGCTGGCGATGGCGGGGCTGACGGCCCTGGTGGTTTACGGGTTGCTGTTGTGGCGGGTGACACCGTCGCACCGCACGGCGATCCGCGCGCTGCTGGTGCAGCATTTCCTGCTCTGCGGCATCCCGGCCGAGGTGCTGAGCGAGCACGAAGAGCTGCTGGTGGTGCGCCTGGCCGGGCGCACGGTGACGCTGTGCCTGCAGCAACTCTTTCGTCGCTGCGCGGAGGCGCCTCCGCAGACGACCTTTTTTGTGCGGCAGGCGGTAGACGCGGTGATCGGCGCGCTGGAGGTGCCTGACGCGCTTCCCGCCGATCTGACCGCGCGGCTGGTGCCGCTGTTGGTACCGGGCGAGATGACGATCCCCGCGGGGGTGCCGTTGCGGCCCTTCCAGCCCGAGCTGTTCGTCGTCCCGGCGTTGGACGAGGGCACGCGCTTCCGCCTGCTGACGACCGCCGCGCTGGAAGCCGCCGGGCTCGATGTCGACACCGCCTACGCCACGGCACTGCGCAACCTGGACCGCAGTTGCAATATGCTGGTGATCGACGCGCCGGAGGAGCATGACGACGGCGAGCAGATCCTGCGTTTCCGCACCCTCGACGGGCTGGACGCCGCCCGCGTGCTGCTGCCGTCCTTCTTCCCGCGCTTCTCCCCGCGCTTCGACGACGCCGACCTGCTGGTGGCCATCCCCGCCCGCGACACCCTCATCATGGTCGCCGCCGACGACCCCGCGCACATGAACGTGCTCATCTGGCACGCGCGCCGCGAATTCAGCCGCCAGGCCTTCCCACTGCTCCCCGTGCCGCTGCTGGTGCGCGAAGACGGCATCGCCCCGTGGGGGGAAAACCCCGATCCGCCCCTGGCCGGGACGCCGGCGGAATTACTGTAAAACGGGGAAACCACAGATTTCACAGATTTTCACAGATTTTTGCCCACGGCGATAGGTCTATCCGTGGCTTGGTGGCAGCGTCTTATTTCGAGGAACAATGCATGTTTCCCTGAATGACGACGGTCACCGGAAGGCTAACCGATTAACCCCCAAAATCTGTGAAAATCTGTGTCATCTGTGGTTTCTTCCTCGTTATGTTTACCCCCGAATCTTCTCCCCCGTGGTATGCGGGGCGAAGAGGCGGTTGCCGTTGCGGTTGGCGCAGAATTCCCCGCACATGGTGCAGGTGTCTTCGCTGGCGGGGCGGCGCGAATCGCGGATATTGCGCGCGACTTCGGGGAAGAGGGCCAGGCTGAACTGCGCTTCCCAATCCATCTCTCGCCGGGCCAACGCCATCGCCTTGTCGCGGCTTCGCGCGCGGTTGCCCAACTTTACGATGTCGCCCACGTGGGCGGCCAGCCGCGCGGCGCGCACGCCTTCGCGCACGTCCTGCTCGTTCGGCAGCGCCAGGTGCTCCGCCGGGGTGAGGTAGCAGATCAGGTCGGCGCCGTAACGTGCGCTGGCCGCCGCCCCGATGGCCTGCGTGATGTGGTCGTAGCCGGCGCCGATGTCGGTGGGCAGCGGCCCGAGCATGTAGTACGGCGCGCCGCCGGACATGCGTTTCTCGATGATGATATTCGCCTCGATCTCGTCCAACGGCACATGGCCCGGCCCTTCGACCATCATCTGGCAGCCGAGTTCCCGCCCGCGCTCCGCCAGTTCGCAGTTGATGATCAACTCCGCCATCTGCGCGCGGTCGTGGCTGTCGTCGATGGCGCCGGCGCGGATGCCGTTGCCCAGCGAAAGCACCGCGTCGTACTTCGCCAGAATGCCCGCCACGCGGTCGAACTGCTCATAGAGCGGGTTCTCACAGTTGTTGGCGAGCATCCAGGACACCATGTAGGTGCCGCCCTTAGAGACCAGCCCGCCGTAGCGGTAGCCCTGGCGAATGAGGCGTTCGATGCTGTAGCGCGTGATGCCGCAGTGAATGGCCATGAAGCTGATGCCGTCGGCGCACTGCTGCTCGATCAGGTCGAACAGCTCCTCGGCGTCCATTTTGTTCGGGTTGCCGTATTTGCGGCTCGCCTGGCAGAAGGCCTGGTAAAGGGGCACGTTGCCCACCGGCAGCGTCGTGGTGTCCAGCACCGCGCGGCGGATGGCGTTCAGATCGCCGCCCACCGACAGTTCCATCAGCGTGTCGACGCCTTCCTCTTCGGCGGCGCGCGCCTTGCGGCACTCCCCGTCGATGTCGCAGATGTCGCTCGACGTGCCGATGGAGGCGTTCACCTTCGTACGCATCCCGCGCCCGATACCCACCGCCTGCTGGGCCGGGCGCGCCGGGTTGGCGGGGATCACCAGGTGGCCCGCCGCCACCGCGTCGCGCACATCACCGGCCGGCACGCCTTCGCGCTCCGCCACCGCCGCCATCTGCGCCGTCACCTCGCCGGCCTGCGCCCGCGTCAACTGTGTCGTCATCGTGTACCCCTTTCGTGGACCTGCCCCCGGCCTCCTCGCGTGCGGAGAAGGCGAACGGTGGTCGTTAGACAAAAATGGCTCTGTATTCCCACCCGCCGGGGGGTAGGTCACCAACGCAAAACAGCCCCCCGCAGGGACAATACGTCCATACGGGGGACTGCTGATGGCATCGCAATCCATGGGCGGGCGCACCCCGCACCAGATCGGTTCACCGGCAGGTCTTCTGGCTTGCGGATCTTCTTACTGCCTCCGCCTTCCCGCCTTCGCTGAAACTTCGGCGGGCAAGCCCGCGAGAGTTCAGCATTGACAGTGGCACATTGGAGGGGTCATCCCCGCATACAGCGACGGCCACACGCGACGGATTCTCACCGTCTTCCCTTTTCACCCCGCTCGCGCGGGACACCGGCATACCGGGCGCTTTACAACGCCGGGCGCAGTATAGCCCGGTGGGCCGGGGGTTGTCAAGTCGGCATCGCGCTGTGTGCGCTCATCACAGCGAGGACAATCGAGCCGATCGAGCCGCCATATACCCCGAGCAGCACCAGGCCTTTTAGATCGTGCTCAAACTCCACGAAGGAGTAATAGAGGAAATAGAGCGGAAAGATAAGGCCGACCAGGCCTTTCCACCATTCGTCGCGGAACATCTCGATGAGGACGACGATGCTGCAGCCGAGTGCCACAAGGCGGCAGGCCGCGATGAGCAGAGCAAACAACCCCATTAGCTACCTCCATTCAGCCGGGACAACTATGTCAACGCTCCATTCGGCGGCATATGGTGAATCTCCTGCCGGATTGTGGGGGAGGCACGACGGGTATACGCCGGGAAGCGGCGTGGGCAGGAGTGCTCGCGCGGGAGGGCGAAGTAACAATATTATGGCACAGACGTTGCGGATACTGGCGTTGGTGGGCGTGTTCTGGTGGTGCCTGGGGTGCGCGGAGCAGAGCGGGGTGGACCCCAGTACCGCGTATGCCGCCATCGCCCCGCTGCCGACGACGCGCACGTTGACGGTGGACGGCGCCACGCGCACGGCGCTGGTCTATCCGGGCCGCAACGCGCTCACCACCCCTTCGCCGCTGGTGCTGGTCTTTCACGGCTTCACCGGCACCGCGGAGGGGATGGCCGGCACGAGCCGGCTGCAGGTGCTCTGGCCGGAGGCGACCGTGGTCTACCCGCAGGGGTTGAACGTGCTGAAACCGAGCACCGGCCTGTGGGCGCCGGGCTGGCCGGACGCGCCGGACAAGTACGGGGATCGCGATCTCCACTACGTCACCGCGTTGCTGGCGTCGCTCGCCGCCACATATCGCGTGGATGCGCGGCGCGTCTACGCCACCGGCTTCTCCAACGGCGCCACCTTCAGCTACCTGCTTTACACACAGATGCCGGGCAGTTTCACCGCCTTCGCCGGGGAGGCCGGGCCGGCGACTTTCCTCGACCAGGCGACCACCCCGCGCCCACTGCTCACCATCAACGGGGAGCAGGACGAATTCGTCTACCCCGCGCTGACGGCGACGATGCTGGCGGAATTTCAGCGCGCCAACCACTGCGGCCCAAGCACGACCTCATGGGATTTCAACCCCGCCTTCAGTGTGTATACACCCACCGACGCCGGTGGACAACCCCTCGTCTGGTTCCGCCACCCCGGCGGGCACGAGTGGATTTCCGGCTCCGGCGAGGCGATGGTGGCGTTCTTCCAGGAGCATTGACGGGGACGAAGAGACGAAGAGAAACCACGGATTGCACAGATTTTCGCAGATTTATTACCTGTTGCCGATAGGTTTTTCTCTGGTTTGGTAGCGGTGTGGTATTTCGAAGAAAAACGGTCGGCTTCCAGTTTGGCGATTACGCCTTACCGAAAGCCGACCGTTTTCTTCCATAGAAATCTGTGGGAATCTGTGTAATCTGTGGTTTCGTCCCCCCGTCAATCCTTCCGCTGGTGCGCTTTCAGGAAGCGTTTGCGGAGGCGGATGGAGGATGGGCGGTGCAACCGGCAGGGAACCACAGAGATGCGCCGAAAAGGATGCCTACTACCCGAGCAGGAGGCCGCAACATGGGAGGGAACTGGACAACGATCCGGCGAAAAGGCCTGCGGTTCCTCGCATGGCTGGCAGGCATCGTCGTCATCCTGTGGGGATTCCTGGCTGTCTGGACATGGTATCTCAATCGCCCCCCGCACTATACTTTCGCCGTGCCTCCGCTGCCCATCCCCAACGCGCTGGATGATTTTCACGACGCTGCCGACGCCATCGCCGGGCGTAAGGCACTGGGCATCGTCTACCCGAATTGGTATCGGCACGCTCTCGAAGGTCCGCAGAAAAATCCATGGTATTCGTTGAAAGAGCCCCCGCCGCCCCCTCTCGTGCCGCGCGAATCGGTACGCGCCTTTCTTCAGCAGAACACGGAATCGTTACGACTGATTCACGCGGGATTCACGCATGACTATGCCATCCCTTCCATAGTCAACGAATCGTATAAACCGTACGATAGCCGCCATACAGCGTACTATAACTGGAAGAGCAGTTGCCGGGAGTTGCTGGAGATTCGAGCGTTATACACCCTGGGAGGCAATAATCCACGCGAAGCGGCAGATGCCGTGATTGATTTTCTGCAATACAACGTAGTTACGCGGAGGCTGTATTCGTATAATTTTGCGGAACTGCGCCCGCTCGCTTCTCACCTCTCGCTATCCGATCTCCATGCCATCACCGAGCGCCTGGCGGAATGCAGCCGCGCACATTGCAGTTATGCCGAAGCGACATGGCGTGAACGCCTTGAGTACCTGAACTATATTACCGCGTCTTTTCGCGACGGTTACCAACCGGATTGGGCGAAAAATCGGTGGAATCTATGTGTTGGATTATTGAACCCCAGTCCCTCGGAAGACCGCGGGTTGTTACGGGGCCTCTGGTATGCCTACACCATCCCCAATGCGCAAGTACCGGCCCGCGCCGACCGGTATCTGACCGCGTGTGCGGTAGCCGCCGCACAACCGTGCAGCAGTCATGCGCCTTTTCCCACCCCGCCACCGGATCCGTATAATTATACGGTGTTCGGATGGGATCAGCGGGAGAAAACGCGCGTGGCGTGGGCGTTGCAGAACTTCAAAGGGGATGCCTTACTGCTCACCTACGCACTAGCGGGCTACCGTAAGGTGCATGGCGCGTACCCGCCAACGCTGCAGCCGCTGCTCACAGACGGCTGGCTGCCGGCGCTGCCCGTCGATGCCTTCACCCTCCGCGATACGATCTGCTATATGCGTACCAAAGGAGGTTACGCCCTCTACAGCCGTGGGCCGGATGGCAAGGATGACGGCGGGCGTTCCCTTGGAAAACGCGTCGGACCACATAGCACAGGTGATGTCGTGTTCGGAATTACCGACGAGGCAGAAGCGAATACGAACGCAGGTCGGCTGTAGTCAACAAAAAACAGCCGGCTCGCGTATATATGCGAGCCGACCGTTTTCTCTGTGTCTATTCGTCCCCTAGCCGGCATTATTCATAACATTTCGAATAATGCCTCAGCTAGCCCGGCAGTCATCATCCGGGCTAATCCTTCCGCTGGTGCGCTTTCAGGAAGCGTTTGCGGAGGCGGATGGAGGATGGGGTGAGTTCCACGAACTCGTCGTCGGCGATGTATTCCACCGCCTGCTCCAGCGACATCAGACGCGGCGGGGTGAGCGAGACGGACATGTCGGAAGTGCTGGCGCGCATGTTGGTCAGCTTCTTCAGGCGTGTCACGTTCACCACCAGGTCGGTATCGCGGGAGTTCTCGCCCACGACCATCCCTTCATACACCTCCACGCCGGGGCCGATGAAGAGGGTGGAGCGTTCCTGGATGCTTTCAATGGCGTAGGCGGTGGTCGACGACTGGTTCATCGAGATGATCGCCCCGCGCGTGCGGCGTGTCACTTCGCCCGCTTGCGGCGCATACTCGGCAAAGAGATGGTGCATGACGCCGGTGCCGCGCGTATCGGTGAGGAACTCCGTGCGGTAGCCAAAGAGCCCGCGCGCCGGGATGCGGTAGATCAACCGCGTCTGCCCGTCGTCGCGCATCTGCATATCCGTCAGCTCCGCGCGCCGCGGCCCCAGCTTCTCCATCACCGCGCCCACGTATTGCTCCGGCACGTCGACGGTCAGCTCTTCGAAGGGCTCGCAGAGCACGCCGTCGATCTCCCGCGTGATGACACGCGGCTGCGACACCATGAATTCGTACCCCTCGCGGCGCATCGTTTCCATGAGAATCGTCAGGTGCAGCTCGCCGCGCCCCGCGACGGTGAAGATGTCCGGTGAGTCGGTATCCAGCACCCGCAGCGCCACGTTGGACTGCAGCTCGCGTGCCAGCCGTTCACGCAGGTGGCGCGAGGTAAGGAATTTCCCCTCGCGTCCGGCAAAGGGCGAGGTATTGACCATGAAGTCGATGCTCACCGTGGGCTCGTCCACCGCGATGCCGGGCAGCGCGTCGGGGGCCGTGGGGTCGCACAGCGTGGCGCCGATCTGCACCTTTTCCACGCCGGCGAGCGAGACGATTTCGCCCGCGCTCGCGGATTCCACTTCGGTGCGCTGCAGGTTTTCGAAGGTGAAGAGGCGCGTCACCTTGGAGGTGGCCGTTTCGCCGTCCTGCGTGTGCAGCACGATTTGCTCGCCCACGCGCACCGTGCCGCGCTCGATACGCCCGATGGACAGTTGCCCGAGATACGGCGAGTAGTCCAGCGTCGAAATGAGCATCTGAAACGGACCGTCTGTCTCGACGCACGGCGCGGGCACATGCGCTAGGATAGCCTCGAAGAGGGGCACCAGGTCGGGCGAGTCGTGATCCGGATCCAGCGCCGCGGTGCCGAACTTGGCGGAGGCGAAGACGGTGGGGAAGTCGAGCTGCGCGTCGGTGGCATTGAGTTCGACGAATAGGTCGAACACCTCGTCATGCACCTGGTGCGGGCGGGCGCCGTTGCGGTCGATCTTATTGATGACCACAATGGGTTGCAACCCCAATTCCAGTGCCTTGATGAGCACGAAACGCGTCTGCGGCATCGGGCCGTCGGCGGCATCCACCAGCAGCAGCACGCCATCCACCATGCGCAGGATACGCTCCACCTCGCCGCCGAAGTCCGCGTGGCCGGGGGTGTCGACGATGTTGATCTTCACGTCGCCCCAGCGCACCGAGGTGTTCTTCGCCAGAATGGTGATGCCGCGTTCCCGCTCCAGCGGGTTGGAGTCCATCACGCGCTCTTCCACCTGTTGATTGGCCCGATACGCGCCGGTCTGGCGCAGCATCTGGTCGACCAGGGTGGTTTTGCCGTGGTCTACGTGAGCGATGATCGCGATATTTCGCAAACCATCGACGGTATTCGAAGGTCGTGTTGTCATAGTCGTTGTCATAGGCGCAAAAAAGGACGCAGTATGCGGGGCACTGCGTCGCGAAGACAGTATAACAGAAAACGGGCGTGGGCGCCAGTTTCATGATTTAATCATAATGTGGCGAGCGCGGGGAGAAGCAAAAAAAACCGGGGCAGGCTCACGCCCGCCCCGGTCAGGGTTGCCGGTGACCCGCTTACTGTCCGAGTTGGAAGCGCACGAAGCGCTTTACGGTCAGCGTGGCGCCGATGGCTTTGCCGATGCCGGCGACCAGGTCCTTCACGGACTTGTCCGGGTCCTTCACGAAGGGCTGCTCCAGCAGGCAGTTGTCCTTGTAGAACTTCTCCAGGCGGCCCGTGGCGATGCGGTCGAGGAACTGCTCCGGCTTGCCCTCGTTGCGGGCGAGCTGGCGGTAGATTTCCATCTCCTTCTCGATCGTCGCGGCCGGCACGTCCTCGCGGGTGAGGAAGTCGGGGGAGGCGGCGGCGACTTGCATGGCCAGGTCTTTGCCCAGCGCGCGCACGTCTTCCAGCTCCGAGCCGTCCACTTCCACCAGCACGCCGATTTTGCCGCCGAGGTGGATGTAGCTCTCTACCACGCCGTTGGCCGACGCGAAGCGCACACCGCGCTTGAACTGGATATTCTCGCCGGTCTTCGCGATGGTTTCGGTGATCTTCGCCACTTCGGTGTCGGGCAGCGTCTCGCCGGTGGTCGTGTCGGCGTCGGCGCCGACCATCCACTCGGCCAGCGTGGCGCCGAGGGCGCGGAAGAGGTCGTTCTGCGCCACGAAGTCCGTCTCGCAATTCACGTCCACCAGCGCAGCGGCGGTGTGATCACCGCGCTGGGCGGCAAAAATGGCCCCTTCGGCGGTGGCGCGTGCCTGGCGCTTCGACGATTCGGCCTGCCCGCGCTCGCGCAGCAATTCCACGGCTTTGGTGAAGTCGCCGTCCGCCTCGACCAACGCGTGCTTGGCGTCCATCATCTTCGCGCCGGTCTTCTGGCGCAGTTCCATGACCTGTTGGGCGGTAATCTCAGCCATAGGTGGCTCCTTGTTTTTATTCAACGTGCGGCTACGCCGCTGAAACAGTTAAAGGTTGAAAGTTGAAAGTTGAAAGGTATGGGGAAAAGACTCCCGTTACTTTCAACTTCCAACTTTCAACTTGTAACTACGCTTAATTAGTCCTCTTCGCCGATCGCGCCGTAGTCCTTCGCCACTTCGAAGTACTTCTCGCGTTCGGTGATGATCGGCTCTTCTTCTTCCACGAATTCGGTGGCGTCGGTCAGCGCGGCGGTGGCCGTCTCGATGGCTTCCTCTTCCACTTCTTCCAGCGCGGTGCCTTCCGGCAGCATCTCGACAACTTCGAGGATCTGCTCCGGCAGCGGGCGGAACGGCGACATGTCGGGGGTATACCCGGACTCGCCGTACTGCTCGGTCATCTTCGCATCGTATTCGTGGCGGCCGTCGATGATCGCGTCGGCCATCTTATTGGCGATGAGGCGGATGGCGCGGATCGCGTCGTCGTTGGCGGGAATCACGTAGTCCACCATGTCGGGATCGCAGTTGGTGTCCACGATGGCGATCACCGGCACGTCCAGACGGCGGGCTTCCAGAATCGCGATATGCTCTTTCTTCACGTCGACGATGAAGAGGGCTTCCGGCGCGGTGCGCAGAAATTCGATGCCGGCGAGCACGCGCTCGAGCTTGGCGCGCTCTTCGCGCAGCTTGATGACTTCCTTCTTCGGCAGGCGCTCAAAGATGCCGTCCGCTTCCATCTGGCGCAGTTCGCGCATGCGGCGGATGCGCTGCTGGATGGTGGGGAAGTTGGTCATCATGCCGCCCAGCCAGCGGTGGGTGACAAAGTGCATGCCGCAGCGCTGAGCCGCTTCATACACCGCATCCTGGGCCTGCTTTTTGGTGCCGACGAAGAGCACCTGGCCCCCGTTGGCGGCGATTTCGCGGATGAACGCAAACGCGTCTTCGAGGCGGCGCAGGGTTTCGTGCAGGTCGATGATGTAGATGCCGTTGCGGGCGCCGTAGATGAAACGCTTCATCTTCGGGTTCCAGCGGTGGGTCTGGTGGCCGAAATGTACGCCGGCCTCCAGTAGGTCCTTCATTGACACTAACGCCATGGGTCTCCCTTTTCTCCCGCGGTGCGGGAAGATAGTTGTGTGGTGCGACGTCAGATTTCCCGCAGATAACGGGCCTACCGCGGCAGGGAGCGAGAGCGCCACGGCTATCGGTCGCAAACCGTATAAGTATAGTGATGCGCCCCGCACGCGTCAAGGGGCACGGAGGGAGGGGTTGAAATGAAAAGTGAATAATGACAAGTGGAAAATGAAAAATAAGGACACAGACGGTATCGGATCAATAAACCGGTAGGTTCCCCGTCTTCGTCGCTCACTTTGCATTTTTCACTTTCTATTTTGCACTTTTCATTCTCAATTCACGGCCAGTCCGGCAGCGAGACGGTGGGGTGGGCGGCGGTGATGGCGTGGTGGAGGGCGTCGAAAAAGGCGCGCTGGTCGATGTGCCAGCCGTCCTTTTCGCAGCGCAGCATGGCGGTAACGTGGTAGCGTTGCGACAGCGCGCCGACCAGGGCGGGGCTTTGCATGGCGTCGGGCAAGTGGGGGGTAAGCAGCACGTCGACATCGGTGACGGCGGTGTCTTTGCGCAGCGTGACGGCGTGGGGGGTGGCCTGCTGGATGATGAACCAGCCCGGGGTGAAGAGACTCTTCGAGTCGCGCGTGGCGAGCTGCTGCGGGGTGACGGTGTCGCCCTGGCTCACCGCGGCGAAGTAGGCCCCTGCCACCGCGGAGGGTCCGGCGGAGGCGGTGCGCGGGCGCATATTGACGTACCAGAGCAGCAGCGCACCGATGAGCACCAGCGCGAGCAGCACCGCCGCGATGATGAGCCACACCGCACCCCGGCGCGTCGGCGGCGGCACGGGTTCTTCGCTCAGGGGCGCGTCTTCCGCCACCGGCACGGCGGCTACCGGCTCGGTCGGCGGCAGGTCAACCGGTGCGACGACGGGGGTGCCTTCGGTGTCAGGCGCATCGCCCTCGGGCGCTTCGGTGGCATCGCCTTCTTCCAACAGCGTGAAGACGACCATCTCCTCAGCGGGATGCGCTGTCTCCACGACTTCCTCCGCCGCAGGTTCCTCCGCCGCAGCTTCCGTGAAGATCGGCGCTTCCGCGGGCGTCTCGACGGCGGGTTCCACTGCCGGTACGGCTAACTCTTCCGTGGGAGCGGCGGTTGCTTCCGGCGCGGACGGCTCTTCTACGGGCAGGATGTCGGGTTCCGGCGCGGGCGGCTCCTCGGGGGCGATGGCTGCGGGCTCCGGCGCGCTTTCCTCAACCGGCGCGTGGGCGGCGGGCACCACGCTGTCGAGCAGCGCGCTCAGCGCGTCCACGGGGGGCGGCGGCGGGGCGACGGGCGCGGGCGGGGTGGGGGGCGGCGCGATCATATCGTCGAGCAGGCTGTCGAAGTCGGCGGGCCTGGACGGCGGCGGGGGTGCCGGCGCGGCGGCTTCCGGCTCCGGGGTGGGGGCTGCCAGTTCAGGCTCCGGCTCCAGCTCCGGCAGGATCGGGGCGATGGCGATGGGCTCCGGCGCGGGCGCGCTTTTACGCCCGAAGAGGCCGCCTTTAACAGCTTTCTCTGCTTTCACCGGCACGGGCGCCGACTCTTCCGGCAGGGGTGACCAGCATTTCCAGCAGGCACGTTTCTCCGAGGCATTCTCCGTGCCGCAGCGTGGACAGACGATCATGGCACTCTCTCCTTCGTCATTTTAGCATAAATGGCCCACGGGGAATAGGGTGGTGAGGTAACAGGATGCTGGCGCTGCTGCCGGCACATTACGGCTTCCCCGCAACGGTGGTCACCAGGCGGACGACGTCGTTGAACGCGAGCGGCGGGCCCATGGGCATGGCGTAGAGGGTGATCTCCTGTACGGCGCCGGGGGCGGCGGTGGTGGGGGTGACTTCCAGGCGGAATTCGCGGCTCTCCCCCGCGGCCACGTGCAATATGCTCCACCCGCCGGGCAGGGCGGTCTTTTCCTCGTTACCGTCCACCGCGGCATCGAAGACACGCACCTGCCAGCCGGCCAGGTTGCCGGTACTGGCGAAAAGGCGCAGCGTATACGTCTTATCGCCTTCGTTACGCACCTTGCAGATATACACCGCGGCGGTGCCGGCGGGTGTGATGAGCGCCCGGGTCTGCTGGGTGAGATCGTAGACCTTCTCGCCGGTAAACGCGGTTTCCGCCGCGGTGCGCAGCTGTAAATCGACCCGCGCGGGCACGGCGCGCATGGCGGAGAACAGGTAGCGGTCGCTGTGTTTGGCATCGCCCCCGGACACGGCGGTGAGCACGAAGTGTTGCTCCACGTCGCGCGGGGCGGCATCACTCGGGGTGAAGGTCAGCGCGAAGTCGGCATGCGCGCCCGGTGCCAGGTGTACCATCCACCCCGTGCCGGTGAGCGCGGCGGTGATATCCGTGCCGTCCTGGTGCGCGTCGGCGGCGGTGATCGCCCACCCCTGCACGCCGGTGGGCAGCGTCACGCGGAGGGTATCGTCCTTCTCGCCGTCATTCACCAGCGTACCGTAGATTCTACGCGAGTCACCGCTCGCCAGCACGATATTCAGCCGCTGTTGCTGGTCATCGTTATACACATGCGCGTTCAAGGTGGCGAAGGTGCCGTCGGCGCGGCGCGGGGCATACGCGGTGAGCAGGTCGGGCTGGTAGAGCAGCGGCGGCTCCCGCAGCGTGGTTTCCACCAACACGGTATCCAGTTGCGGCACGAGGCCCAGTGCGGCGGCGGTGAAGCGCTGGCGGAGGGTTTTGCCCGCGTTTGGCTTGTCCTTCGTGCCGCGGATGCCGGTCAACGTGACGTGCACCACGCGCGTGCCGTGCGCGGGCAGCAGCACCGACCAGCCGCCGTAGAGCGCGTTGAGGAGATCCTTGTCGCCGTCCTGCGGATCGGTGATCGCCAGGCGCCACGCGGTGTAATCCAGGGTGCCGACCAGCTCGCGCGTGAGGGTCACGTGGGCGGGCATGGCGTCGGGGTTGACGAGGGTGAGCGCATAGGTGACGCGCTCCCCGCCGTCGAGGGTACCTTGCAGCAGCTCGGTGTCATCGGTGCGCTGGAGGCCCGCGCCGACGGTGACGCCGCCGGGCAACGCGCGGGCGGACAGGTCGATGTGCGCCACGGGGGCGGGCAGCGCGACGAGGCGCACGGTGTCGACGGCGCCCCGCTTCTTCAGCGATTCGGCGCGCACGGCCAGCGTGAGCGGGGCCGGGTTGGGCACGGTGGGGGCGATCTCCACGCGGAAGGGCACCGACGCCCCGGCGGCGAGCTTGCCCGACCATCCGGTCGCCAGCAGCAATGTGATGTCCGTGCCGCCCGTCGCGGCGTCGAAGGCGTGCAGGCTCCACCCGGCGCTCGGTTCGGGCACGGTCAGCTTCACCGCGTCCTCGGCGGCGCCGTCGTTGTGTAGTTGCAGGTCATACACCAGCGGCGCGCCGGGCAGCGCCACCTGCGCCACGCGCTGGGCGTCGCCGTAGTCGTGCTCGCCGGTGAAAAGGGTCTCGCCACCGCTCTTCACCAGCAGATCGGGCTGGAAGGTCGGCGCGGGCAGCGCGAGTTCCGCGAAAACACCCTGACTGGCGTTGAAGTAGGAGCCGCAGGCGCTCGTCTCCAGCTTCACCGCGCGCACCTGATAGACGTTGTGGCGCAGTGGGGCGGCGTCGTGGAAGCCCGTTACGGGGAGCAGCGCGGTGTTCAGCCGCGTGAAGGGACCGCGTGCGTTCGGCGCGCGATAGACGTGATAGCCGCGCACGGCGGGGTCGGGCGAGACCGCCCATGCGAGCTGCACCCCGGTGGCGCCCGCGACGGCGGTGAGCGCGGTGGGCGGGGGTACGGTATGCAGGCGCAAGGTGGGGTCACCGAGTAGCGTCACCCCTACGTTGGCACGCCCGGTGGCGTACTCGGTGGGATACTGGGTGCCGTCATCGCTCTGCGTGAGCTGGTTCGTGTAGCCGATCGTCTCACCCATCGCCATGGGGAAGAGGTGGCGGAAAGGCCACACCGTCCACTCGCAGGTGAGGCCCATGGAGGTCGTCGCCAGCACGCCGCGCAGCAAGTTGTCGCTCGCATCCCATTCGCCGAAGTAGGAGCCGAAGAGGAGGGTGAAGACGGCCTTAGGGTCATCCTTCGCCAGCTCTTCCGTATTGCATACGCCGCCGGCGCTACAGTAGCTGCCCGGCCCGCCGCCCATGGCCCACAGGTAGGAGCCCGTCGGCAGGAAGTTCGACCAGGATTTCTCCTCGATGGCGTCCGGCCCGACCAGCGGGGAGACGGCGCGCCAGCCGTCGGCGAGCAGCGCGCGATGCTGTTCCTTCCACCATTTGTCGTCCATCAGCGCTTTGCGCGGCGGCTGCACGGCGGCGGTGCGGTAGGCGTGCGCCTTGGCGAGATACTGGCGCAACAGCGCGGTTTCATCCTTCGGCACGAAGAGGCTGCCGTCGTAGTGCTTGTTAAACGAGGGCAGGTTGTCCAGGTAGACGCGCCCCACCGCGACTTCCGTCGCGGAAGGGATGACGTTCTGATCGAAGACGCCGTCGCCGGGGGTGGCTTTTTGTCCCGTCACCGTCGTTTGCGTGTCCGTCCAGATGCCGTCCAGGTCGGCGTAGTAGGCGTCGGCGGGAAAGGGGCGCAGGTGATGGCCGTCGGGAGCGGTCAGGCCGGATTTCCGGATGGGCACGCGTCCGAAAAGGTAGACGCTTTTCACCTCGCCCGATGCGGCGTAGTAGTCGCTTTGCAGCAGGCGGCGCACCGCGGCGGGGTCGGCGGTGAGGGCCACGTCATGGCGCAACACGCGCCAGCCGTCCCCCGTCAGGTCCGTTTGTAGTTGCGCCAACTCGGTAGGCATCTCGCCGGCGGTTTGCGTGTCCGTCACCAGCACCACCGTGCCGCGATGCTCTACCAGCGGCACCGCGATACCCGAGCGCAGGTAGTTGTGCTGGGCGTAGTTGCTGCCCAATACGCGGGAGACGCGATATTCGTAGAGCACGCCGGGCTGCACCGCCGCGTCGGCGTAGCGCGCCGCCGTGGCGGGCAGCGACGCCCGCGGCTCCCCCCAAGGCGTCTCGCCCACCAATCGCCGCGTCACCAGGTAACCCTGAACACCGGTCGCGTAGGGGGTCCACGCCAGCGTGATACACGGCGGCGTCGCCTGCACCGTGGCACTGAGCAGAATCGCCGACTCCTTCGGCGTCGGTTCCTGCGCCCCCACGCGCGCGAGCAACACGATCACGAGCACCAGCAGCCATCGACGCATAAGTTATCCCCCGCCCGCACTATAACGCATCGCCGGGGGGCTGTAAATGGCGAGGGGTTCGGGGGCGATCCCACCGTTTCCCTTTTCGCGTACGATAACGTTTTGGAACGGCAGGAAATCGCCAACCGCTCGCGAAGTTTACCGTGATACTACACGGCGGGAGGCGTCATGGCAGTGGCACGCGTGGGCACGACGGTGCCTTTTTACCTGGACAACCTGGAAGCGCTGCGCGAGAAGCTGGCGCGGGCGGAGCGCGACGGTACGCGGATGGGGCAGGTGTGGAGTGCGTTGCGGCGGCGTGCGCAGGCGGCGCCGGCGAGTTTCCCCTGGTTCACCCCCTTCGTGGGGATGATTACCCAGGCGCCCGACGACCTGGAGGCGGCGCGCAACGCGATCCGCGGCTACGTGAATACCTTCCCGGTTTCGCCGTTTGGTATGGGGCTGCAGTTCCACTTCTGGTGCTTTGCCTTTCCGCATGCGCGCTGGGCGCTGTACTTCTCCTGGCTGCACTCCATCGGCGCATGGGAACCGGAGGAGGCGCAGCGGCTGGCGGAAGAGTTCGTGCGCTTCCAGTTCGTGCACTTCTTCTACGGGATGCGCACGAAACCCGAGCCGGATTGCGTGGACAACCAGACGATGTCGCTGTGCTTCTCCAACGCGCTCATCGGCCATCTCTTCTCCCAGGAACCCTTCAACAGTGCGCTGGCGGCGCGCATGAAGATCGACGGCGTGCGGCGCCTGCCCTCCATGCTCGGTGGGATGCCGCCGTCGGGGTATTCCGGCGAGGGTAGCGCGTACATGGACGGCGTGGTGGGACCGAGCATTCCGTATATCGTGGAGTACCTGGAGCGCGCGGTCGGGGGGGATTGGTATGCGCGCGAGCTGCCCCCCCACGGCGGGTCGGCCGCGTCCATCGTGCGCATGATCGCCCGTGAGTGGATGCCCAACGGGCTGCTGCTCCCGTGGGATCATTACGGCTACGCATTGCCGGCACGCTCCTGCATCGCTTACGGCGCCTACCGCACCAATGAGCCGGTCTACCACGCGCTGCTTAATGAGCACGCCAACTGGAATTTCGAGATCGGCATCGGCTGGGGATTCGACGACCTGGTGTGGTCGCTGATCTGGTGGCCGGAGACGCGTCCGGCGGCGGCGGGTGCGGTCTTCCCCTCCTGGGCGGAGCCCGAAGTTGGCGGTGCCCTCGTTAGTGACGATACGCGGCTCTACCTGATGCAGATGTGGGACCATACCGAGCCGGTGATGCCGTTGCGCGCGCAGATGAACCCTAACGCGCTGATCCTGTCCGCCTACGGCAGCCCGCTCACCATCGACGGCGTACCGGGTGCGGATTGCGAAGCCCTGAATTACGACGGCACGTGGCTGGATCGAGGTGGGATGGAATTCACCACCCGCCGCACCAGCTTTGGCTCGGGCTGTGCGGGCGCGCACGGTGTGCTGCTGGTGGACGGCACCGAGTCGCATCGCGCCATGAGCGACTATCAGCAGGCCGACCTGATCCACGCCGACGCGACGAGCATCACCGGCGACGTGACCCCGCTCTATCGTGAGCACTGGCCCGACACGCACACCGTACGCCGGCGCTCGCGGCTGGTGGACGGGCGCTACTGGCTCATCGACGACCTGGCGCTGTTCGGGGAAGAGCACGCCGTGACCGCGCGCTGGTATCTGCGCCCGACGCAGGTGGAGGCGCCGCGCGGCGTGACCATTGAGACGGCGGAGGGCGTACGCCTCACGCTACTTCCGTTGATCGGGCCGGATAACGCCACCACGCGGCGCATCGACGGCTACCCGGACCGGCTGGACAACGCGTCGCTGCAGGTGGACTTCACCCAGCGCGGCAAGGAGATCCGCTGGCTCTGGCTGGCATGGCCGGAAGAGACGCGCCGCGTGCACGCCGAGTTGGCGGACGGCTGGCGCGTGGCCGCCGGGGGCGCGGTGCCGCTGGCGAAGGGATGCGAACTGCTCGCCGCCAGCCCGCTGACGTTGCCCTTCACCCAGCCCGCCTTCATGCTCGCCGACCTACCGGTGACGCGCGGGTGGTGGTATACGCGCACGATCGATGCCCCGGCGGGGCGCTGGTGGTTGCGCCTGCCCACACTGCTCATGTCACCGCACCTGTGGGTGAACGGCACGGAAATCGACCTGGCGCCGTACGCCTCGCTGCTGGAACTGCTGCCCATTCAGGTGCCCATTGACGAGGGTGGGGCGGTGGAGATCGTCGTCTACACCGAGTGCGGGGTGAGCCAGTACGGCGCGGGTGACCGTGGTGGCACCGGGTTCTTCGGGAACCCCGCGGTACTGACCCCTGCGCCGTCGCAAGCGCTGCATACCGCGACGTATGCCGACGGGACGGTGACCATCACCGCCGCCGACGGCACCTGGAGCATCGACCATGACCTGCTGACCGGGGAGGGTGCGTAAATGACTGCACAATTCGACCGTATGGAAACCATGATGCGCGCCGGGACTGAGCGCGACGATGCCTCCTTCCGCCTGTTGCTGGACGCATTGGCCGACGACGACTGGCAGGTGCGGTATACCGCCGCGGTGGCGCTGGGCGACCGGCCCGACCTGACGGCCCTCGACGCCCTGCTCGCCGCGCTGGAACGGGAGGACGCCGCGCCGCTCTTCTCGCAGCCGCGTGAGTTCGCCAGTCTGCCGGCGGGTGCGAACGCACGGCCGGTATGCGACTTCCCCGAAGGTACCACGCCGGCGACCATCGAGGCCTGGCATCGCCGGGGGCGCGTGAAGCAAGCGGTCTGCACGACGTTTGGCCTCATCGGTGCCGCCGACCCGCGCGTGCTGGCTGTGCTGCAGCGCTATGCGGTGGATCAGGCGCAGGACTATGCCGTACGCGCCGCCGCCAACAAAGCCCTCGGCCTCATCGGCGACCGCGCCAGCCTGCCCGCCGTGACGCAGGCGACGGCAGACCAGGAGTGGTGCACGAAACGCGAAGCGATGAAGGCGGTGGTGCGGCTGAGCTAACTCGTGCACGTGCGCGTGCTCGTAATCGTAATCGACCCTTCTCTAGCTCGTCAATAATTGTGTATAATTGCGTGGGAGAGATGATAAGTGTATGGACAAGCCAATCCTGGATTGGGTAAATTTGCCATCCGGTGTTGAACCGACCTCTCTGTGGGCGGGGTTACATGATGCCCATCTCATCGATATCCGGTCAGATTTACTCGCGCGAACGCTGGAAATAGATTACCGCATACAACATATAAACCATTTCCATCACTGGGATGATGATACGGTTGTGACCTTCACCCATTCATCGGTATCGTCCGTACGCTGCTTGTCAAATACAATCTGGCCTGGATCGTGCGACATACCTGCTGGCTTGCCTGCGTCTGAAAAGCGACGCATCGTTCAGGAATACCAGGCAAAGTGGCGCCAATATTCAGTCGATTGGCTTCAACTTGAACAGTCGCTCCATGCGGGTAAGTATGAAATTGGCGTTAGCGATGGCGCGCTTGTCCGTAATGATAATGTTGCGATGAGGATAGAAGGATTTCACAACAAGGACGATATGTATCATGAATTGTATATATATGCGGAAACAGTCGATATACGGATCGGCCATGACAGATCCGTTACCATGGAAGAATTCCTCGGATATGGTCAGGCCTATTGGGATGCGTTTGAAAATGAGATCGTAGAATAAGCGAAATTGCAGGTTTTGTGTCAATAACGAAAGTACCTGGTTTTGACCGAATGACCGGTCGATTACGAGTACGAGTACGAGCACGAGTACGATTTGAGGAGCAACCCCCATGTCCACCACTGTCACCATCGCCCCGTCCGCCGGGGCGACCGTCAACCCGAACATCTACGGGCACTTTGCCGAACATCTGGGGCGCTGCGTGTATGGCGGCATCTGGGTGGGCGAGGGGTCGAGCATTCCCAACGACGGCGGGATTCGCCTGGACACCGTGGCGGCGCTCAAGCGCGTCAACCTGCCGGTGCTGCGCTGGCCGGGCGGGTGCTTTGCGGACAACTACCACTGGCGCGACGGTATCGGCCCGCGGGCGGAACGGCCCACGCGGCTGAACATCTGGTGGCTGCAGGGGGAGAGCAACGCCTTCGGCACGCACGAATTCATGCGCTTCTGCCGCCTGATCGGCACCGCGCCGTATGTGTGCGCCAACGTGGGCAGCGGTTCGCCGGAGGAGGCGCGCGGCTGGCTGGAGTATTGCAACGCCAGGCAGGACACTACCCTCACCCGCGAGCGCGCCGCCAACGGCGACCCGGAGCCCTTCGGCGTGCGCTATTGGGGCGTGGGGAATGAAAACTGGGGCTGCGGTGGCACCATGACGCCGGCTCAGTACGCGCTGGAGTACCGCCGCTACGCCACCTACCTGCGGCAATCCGGCGGCGACGTGACCCTCATCGCCTGCGGCTCGCATCCCGGCAATCCCGAGTGGGACGCGGAGTTCCTCGCCACGCTCAAAGGCGCCGAGGGGCTGGTGGACGCGCTGGCCTTGCACAACTACTCCGGTTGGGGCATGCCCGCGGTGGACTTCACCGACGACCAATACCTGAACCTGCTCGCGGCGGTGAGCGGCATGGACGCGCACATCGCCCGCGCCGCCGCCCTTTGCCGCGCCGCCTCCACTGCCGAACACAAAATTAATGTCATCATGGACGAGTGGGGCACGTGGTACCGCGAGGCGACCACCGAGGCCGGGCTTTACCAGCCGAACACGATGCAGGACGCCGTCTTCACCGCGCTGGCCTTCCAGACCTTCCACCGCCACGCCGCCGACCTGGTGATGACGAACATGGCGCAGACGACGAACGTGCTGCAGGCGCTCGTGCTCACCGAGGGGCCGAAGCTCTGCGTCACGCCGACATACTGGGTGTATGAGATGTTCCAACCCCACCGCGACGGCGCGGTGCGCCCCGTCACCGTGCGCGGCACCGCGCACACCCTGGCCGATGGCCGCACCGTGCCCGGCTGCGGCGCCTCAGTGACGGAAAAGGACGGCACGCTGGCGATCTCGCTGGTGAATACCGACGTGACGAACGCGGCCGAGGTGACGGTAGCCCTCGCCGAAGGCGCCTTCGGCACGGTGAAAAGCGCCCGCCTCCTCGCCGGCACCACCGTCCGCGCGCAAAACACCCCCGACAACCCGAAGGTGGTGGCCCCGACCGCGCTGGCGGTGACGGCTACGCCCGCCGGGTTGCGGATCACTCTCCCGCCGGCATCGGTGGCGATGATCGAAGTCGGAATGTAGTTCAACGTTCAACGTTCAAAGAGGGCGTCGGGGTAATCCCCGGCGCCCTCTCGTTACGATCTACGTTCTACGCTCAACGCTCCACCAACCCCGCCACCGCGGCGCGGAAGGTCTCCCCGCGGTGCTCCATGTTGCGGAACATGTCGAAGCTGGCGCAGGCGGGGGAGAGGAGCACTACGCCGCGCGGCTGCGCGAGAGCGTGGGCTTGCGCCACGGCGTCGGGCAGGGTGGGGGCGCGGTGCACGGGGAAGTCGGGCGCGGCGGCGTGCACGGCGGCGGCGATGCTGTCGGCGGCTTCGCCAATGACCACCAGCGCGCGGGCGTATTGCACGATATCGCGGCCCAGTTCGGAAAAATCGCTCACCTTGGCACGGCCCCCGGCGATGAGCACCGGCCCGGCGTCGGCGAAGGCCTGCAGCGCCATGCGCACCGCCATCGGCGTGGTACCCTGGGAGTCGTTGTAGAAGGTCACCGCGCCCACGGTGGCAACTTCCTCCAGCCGGTTCGGCACCCCGCGGAAGTCGGTCAGCACCGGCACCGCGTCACGCGTCGGCAACCCCAGCGCTTCCGCCACCGCCAGCGCCTCCAGCACGTTGGCCCAATTGTGCCGTCCGCGCAGGCGAATCTCGCCGGTGCGCAGCAGCACCACGCGTCCGCCGTTGACCTCGGAGATGATCGCGTCGCCGTCCACATACACGCCACCGGGCGCCGCCGATTCCGTGCTCACCGGGATAATCCGCGCCTGGGTGGCCGCGCGCACATCCGCGCTCTCGGGGCGGTCGACGTTCACGATAGCGATGTCCTCCGCCGTCTGCCGCGCGAAGAGGCGCAGCTTGGCGGCCAGGTACAATGCCATGTCGTTCTCGTAGCGGTCCAGGTGGTCGGGGTAGAGGTTGGTGAAGACGGCGATACGCGGGCGGAATTCATCCACCGCCTCGAGTTGAAAGCTGCTCACCTCGGCCACCAGCCAGTCCGTCGGCTGCGCAGTGACCGCGAGGGAGATGAGCGGCGTGCCGATGTTGCCCCCGACGTGCGCGGTGACGCCCAGCGCGTTGAGCAGCAGGCCGATGAGGGTGGTGGTGGTGGTTTTGCCCTTCGTGCCGGTGATGGCGACGATGGGGGCGGGGGAAAGCTGAAAGGCCAGTTCGATCTCGCTCACCACTGGCACGCCGGCCTCGCGCGCCGCTTTGATGGCAGGCGTGTAGAGCGGCACGCCGGGGCTGGGCACCAGCAGGTCGGCGGCAGCCAGGTCGGCATAGGCCTCCCCGGGCCCGAGCTGCAGGCGCACGGGCACGTGGAGCGAACCGAGTTCAGCGGTCAACGCGTCGGGCGTCTTCTCGTCGGAGATCGTCACCCGCGCGCCCAGCCCGCTCAATACCTCCGCGCACGCGCGCCCGGTACCCTTGGCGCCCAGGCCGATGATATGCACCCGCTTACCGATAAAGTCGCGCATTGGTCTCCCTAACCCATTACCGAGCCAACTCGTCCCTCATTTTGAATTTTCAATTTTTCACTTTGTATTTTGCATTTCTCCTAAGCTCCCGGCGTCTGATGACTCGCCGCCAGTTGGCGCAGGATGCCCGTTTCCATGTATTGCACGCGCTCGGCGACGTTGACGGCGTGGTCGGCGATGCGCTCCAGGTAGCGGGCGACGAGGATCATGTGCGCGTTGCGGTAGATGGAGGACGGGTCTTCCTTCATCTCCATCGTCATAGCGGCCCATACCTGCACGTTGAGGTCGTCGACCTGGTCGTCGAGGTTCACCACCTCGTCGATCTTCTCGGCGTTGCGGCTCACGAAGGCTTCCAGCGCGCCGCGCACCATGCGCGAGGTAAACTCGGCCATGCGCGGGATACGCACCAGCGGGCGTAGGAACGGCTCGCTGGCCAGCTCGATGGCGGTGCGCGCGATATCCACCGAGTAGTCGCCGATGCGCTCCAGGTCGGTGGTGATCTTCAACGCGGTGCCGATGACGCGCAGGTCTTTGGACATCGGCTGCTGCAGGGCGAGCATGTGCATGCAGCTCGTTTCAATGTCCAGGTCGAGTTCGTCCGCCACGTCGTCGCGGCGGACAACTTCCTCCGCCAGCGCGGTGTCTTGCAGCTCGAGCGCTTTGACGCTGTCTTCCAGCATGCCTTCGACGAAGCTGCCCATGCGCAGGAGGCGTTGCTCCAGCGCGTGCAGTTGCGCATCAAATGTCTGCCGTGGTGAGGGCATGTGTGACTCCCAACCCGGCAAAGCCGGTACTGAGTTGAAAGATGAAAGTTGAAGGTTGAAAGCAAATGCTCCCGTGCCCCGGGTCGTTCACCTTGCAACCTTCAACCTTCAATTATAACCATGAATCGACCTTCGCGGTACCGAATGTCGAAAAAGATCTCGTCTGTGATTAGCCAAAGCGCCCGCGGACGTAGTCGTCGGTACGCGGATCGATGGGGCGTTCGAAGATTTCCACCGTCGGGCCGTATTCGATTAACTCGCCGTGCAGGAAGAACCCCGTGAAATCCGCCACGCGCGACGCCTGGTACATGTTGTGGGTGACGATCACGATAGTATAGTGCTCTTTTAACTCCAACATCAACTCTTCGATTTTAAAGGTCGAAATCGGGTCGAGGGCGGAACTCGGTTCGTCCATCAACAGCACGTCCGGCTGCACCGCCAGCGCGCGGGCGATGCACAGGCGTTGTTGCTGACCGCCGGAGAGGTCGAAGGCGGAATGGCGCAGCTTGTCCTTCACCTCGTCCCACAGCGCCGACTTACGCAGCGTCTCTTCCACGATGCGGTCGAGCACCCCGCGGTTGCGCGCCCCATGGCGGCGCGGCCCGTAGGCCACGTTGTCGTATACCGACATCGGGAAGGGGTTCGGGCGCTGGAAGACCATGCCCACCCGTTTACGCACCTCCACCGGATCGACGGCGCGCCCCAGGATCGCGTGGGTGTCGAGGGTCAGTTCACCGGTGACGCGGCAGCCGAGGATCGTGTCGTTCATGCGGTTCAGGCAGCGCAGGAAGGTGGACTTGCCGCAGCCGGAGGGGCCGATGAGCGCGGTGATCTGCCGTGACGGTACGTTGAGCGTGACGTGCTGCAGCGCGTGATTGTCTCCATAAAAAACGTTCATATCACGCACCAGGAAGGTAGCCGTCTCCTCGGGAGTCAGCAACACCACCGGACGCGGCGTGAACGTGCCATGCTCAGCCATGCGATCTTACCACCTTCTTGCTTTGCGCAGCCGGGCGCGCAGAATCAACGCCACCACGTTCATCCCCAGCACCAGCATCAGCAGCACCAGCGCGGTGCCCCACTTGTTGTTTTGCAGCAGTTGCATCTGCTCGTGCCCATGGGCCGAGGTCGAGGTGGCGGTTTTGTACAACTGGTAGGAGAGCAGCATCACCGGGTCGAGCAGGTGCGGCTTCAGGTCGGTGATGGTGATGATGGCGGCGGCGCAGGTGAACATTACCGGCGCCGTCTCGCCCGCCGCGCGCCCCACCGCCAGGATGATCCCGGTGAGGATGCCCGGCAGCGCGGTGGGCAGCACGACCTGCCAGATCGTCTGCCATTTACTGGCGCCGAGGGCCAGGCTGGCCTCGCGGAAGGAGCCGGGCACGGTGTTCAAGGCTTCCTCGGAGGCGGTGATAATCAGCGGCAACACCAGCACCGCCATGGTGCACCCGCCGGCGAGCAGCGAGACGCCGCATTTCAGGAAGTAGACGAAGAGCCCTAGCCCGAACAGGCCGTAGACCACCGACGGCACCCCCGCCAGGTTGACGATGGAGAGGCGGATGACGCGCGTGACGATGTTTTGCCGCGCATACTCCGTCAGGTAGACGGCGGCCATCACGCCGATGGGTACGGCGAGGAGGATGGTGAGTCCCACCAGGTAGAGGGTACCGACAATGGCGGCGCGGATGCCCCCCATGGTGCCTTCCAGGGCGAAGGTCTGCGGGTCTTTAGTGAGGAATTCCCAACTGAGGCCGGGCACGCCGCGTGAGATGAGCAGCCAGAGGATGGCGAGCACCGGCAACACCACCGCCAGCACGGATAGTGCCAGCAGGCCGGTGATCAGGCGTTCTTTCCAGCGCGTCCAGGACGAACCGGCGGTGTTCCACCGTTCGCCGTCCGCAAGCTGCATCGCGACATCCTCCGGGAGAGTGTTTCGGATCGCCGAGGCGCAATGTCCGGCGACCATCTTCTTGTACCATAGTTCGCCATGATGAGACGCGTCTCTTTTTCAAGGTTTGATTAATGCTTAACGATTCGGAGCCAATTCCGCCACCAATGCCTCTTCGCGCGCGATGCGGTCCTGGGTCAGCGGGTGCGTCTGTAGCCACGTGGGGGTGTGGCTGCCGCCGTGCAAGGCATCCAGACGGCGCAGGAAACGGAGCAGGCCGTCGGGCGCGTAGCCCGCGGTGACGGCCAGCCGCGTGCCCACGGCGTCCGCCTGGTATTCGTCCTGCCGCGAGTGCGGCAGCACCAGCGCGAGCTGCAATGCCATATCCGCCCCCGCCTGCACCAGGTCGCTGCTGCCCCCCAGCGCCAGTTGCTCCAGCAGGTTGTAGCGCATGGCACGCTCCATATCCTTCGCCGCGTGGCGCAGTTGGATGTGCGCCGTTTCGTGCCCCAGCACCCCGGCCAGCTCGTCGTCCGAGACGCCCAGCGCCAGCAGGCCGCGCGTCACGTAGACCGGCCCACCGGGCAGCGAGAAGGCGTTGACTTCCTTTACATCGACGATCTGATAGCTCCACGGCAGTTTGGGACGGGTGGAGACGCGGGCGATGGACAGGCCGATGCGCTCCACCCGCGGCGACTCTACCGGGTCGTGCACCACGCCGACTTGCGTCTCCACCTGGGTCGCCGCCTCGCGGCCGATGTCGATCTCCGCCCCCTGGTCCACGTGCAGTGGGCTGGAGCACCCGCTGACGCCCAGCACGAACGGCACCCCGCTGAGCGCGAGACCCAGCACGACCCATCTCCACACGCACCACATGGCGGAATCCTCCGCAGAGAGGATTCCCGCCCGCCCCGCGTTTCGCGCGAGCGAATGGCGCGGAGGGCGAGCATTTGTTTGAATCGGGATATGAGAGGATTGGTCTCGCCTGTTCTCAAGGTAGAGTGGCTATGTGGGATAATAATTCACAGGGATGAAATGGATGGCTGAGATTCTGAGGATGCCGGGCACCCGTCTCATTCCAACTTATCTCTTTTATCCCTGTGAATTATCAACCTATCGGCCATTCGACCTTGAAGATGCCCGAGAAAAATCCCGGCCATATCCCGGTTCACGCCATCCCCGTTTACGCCGCTTCCGCCGGCGGGGCGGATTTGCGCAGCTTGCCGAGTACGCGGCCGAGGAGCATGTGCCATTCTTCTACCCGCAACACGTGGAGCAGGCCGGCGTAGATAGCCAGGCCGACGAGGCCGCTGCCGACGTAGGGCAGGTAGGCGAACACCACGTGCGCGAGGTGGCGCAGCTTGCCCATCATGCCGTGGTGGCCGTGCGTCACCGTGGCTTTGAGCAGATCGGCGTAGGGGAAGAAGTGCATCACCGCCAGCAGCAACGCCGCGAGCGGCAGCAGCGCCAGCACCACCTTGCCGAGGAAGGCGAGCATATGCTTGCCTTCCAGCGTGCCCAGCCGCTTGCGAATGACGCCGTAGAGCACGATCACCTTCACGCCTTTGGAGATGAGCAGCGCCAGCGCGATGCCGATGACCCCCCAGTGGAAGACGAAGACGCCGGTGTAGGAGGCCGCCAGGTGCAGCGGGATCATCAGCGCGGCGATGATCGTCGGCCACAGCGTGTCGGACATGGCGAAGAAGAACTGCAGCACGATGATCTCCAGCGCGCCGACGAGCATCTGCATCGCGTAAATCTGCAGCGGGTCGGCGGCGCCGATGGAGTTCTGGCTGTAGAGCAGGAAGACGATGGGCTGGCGCAATACGATGAAAAGCCCCATCAGCGGCAGGAAGATGAGCACCATCATGCGCGTGGCCGCCATGAGCATGCCGCGCAGGCGCTCCAGGTTGCCGGAAGCGGCGATGTCCGCCAGGAAGGGGAAGAGGGCGATGCCGAAGGCCAGCGGGAAGAAGTCCACCGGCACGTCGGTGATGGATTTTGCAAAGCGCAGCGCCGACCAGCTACCCGAATCCAACGCGGAGGCGAAGCGCTGATCCATAATGCTGCGGAAGGTGGACAGGCCCACACCGACCAGCAACGGCAGCACCAGCAGCCAGAACTGCTTCACGCCCGGGTGTTTCAAGTCGATGACGGGGCGGTAGTACTGCACCTGACGGCGCAGTCCGAATCCCTGCACCAGGAGTTGCCCCGCCGCGCCGACCACAAAGCCCAGCGCCAGCGCCAGCGGTCCCAGCGGGCGGATGAGGATCACCGCGAAGGCCAGCACGATGACCTTCAGCGTGATCTTCGCCGCTTCGGGGAGCGCGAATTGCTTATAGGAGTTCAGCAGGCAGTACGTCATCGTCGCCGAGGCCAGAAAGACCATGGCGAGCAGCATGATGCGGGTGAGGAGGATGGTGAGCGGCACCAGCCCGGCGGGATAGTGCGCGGCGTTGTTGAACCAGTCCGGCTCGAAGATCGGCACGATCTGCCGCGCGAAGATGATGCCCACGCCCGCCACGATGGTAAGGAGCAGTGCCAGCAGGTTGATGACCGTGCTCGCCACGCGCCAGGCGTCCTCCTCACCCTGCTCGCGCATCCGCTGCACGAAGACGGGCAGGAAGGAGTGCATAATGATCTGGTCGACGAACTGCAGCAGGTACTGCGCGATGTCGCGGGCGGCCAGGTAGGCGTCGGTGGCGAAGCCCGTACCGAGCACATGCCCCAGAATCATCTTCTCGATGGTGCCGAAGCCGCGCAGGATGCCCTTGATGATGAGCAACGCGCCGGTGGCGCGAAAGACGCGGCGTCCGACCTGCTGCCCGCTGACGACGGCGGATTGTTCCTCGCTCTGAACCATGAATGCTCTCTCCCGGCGGCCCGTTTTCCGTGGCCGCGGTTGGTAAGACACGCGAGCGGGGATTTTGTCCCGCCGGTAGGCGATGTTGTTCGATGACCGTCGTACGTTATGCGAGTCACCCCTTCACCCCGTCACCTTGTCCTGCGCTCGTCACCAGGCGATATCGAGGAAGATCTCCGTGGTCCAGAAGCGGCCGTCGGGGGCGGTGAAGCAGCCGACGCCGAGGTAGCGGTATTCCGGCTTGAGGATGTTGTGGCGATGGGTGGGGCTGTTCATCAACGCCTGATGCCCTTCATCCACCAGCACCCGGTCACAACTGTACAGGTTCTCGCCGACGGTCATCGTTTTGGGCGGGTGGGGGAGATAGTAGAGCACGCGGCGCATGGCGGTGCGCTTCTCCACCACCGGCGACTCGTGGCCCCAGTAGTGCAGGGTGTACAGCTCCGTGCTCTTCTCACGCGCCACCTTTACCAGCAGCGGCGCCACGGTAAGGGGCACCAGGCCGCGCGCGGTGCGTTCGGTGTTGACCAGCGCCACGAAGCGCGCTTCCTCCGCCGTGAGCGCCACCCCGCTCGGCCCCCCCAGCGTGGCCGGCACCAGGCGCACCGGCGTCCGCCCGAGCAGCAACCCCAGGGACATCAGTGCCATATAGAGCAGGCGCAACGCCATCCCCCACCTCCACGTGAATGGATAGGGGTGGGATAGTTATACCACGCTCGGGGGGCGGGTAACCGTAGGCATCTGCAGGGACTGTCCCGTGGGGTCGCGTGCAAAGAAGCCGGTGGAAAGATACAGATCAGCTTGGAATGCGCTACTTCTTCCGACAACTTACAGGGGCTGTCCCGTGGCCGAGTATATTATCCGCATAGGCCACGGGACAGCCCTTGCAGTGCTGCGACAGTAAATGGTAGATCAGACGCAATACTTTCAAGCAGGCGGATTGCGCAACCGCTACGCTACGGGACAGTTCCTGCAGGTCACCCCGCCTCCCCCTCGATCTCCAGGGGGATGATGGACTCGATCTCCTCGTGCGGTGCGGGGGGGAGGTGGGGGAAGGTGGCGCGCAGGAGCAGCGGGGTGACGAGGGTACTGGCCAGGATGGTGAGGATGAGCGCGGCGTAGGTGGGGGCGTGGATGATGCCGTATTGTACGCCGATCAACGCGATAATCAGATCCACCTCGCCGCGCGACACCATGCCCGCGCCCACGCGCAAGGCCTCGCGCGCCGTGAAGCCGGAGAGGCGCGCCCCGGCGCCGCAACCGATGATCTTCGCGCCGACCGCCACCACCACGATCACGAGGGGGAAGAAGCCGCTGCCGGCCAGCCCGCGCAGATTGGTGGTGAAGCCGAGGCTCATAAAGAAGATCGGCACCAGGAAGGCGTAGGTGATGGGGCGCACGGCGTGATCCACCTCGTCGCGGAACGCGGTACGTCCGACAAAGAGGCCGGCCAGGTAGGCGCCGGTGATGCCGGCCACCTGCCCGAGCAGGTCGGAGGTCACGGCGAAGAGGCAAAGCAGCACGATGGCCGCCGCGGGGACGGCATAACTGGCGTGCAGCCGCTTCGCCAGCGCGAGCACCGGCCCCAGGCGCATCCCGACCAGCCACGCGAGGAGGAAGAAGGCCGCCATGCACAGCAGTACGACCAGGATGTGCACCGCCACCGGTGGGTGGGGGAGGCCGCACAGCGCCTCCAAACGCGCGGGCAACCGGCTCGCGTCCGCCCCTGCCGCACTGAAGGCGATGATGAAGGAAAGGACGAGGAGGCCCATCACGTCGTCGATGACCGCGGCGCCCAGGATCGTCGCCCCCTCGCGCGACTGCAACTGGCCGAGTTCGAGCAGCGTCTGCACCGAGATCGACACCGAGGTGGCGGTGAGCGCCGCGCCGATGAAGATGGCCTGCCGCGCCTCCATGCCGAAGAGCAGCGCCGTGCCGAGACCGCCCGCGAAGGGCAGCAGCACCCCCAAAAAGGCGGTCCAGAAGGCGACCCCGCTCACCCGGCGCAACTGCGCGGTGTTCGTCTCCAGCCCGGCGACGAACATCAGGAAGAGCACACCCAGCCCGGCGAGAACCGGCACGAGCTTCCACGGCTCCCCCGGCCACCGCCCCTGCAAATCCAGCAGCGTCGGCCCGAGCAGCACCCCGCCCACGATTTCCCCGAACACCATCGGCAGCTTGAGATAGCGCAAACTGAGGTGTCCGCACAATTTGGACACCCCGATGAGGAGGGCGAGTATGAGGAGTAGCTGGAGGTCAGACGACATATCGGCTCTCTGCCACCGGGTTCCGCCGTCGCCATCATGGCTATGGCGGACAAGGGGGCTTAAATATGCCGGCTATCGTCCTCATCCTTGATGGCGTAGCCGCTCTCCTGGCGTTCGTGGTTCACGGCGTTCTTCTTCAGGTACGCTTGATACACGTCCTCGTGGGTCATGCCGAGGGTTTGGGCGAGGGAGATGAGGAAGTGGAAGAGGTCGATCACTTCCACGCGGCAGTTCTGCGCGTCGAAGGTCTGGTACTTCGCCCACCACTTCCAGGGCACGCTGTCGGTCAGTTCGGCGATCTCCTGCGTCATGGCGCGGCAGTAGTTGAGCACCCAGGTGACGCGCTCCTCGTCGGTAAGGACGGCGGTATCGACTCCGATGCGGCGGTTTAACCCCTGCTGCATCTCGAACAACGATTCCAGGCGGTCGGTCATGGTTGCCTCCCAGGAGTCAGAATTCAGGAGTCGGAAGTCAGAAGGTGGCGCCGCGAGGTGATGGCGATGGGTCGCGATTAGTCGGTCGTCCCTGCTGACTCCCGACTCCTGACTCCGGTATTCCCACATTATTTTCGCTTCTATCGCCCGGCGTACCTGCCGGAGAAGGAGATTCACCCCTTGACACCGTAATAATACACTTCGCCGGTTACGCGCGGGTTACGACGATGCTTGATTCGACACGCACAGCACTGCGGGAGATCGCCGCGCGGGCCCTGGCGGAGGCGCGCGGGTGCCACCGCGTCGATCACACGCACCGCGTGGTCGCCACCGCGCTGCGGCTGGCGGAGGCCTACCCCGCGGCGGATCGCGACGCGCTGGAGGCGGCGGCGTGGCTGCACGACATCGGGCGTGCTCGCGAACGCGCTGAGCACCGCTCGCACGCCGCGCTCTCCGCGGAGATGGCGGCGGAGGTGCTGCCGGGGCTGGGGTTCGACGACGGGCGCACGGCGCTGATCCGCGCGGCCATCGCCGACCATCGTTTCGCCGAAGGCCGCGTACCGGCGTCGCTGGAGGGCCGCCTGCTGCAGGACGCCGACCGGCTGGATGCGCTGGGCGCCATCGGCATCGCGCGCACCTTCGCGGAGGGGTTCGACCGTGAGTTCTACGCGCCGGACGATCCCTTCGCCACGGCGCGCACGCCGGACGACAAGCGGTATACGCTGGATCATTTTTTCGTGAAGCTGCTGCGGCTGCCGGCGACCTTGCATACGCCGGAAGCGCGCCGTGAAGCGGCAGAGCGGCTGGCAACGATGACAGCCTTTTTACAGGCCTTCGCCGCGGAGTTGGGTATCGACCCGGCGGCGTGTGGCGGGGAATTTTCGGGTACATTTCCGGTGAAGGACGGGTAACGCGTGGATAACAGTTTCGATACGAATCGCGACCCTTCGGAAGTCGTAGCGGGGCGTTTTGTCGGCATGGCGGTCTTTTTGCTCGGGATCGGGCTGCTGGTGCTCGCTTTCGTGCTCACGTACCAGGCTTTCCACAACCCCGACCTTATCATACCGCGCCACTTCACCGCCGGGCCGACCGGTGCGCCGCCCACGGTGGTCTATCTGCAGATCGCGCTCAAGCTGGTGCTGCTCTTTGCGATGGGATACATCGCGTCGCTCATCGCGGCGCGCGGGGCGCAGCTCTTCTTCTCCGCGCGGAAAGAGGCGCGCCGTGCCGCTGCTGGCGATTGACCAGGGCAATTCGTGGACGAAATGCGGCCTGGTCGACGGCGAGACGCTGACGGCCACGTGGGGCCTGGAAACGGATAAAGCCGCCGACCCCGCCGAACTGGCTGAGCAGATGGACCTGCCCGCGGTGACGCGCGTCGCCCTCTGCTCCGTGGTGCCCGAGCTGCTGCCCGCGTGGACGGAAGCCGCGCGACGGGCGGGCAAACCCCTCACCATCATCACCGGCGCCACCCCCACCGCGCTGCGCAACGCCTATGCCACCCCCGACACCCTGGGCCCCGACCGGCTGATGGCCGCCGTCGCCGCGGCGCGGGTGGGGATGCCCGTCATTCCGGTGCTGCTCGGTACCGCCACGGTGGTGGATGCCGTGGCCGACGGCGCCTATCTCGGCGGCATGATCGCCCCGGGTGTGGGCATCCTGGCGGAGCGGCTGGCGGCGCGCGCCAGCGCGTTGAGCGCCCCCGCGTGGCAGACGCCGGCGCACGCCATCGGGCAAAGCACCGACGAGGCGCTGGCGCACGGGCTCTTTTTTCAGGCGGTAGGCGGCCTGCGCGCGATGATCGCCGCCACCCGTGCCGAAATTCGGGGACAGACTACTAATTTCGCCGGTACCGTGGGGGAAAAACGAGCAAGCGAATCTGCCGAAATTAGTAGTCTGTCCCCGAATTTCGTGCCTCTCGTCCTCACCGGCGGCTGGGCCGCGCGCCTCGCGCCGCATCTCGACGGGGTGGCGCTCCTCGACGAATTCCTCATCCTCCGCGGCATCGCCTACACCATTTCGGAGGCTTAGCATGGACGAGAAACGGCGCTGGCTGCGGCGCATCCGCCTGGTGCTGGCAGGGGTGATGTTCGGCATCGTGGTGAGCGGGCTGACGGCCTTCCCGCTGCGCTGGGAGGTGGATGGACTCTACGCGTGGCTGCTCGCGGCGCCGTGGCAGTGGCCGTCGCTGCTGGCATGGATCGCCCACGTGCGCGACGGGCTGCACGTGGTGTATGACAGCTACCCCTTCCTCGCCTACGGCACCGATTGGCTGGCCTTCGCGCACCTTATCATCGCCGTCGCGTTTATTGGACCCTACCGCGACCCCGTGCGCAACGTGTGGACGGTCGACTTCGGCATGATCGCCTGCCTGGGCGTCATACCCCTGGCGCTCATCTGCGGCCCGCTGCGCGGCATCCCGTTCTACTGGCGCCTCATCGACTGCTCCTTCGGCGTGGTGGGCATCATGCCGCTGCTGTGGCTGCGCTGGGCGATTGGGCGGCTGGCGGCAGTGCCGTAAAGGCGCTACACCGACACAGTGGTCGCGGGCGCTTCGGGCGTGGCGGCCGCCGGTGTTCGTTGCGAGGAACCGGTCGCGAGCCAGTAGGCGCCGCCGACAAAGACGGCACCGCCCACGATATTACCCAGGGTGACCCAGAGCAGGTTGGTGCCCATGCCGGCGATGGTCACATCGGCGCCGTGCGGTTGCAGCAGCGCCAGGGTGAGCAGGGTCATATTGGCGACGGAGTGCTCGAAGCCGGCGGCGACGAACGCGTACAGGCACCAGAAGATCATGATGAGCTTACCGGCCTCGGATTTCATGCGCAGCGTACACCAGACGCCTAGGCAGACCAGCCAGTTACACAGCAGTCCGCGCGTCAGTAGGACGAGTGGGGTCAGGTGCATCTTCTTTGCCGCCGTGCTTTGCACCAGCGCCAGCCCGGGCGCATCGTTCAGCACCCCCGAGGCGTAGAGCAACGCCGCCAACAGCACCCCGCCGACCAGGTTGCCGACCCACGACGTTGCCCAGACCGCCAACAGTTGCCCGACGGTATTTTTGCGTGCCCACCAGCCGACCGGCAAGACCAGGTTGGTCCCGGTGAACAGTTCGCCGCCCGCAAAGACGACTAATGATAAGGCGATGGCAAAGGATGCCCCCATCACGAGTTTCTGCAGGGGGGCATGTTCCACCGCCAGCGGTGCCCCGACAATGAAGGCCAGCAGCACCCCTATGCCGACGTATACCCCGGCCAGCATCGCCGCGATGAAATACCCGACCGGATGCTCGCGCAGGTAGCCGGCTTTCTTGCCGGCCTGTTCACCGGCGGCATCGAGCGTGTCCTGAAACATCGTTTACCTCCCCCAGAGAAGCGACCAAAGGTAGGTGCTAATTACCTTATAGTAACCCGATTGGGGACACGTGGATTGTATTCCTATGCTCGCGCGTTGAAATATAAGACTTTTCGCTGTGGCGTGTTGTCCGCGTGGCACCGAAAGGCCCCGTGCAACGCGCATACTGGCGGCATGGCCATTGTGGAAACCTTCGCGCTGTCGCGCTGGTTCGGGGGCGTGCGCGCCGTGGACGGGCTGTCCATCACCGTGGACGCCTGCGAGGTGTTCGGCCTGCTCGGGCCCAACGGCGCGGGGAAAAGCACCACCGTGAAGATGCTCACCACGCTGCTGCGTCCCTCGGCGGGTCGGGCGACGATCGACGGGTACGATCTCGTGCGCCAGGCGTCTTCGGTGCGGCGGGTGATCGGCTACGTGCCGCAACTGGTGAGCGCCGACGGCTCGCTGACCGGTGCGGAGAACCTGCGCATCTTTGCCAAGTTGTACGACATTCCGCATACCGAGCAGCGGGCGCGCATCGACGAGGCGCTGGAATTCATGGGGCTGACGAATGCGGCGCACGCGGTGGTGGGCACTTACTCCGGTGGGATGATCCGGCGGCTGGAGATCGCGCAGTCCATGCTGCATCGGCCACGGGTGCTCTTCCTCGACGAACCCACGGTGGGGTTGGACCCGTCGGCGCGCAAAGCGGTGTGGGAGCACCTTCGTTCGCTACGAGAGGAGTTCGACACCACCATTGTGATGACCACCCACCAGATGGAGGAGGCGGACGGCGTGTGCAGCCGGGTGGCCATTCTGCACCAGGGGCAGGTGGCGGTGATCGGCACGCCGGCGGAACTGAAGGCGTCGCTGGGTGCGGAGGGGGCCACGCTGGACGACGTGTTCATTAAATACGCCGGCACGTCGCTGGAGTCGGGAGGGTATCGTGAAGCCAGACGCACTCGCCGCACCGCGCGGCGCCTGGGCTAACCTGCGCGCCTTCGTCGCGAAAACGCTGGTGATGACGGAGCTGGAGATTCTGCGCCTGCGCCACGACCCCACCGAGCTGATCAGCCGCGCGGTGCAACCGGCGTTGTGGTTGCTTGTCTTCGGGCAGGTCTTCTCCCGCGTGCGCGGCATCACCGCCGGCGGCGTGCGCTATACCGACTTCATCGCGCCGGGCATCCTAGCGCAGAGCGTGCTCTTTATCGCCATCTTCTACGGCATTGGCATCATCTGGGAGCGCGACCTGGGCATCGTGCAGAAGTTCCTCGTCTCCCCCACGCCGCGCAGCGCGCTGGTGCTGGGCAAGGCGCTGTCGGCGGGGGTGCGCTCGCTCTCGCAGGCGATCATCATCTACCTGCTCGCCATCCCCGTCGGCGTGCATCTCAACTGGAACCCGTCGGCGCTGCTCGGGGTGCTGGTGGTGGTGGTGCTGGGCGCGTCGCTCTTTTCCACCTTCTCGCTGATCATCGCCTGTCTGGTAAAGACGCGCGAGCGCTTCATGGGGATCGGGCAGTTTCTCACCATGCCGCTCTTCTTCGCCAGCAACGCCATCTTCCCCATCGTCCTCATGCCGCACTGGCTGCAGGTGCTGTCACACTGCAACCCGCTGACATACCAGGTGGATGCCTTGCGCGCGCTGATGCTCGTCGGGCACGCCAGCGATCTCGGGCTGGGGCTGGACTTCGCCGTGCTCATCATCGTTACCATCCTGCTGGTGCTGCTGGGCGCGCGGCTGTACCCGAACGTGGCGACGTGAAGCCGGCTTGCTTCCCCCAGGTTTAACCCACCTCTTATATGTGATATATAATTTATAGCATATGCGTGTGTGAGGAGGTAGGCGATGAGAGCTTTGCTGATGTTGCTGCTGGTGGGATTCGCGCTGGTGGGCGCGGCGGCGGCACCGACGTGCTGCACGACGGGCGATCAGAGCCCGTTGACCGTGAGCGCGGGCTGCCTGGACGGCTCGTGCGCGGCGACCGAGGCGTCGGTCGCCCCGAACTTCGACGTATGCGTCACCGGCGAGCATGCCGCGGCGACGCACTTCATGTCCCTGGCCGGCTTCCTGCGCTGGCAGCATTTCCAGGAGACGGGTAGCTGGCTGTCCATCGCCCAGGCCGAAACCCAGGCGCACCGCGAGTTGCAGTATTGCAAGCTGCCCGCGCGGTGACGGGGGATGGGACCGGGGAATGAAAGATGAGAAATGCAAAGTGGAAAGTGAAAAATGTTGGATACGATGAGCGCTGGCGTCATCCGACATTTTCACTTTTCATTTTGCATTTCTCATTTTCAATTCATTAACCGCTACACTTCCATGATCTCGGCGACCTTGTGGTCGTGGAGCTGTTCGAGCTTTTGGATGAATTCGTCGGTGAGCTTCTGCGCCTTCTCCTGGCCGCGCTTGGCGTCGTCTTCGGAGATCTCGCTCGCCTTTTCCGCCTTCTTCATGTGCTCGATGGCGTCGCGGCGCACGTTGCGCACGGCTATTTTGCCCTCTTCCGTCTTCCGGCCCGCCAGCTTGGCGAACTCCTTGCGGCGCTCCTCGGTGAGCGCCGGCAGCACCAGGCGGATCAGCACCCCGTCGTTGTTCGGGTTCAGGGAGAGATCGCTGTTGAGGATCGCTTTGCTGATCGGCCCGAGCAGCGACTTGTCCCACGGCTGAATGACCAGCATGCGCGGCTCCGGGGTGGAGATATTGCCCACCTGTTCGAGGGGGGTGGGGGTGCCGTAGTACTCGACGGTGATGCCGTCGAGCATGGCCGGGTTGGCGCGCCCGGTGCGAATATGGCGCAGCTCTTCCTGGGTGGCTTCCAGCGCACCGTCCATACGATGCTCGGCATCTTTCAAAATATCGGCAACAGTTGGCATAAGGTTCACCTCACGTCCGGGGAGGATGGGCCGGAAACGGCCTCGTTCCTACCATATTCTGCACCAAAGAGACGGATTCCTTTGTCTCAGGCAGCGAAAAGCTGTCTGAGTTATCGCCGAACTCTCAAGGGCGCGTTGCCGCGTAAGCACATTTGTGCTAGGCTTAGGAACGTTTTGATAGGGGAAGGCCGATGTCCGAATCCGAATTATACTCAGACGAGAACCTCTCGGTGGTCGAGCAGGCGGTGGTCGAGCAGTGTCTGCGCGCGAAAGCGGCGGCGCGGCGGCTGGCCTATCTGTCGACGAAGGTGAAAAACGACGCCCTGGAGGCGATGGCGCACGCGCTGACGGAAGCGCAGACGTTCATCCTCGAGGCCAACAGCCATGACATCAAGGCGGCCAAAGAGCGCGGCATGGCGGAGGCGATGCAGGACCGCCTGCTGCTGACCGGCAGCCGCATCCATGCCATGGCCGCCGGGCTGCGCGAAGTGGCCGCGCTGCCCGACCCCATCGGCGAGGTGATCGACGGCAGCCGGCGCCCCAACGGGCTGGAAATCCGCCGCGTGCGCGTGCCGCTGGGGGTGATCGGCATCATCTACGAATCGCGCCCCAATGTGACCGTGGACGCCGCCGCGCTATGCCTGAAGGCGGGCAACGCGGTGGTGCTGCGCGGCGGGTCGGAGGCGATCCACTCCAACATCGCGCTGGCGCGCGTCATCAGCCAGGCGGCGACGGAAGCCGGCGTGCCGGCGGGGGCCATCGAACTGGTGGAGTCCACCGACCGCGCCGCCGCTCAGCGCCTGATGCGCATGAACGGCGTGGTGGACGTGCTCATTCCGCGCGGCGGGGCCGGGCTCATCCAGACCGTGGTGCGCACCGCCACCGTGCCGACCATCGAGACGGGGGTGGGCAACTGCCACGTCTACGTGGACAGCGCCGCCGACCTGGAACTGGCCGAGCGCCTGACTGTGAACTCCAAGTGCCACCGGCCGTCGGTGTGCAACGCGGCGGAGACGCTGCTGGTGCACCGCGACGTGGCGGAGATCTTCCTGCCGCGGGTGGGCAAAGCGCTGCGGGAGCGCGGGGTGGAGTTGCGTGGCGACGACCGCACGCGCGCGCTGGTGCCGAATGTGACACCCGCCAGCGAGGACGACTACTACACCGAATTCCTCGGCCTGATTATGGCCGTGCGCGTGGTGAGCAGCCTGGACGAAGCGATGGATCACATCGACAAATACGGGTCGAAGCACACGGAACTGATCGTGACGCGCGACTTCAATGCGGCGCAGCGCTTTGTACGCGAGGTGGACGCCTCCACGGTCAACGTGAACGCCTCCACGCGCTTCACCGACGGCGGGCAGTTCGGCCTGGGCGCGGAGATCGGCATCTCCACGCAGAAGCTGCACGCGCGCGGCCCGATGGGGTTGCGCGAAATCACCAGCACCAAGTTCATCGTCTTTGGCGACGGACAGGTGCGCGAGTAGCCGCCGGAGCGCGGCGAGGAAGACCCATGGCACACCGAGAGATACCCGCCCCCGTCGCCTGCCCGCTGCCGGCGAGCGGTGAGACGCCGATGCGTGCGCTGACGCTGATCTACCACGAGATCTTCGAAGAGGACATCGCGCGCATCGTCCAGGCGCAGATGGGCGTGGCACGCTATACGAAGATCCGCGACGTGATCGGCGCGCGGCTGGACACCATGACCGAGACCGACTACGCCCCGACGCATCGCAACCATATGCTCATTCTGGTGGCGGACTGCAGCACCGTGCAGGCCATCGCCGCCGCTCTGAAAGCCTTGCGCGAACACAGCGGCCACGGCCTCCGCGGCTACATCACTCCTGTGGAAGACATTATCTAGGGGTTCGGGATTAGCGTTTAGGGGTGAGGGGACGGACGCTATTGACGGCGCTCGCGCAAAACGCGTCGTACTCCCAGAAACTCAGGAATCAGGAACAAGTATCGTGAATCCATTTCTTCCTCCCATGCTGGTCGCGGTCGGCGGGGCGCTTGGCGCGCTGGCGCGGTTCGGGCTGGGGGGGTGGATTCAGGGGAACCGCGCCGACTTTCCCCTCGGCACGCTGCTGGTGAACCTTCTTGGTTGCCTGGTGATGGGCTTCGTCATGCACTGGACCTCGCGCGGCATCATCAGTTCGGAGATGCGCCACTTCCTGGCCATCGGCATCCTCGGCGGCTTCACCACCTTCTCCAGCTTCAGCATGGAGTCGCTGCGCCTCTTCGAGGAAGGGCGCCTCGGTTCCGGCCTGCTCTATGTGGGCCTCAGCCTGCTCGGTTGCCTCTTCACGGTTACGGTGGGGTACAAAGTCGCGCAAGTCGTTTGGAAATAGTTCAAGGTTCCACGTTCAAAGTTCAACGAGGATGCCGAGGGGTAGCTTGGTAGGTACGACAGAAACGCGACTTTGAACGTTGAACTATGGACGGACCCGGGGGTCGTTATGCCGTTCTCGACTTCGAATAAAGGCCAACTGTTGCGCATCTTCATCGGCGATGCGGACCGTTGGGAGGGCAAGCCGCTCTATGAAGCGCTGGTGCTCGCCGCGCGGGCGCAAGGGCTGGCGGGCGCCACGGTGTTGCACGGCCTGATGGGTTTTGGCGCGCACGCGCGCATGCACACCGCCGCTATCCTGCGCCTCTCCACCGACCTACCCGTCATCGTCGAAATCGTCGACCTCCCCGAGCGCATCCAGGCCTTCCTGCCCACGGTGGACACGATGGTCAACGACGGCCTGGTGACCATCGAAGCGGCGGAGGTGTTGCTGTATCGGAAGCGGGAGAAGTGAGGGCGTTTACCATTGACGCCTGCGGGGGAACGACATATAGTACAGGTAGGTGACCACAATGATCGATCCGAGTATAGAATCGAGTCTACTTTCGCAAGTGGCGCAGCTCCCGCTCGAACTACAGCGCCGCGTGCTCGACTTCGCCATGGCATTAGTCACAACGACACCGAAAGGTGTTCCTGGGAAGGATCTACTACGTTTCGCAGGGACAATCGACAAGGAAGATCTGCAGAAGATGAGTGCAGCTATAGAGGAAGGTTGCGAACAGGTGAATCCGGATGAATGGTAATTATATACTCGATACAAACATCATTATTGCCTTGTTTAATGAAGAAGAACACGTATTACGACGTATTGAAGAAACTGACGCGATCTATCTCCCTATTATTGTCGTTGCTGAATTGTTGTATGGTGCTTCCTGCTCTGCGCGGAAAGAGATTAACCTCAAACGTATCAATGCGTTTCTTTCTCAAAACGCCATTCTCGACTGTGATGTGCATATTGCCAAACGATTTGCGGCTGTTAAAGTCGAACTCCGTCAGAATGGGACGCCAATCCCCGATCATGATATTTGGATCGCGGCGTTGGCGCTGCATCATCGTCTCACCCTGGTGACGCGCGACAGCCATTTCGCAAATATCCTCGGTCTGGACATCCTCTCCTGGTAGCCCTACTTCCCCACCTTCTCCCCCACCGCATACACCATCAGGCTGTCGCCGTGCCGCACGTAGAGGCGGCCGTCGGCGAGCGCCATGTGCGCCCAGTGCTGGCCGTGGCCGTTGGGCACTTTGAAGGTACTGAGCGGCTGATACGCCTTGGGGTTGGCGGTGAGCAGGCGCACGGTGCCGTCCTGGAAGTAGGCGAAGAGCAGGCCGTCGGCGGCGATGAGATTCGCGTAGCCGACCTGCGCATCCGTCTGCCAGGCCACTTTGCCGGTCTGCAGGTCGAGGCAAAACAGGCGCCCCGCGCCCGGCCCGCACCCCGGCGTACCGTAGACGCAGCCATTCACCACCACCACCCCGCCGTGGTGCACGCCGAAGACAGGTTGCTCCCACACGCGCGTGATGGCGGTGTGCTCCTTGTTGATAGTGAACCCCTCGGCGCTGTCGTTCGCCTTGCCGCTGGCCAGGTAGAGCACGTGATCCTGGTACACCGGCGTGAAGCAGGGCCAGTTGGCGCCTTTGCCCTCGGTGTAGCGGTAGCGCCAGTAGACCTTGCCGGTGTCCGGGTCCAGCCCGAAGACGTAGAACCCGAGCATCGCCACCACCATGCGCGTGCCGTGGTCGGTGATGAGGAGGGTGGAGTTGTACCCCTGCTTCTCGCCGGGCTCGCAGAGCTTCCAGACGAGGGCGCCGGTGTGCCGGTTCAGCGCGACGATGCTCGCCGACGTGCCGCCCGGGCAGCAGATGACCTGCTCGCCCACCACCAACGGCGACTCGCAGATGCCGTGCAGCACCATCTGCGCGCCGTAGAGCTTCACCGTATCGACGGACCAGCGGATATGCCCGTCCTTCGCGTCACAGCAGACCACCGTGCCCGGGCCGCTGTACAGGTAGATCGCCCCGTCCGTCACCGTCGGCGCGCCGCGCGTGCCGGGGTAGGTCGTGGTGAATTCCGGGCCGTAGGGGGTTTTCCACTTCAACGCGCCGGTGAGATCGAAGGCGGATAAGATACCCGTGCCGTCCACGCACCCGGTGGTATAGACCATTCCCTGCGCCACCGCGACGGACGCGTACCCCTTGCCCAGGCCGTCCACCGCCCACAGCAACCGCGGCCCGCCCTCCGGCCACGCCTTCAGCAGGTGCGTCTCCCGCGACACCCCGCTGCGCTCCGGCCCGCGCCACTGCGGCCAATCGGCGGCAAACGCGGCGGTGGCAATACAGAGGAGAAGGCACAGCAGCAGGGAGCGTGGCATGGGCGGTCAACCTTTGGCAAAGAGTGCATGGATTATAGCACAGACGCGTCAGGGAATGCGGGACATCGGATTGCCGGGCATGAAATCCTTGCACGCAACCCTTACCCCTTCCCAAACGCCAGCACCATCTCCCGCACCAGCTTCGCCGCTACCGCGCTGGTGGCGCCGGTGGGGTCGAGGGGGGGGGCGACTTCGTTCAGGTCCATTGCCACCACGGACATACCGCGCAGGGAGAGGAGCAGGCGCAACACCTCGAGGAAGGTGGGGCCGCCGGCTTCCGGGGTGCCGGTGCCGGGCGCCTGGGACGAGTCGAGCACGTCGAGGTCGAGGGTGAGGTAGACGGGACGCGCCAGCAGGTCGGCGCGCACGGCGTCGGGGAGGGTCAGGTCCATGGCGAAGTGCCGGCTGCGGGCGCGGCCCAACGTGAACTCGTCGCGCAGCCCGGAGCGGATGCCCAACTGCACCAGCCGGTCGAAGCCGAATTCGGTGCCCACGTGATACGCCCAGGCGGCGTGGGAGAGCGGCTCGCCCAGGTACTCGGCGCGTAAATCCGCGTGCGCGTCCAGGTGCAGCACCAGCGCGTCTGGGAAGCGTCTCAGCACGGCGCGGGCGATGGGCAGCGCGATGGTGTGCTCGCCGCCCAGCACGCACGGTAGCGTGCCGGCGTCGAGCAGCGCGCCCACTTCCGCCTCGATGCGTGCCACCGCGTCCGCCTGCGACAGCCCGTCGAGGGGCAGGTCGCCCAGGTCGCCCAGGTCGAGGTCTTCCAGGTCGCGATCCTGGTAGGGGCTGTACGTCTCCAGGTTTTCCGACGCCCAGCGCACGCCGGACGGGCCGTCGGCGCAACCGGGACGGAAGGAGCCGGTGCGGTCCAACGGGGCACCGAGCAGCGTCACGCGCCCGGTGCGCCCGGCGACGGCGTCAATAAAGGGGTAGGGGGAGGGCGGACGGATCATAGGAAGCTTGTGTCTCCAGCGCGGCGGCCAGGAAGTTGGGTAAGGCGAAGGCCGCGGCGTGGATCGCCGGCGTATACCACCCCGTCGGTTGGCCGTTCGCCAGCAGGCGCCCCGCGATATTCCGCGGCTCCACCTGTGTCGGGTCGAGGCGCGTCGACGCCGCGGTGAAGCTCCACAGCACGCCGGGGTAGAGCGGGATGCTGCACGTATACGTCTTCACGATGGGGAAGACGCGCCGCATGAGGGCTTCGGCGGCCTGCAACTCTTCCAGCATCACCAGCGGGGAACCGCTCTGGGTGACGATGATGCCGTTGTCGCCCAGCGCGCGCCGCGCATGCTGGTAGAAGGTTTCGCCGAAGAGGTCGACCGCCGGGCCGACGGGATCGGTGGAGTCCACCAGAATCACGTCGAAATGCTCCGTGGTGTCGCGCAGGTAGGCCACGCCGTCGCCGATGAGGAGTTCGGTGCGCGGATCGTCGAAGGCACTCCCGGCGATCTCCGGCAGCAGCTTGCGGCTCACGTCCACCACGTCGCCGTCGATTTCCACCATGGTGGCTTTGTCGACCGGGTATTCAAGCACGCGGCGCAGCGCTCCGCCGTCGCCGCCGCCGATAATGAGCACGCGGCGCGGGGCCGGGTGGGCCATCATCGGTACGTGGGTGAGCATCTCGTGGTAGATGTATTCGTCACGCACGCTGGTCTGGCAGGCGTCGTCGAGCACCAGCATACGACCGAAGGGCACCGTGTCGAAGACCTGGACGTGCTGAAACGCGGACTGGCCGTCATAGAGCACTTCACGTACCTGCGCCGTCTGGCGCCAGCCGTGGCGGAAGGGCTCAGCAAACTCCTGCATACACCGTCTCCGGGGGCGCGGGGAGTTCGTCTTCCACGATCAAACCGCGGTTCATCTCCATTACCTGGATGCGTTCCGGCGCGAAATACTTCCGCAACACGGGCACTGCCTGCGCCGGATCGGTGTGGAAGCCGCACGTGAAGACATCCACCGCCGCATAGCCGTGTTCCGGCCAGGTGTGGATCATCATGTGCGATTCCGAGAGGATCGCGACCCCGGTTACCCCGATGGGGGTGAACGGGTAGACGCGCAAGTCGAGCAAGGTGGCCCCGCAGGCCTCGATCGTCTCCCGCATGGCGGCCGAGATGTCGTCGATCGAGTTGATAGCCTCCGGGTTACACCCCCACAGCTCCAAAATCAGGTGGCGACCGATTCGCTGCAATTTTCTACCTCCACCATAGCACGACGGCAGCGAGGGCGCAGCCGATGCGCTCGACTTTGTGCTCGGACGAAAAGACCAGCAGTTCGTCCAGCTCTAATCCGCGTTGGGCGAACCCTTCACGGACCATTCGCCGAACCGTGTCCTCCACGGCCTCCCGGGATCCTCCGGTATTCTCGAAGATCATGCCGTGCCCATCCCGGCGCAATCCGATGCCCACCGCCGCGGCGACCACGTCGCCGGGACAGTCGCTCATCTTCACGGTATATACCGTGGGCGTCAGGTCTCCGGGTACCAGATCGACGGGGCGCGCGTCGAGCAACGTCACGTCGGCCGGCACGATACTACTTAATTTGATCAGGTTAAGGTTGCCGATCCCTGCTTGGAGCAGGGCGTTGTCGAAGGCGTTCAACTCGGTCAGGCCTTCCGCGTCACCTGATGTCGGCCAGATACAGTTGGGCGTCTCCCAGCGCATGACGGCAACTCCTTCTACGATAATCCGCGCCGCGTTCCAGGCGCACGAAAGCACCACCCCCAAGGTGGCCCCAGCCCTCTCCGGGCCAGTGGCGGCAACAGCCAACCCCAAGATAATGGTGCTTCAAACACAAACGCTGATTGTGCGCCCACCGGGCGTGTACAGAGCCGTGGTTATCGATATGAACCTACGACAAGGAGACAGTATACAGGAAACTGTTTTGCCTGCCTAGAGGTTATCCACAGTTTTTTCTGAAAAATGGGGAAAAGGTGCCAGGGATACCACTATTACAGGTCGGCGTGGCGGGCGCCCGCCACGCCGGGCGGAATATTTTCCCCGCACCCCCTTGACGCACGCGGGGATTCTCAATATACTTACCGCGTTGTCAGGGGATGACCTGCACGCGCCTTTGCCCAGGCAACCTCTGACCATTAGGTGTAGGGGTGTAGCTCAGTTGGTAGAGCGGCGGTCTCCAAAACCGTAGGTCGTGAGTTCGAATCTTACCACCCCTGCCATGCGCGGACCTGTGGTGTAGCCAGGTTTAACACACCGGACTGTCACTCCGGAGATCGCGGGTTCAAATCCCGTCGGGTCCGCCACACTACCCCTAGTGTCCGCGCGCTCGTTACGCCACTACAGCTAGTGTTTTACGTAAACAAGGCTGTGTGTGTTTTCTGAGCACTCCGGAGACCGTAACGACACCCCCGCATGACCGATTTACTCGCGTCACTCATGGAGCAAGCGCCTGCCGATACGCAAGTGCCCTTGCCGCAAGTTCCCCTCCGCGTGATGGCTGACTGGTTCTACGCCGATGGTGCGGCACGGAACCTGGCCCCACGGACTCTCGAATTCTACCGCTGCAAGTTGGCCTACCTGGTCACCGCGGCTGGTGATCGACTCCCCCAGGATATTTCCGCCCATCACCTGCGCCTCATCGTGCAGCACTACCGCGAAAAACGCGCGTGGTCAGCCACGTCTGTCAATCACTTCATCACCGCGATGCGCGCTTTCTTCAACTTTCTCGTCGATGAGGGCGTGCTTGAGGTGAGCCCCGCCAGCAAAGTCGACCACCTGAAAGTAGACGAGCACCTGCCCGATCCGCTTACGCAGAAAGAGATTGTTCGACTACTGGAGGGGTGTGGGGAGAGTTTTTGTGGTGTCCGCGATCGCGCGGTCTTCCTGGTGTTCCTCGACACCGGCATGCGCCTGGGCGAAGTGCTGCGCCTCAACCTTGCGGACGTGGACCTGGCGCTCGGGCAAATCCGCATCCGGCAAGCTAAAAGCCGGAAGGAGCGTCTGGTGCCGTTTTCTGGCACAACCCGACGCGCGTTGATTCATTACCTGACGCAGCGCGCCACGCGGAGCAAGGTGGACGCCGTTTGGGTTACCGAGGATGGCACGGCGTTTACGCGCTGGTACTTCATCAAACGCCTGGAGCGCATCGCGCGGGAGGCGGGGGTTGCGGGATTCCACTTGCATCGTCTGCGGCATACCATGGCGACGCAGTTCCTGCGCAACGGCGGGAATGCGATGACGCTCCAGCGAATCCTCGGGCATGCGTCCAGCCGAATGACACAGCGATATTGTCACCTTACCGATGCCGATGCACAGGCGGATCATAATAGCGCCTCCCCGGTCGAAGGGTGGGGGCTCGAAGCGCGCCGTCGGCAACAACGTAGAACGGCATAGCTCTCTGGATGGCGTAGGGAAAGGCATTCGTGAGGGAGATGAGGGCGAGTTACGGGTATGCACTACGCAGCCCTCAGCGCAGCCACTGGTTCCCAGCCACGGTGCAAGCGGCTCTTGAACGTCTCGGGATTGACTTCACAACGTGCGTCTCGTGACCAGTCGGCGATGGTCTTATCTTCGCCATAAATGGTCAGGTACCGGCTGCGGCGTGTGTTGTTACGCTGGCGAGACGGGGTGACCCAGCGGCAATTTCCTGGCGCATATGGGCCGTTGACGTCGATGCGGTCGATGGTCAGCGTGTCGGTATAGCTGTATTCGTGTGCCCAGGTGGCGAAGGCTTCGAAGTGCTGCCATTCTGGGCAGACGGTGATGCCCCGCGCGCCGTAATCCTGGTAGGCGGTGTCAGACGGCGTGTCACACCGGCGGCGCATGCCTAGCCAGATGCGGTAGAGCCGTGTGCCCGACTGGCCGTGTGTTGTATGCGGCGCCGGGTTGTTACAACGGCGCTGACAGCCGCAGGAGGTGGATTTGCCCCGCCGGAGCGAGTCGAGAAGTACGTCGCGTTCGGTTTCACCGCAATCGCAAACGCAGCGGACGATCCAGCGGGCACCTTTGCGCATCGGCGTCGCCACGGGAGTCCAGAGGCCGTACGTCGCCTGAAGTGCTGGGATAGGCAGTGTTGGGGCATCGGCAAGCGTCGTTGTCTGCACCAGACCGAGAAGTGGCTC
>CAIYQO010000056.1 GCA_903928345.1 uncultured bacterium | reverse complement strand
GGGAGGAAAATCAAAAAGCCACGGGACAGCCCCTATAGGTAAGCGATGACGGCTATCTGAAATAAAACGGCAAACTGCGGTGTGAAGTTTTCCCGGCAAATCGTACCCAACGGGACAGTTCCCGCAGAAAGGCGAGCCGGGCTCCCTGTTCCCAATAGTGACAAGCCTTACCACCGATGCAATCCCCTACCCGCGCAACGTGAATAGCGTCGCTTCCGGCAGGCAGCCGTAGCGCAGGGGGATGCGGGTGGCGCCGAGGCCGCGGCTGACGTAGAGCACGGCCGCGCCAACCTGGTGGCGACCCGAGGCGAAGCGCGCGGGCAGGGTGGTATTGTTGTACAGCGCAAGGCCGCCCGGCAGGCAGATCTGCCCGCCGTGAGTGTGGCCGCACAGGATGAGGCGGATGCGCGGGTCGAGGGGGCGGGTGATGATGTCCGGTGAGTGCGCCAGCAGCACCACCGGCGCATCGGGCGGCACATCGCGCAGCGCGGCGGGCAGGTCGTCGCGGTCGTGATGCGGGTCGTCCACCCCGGCGAACCAGAGCGCCCCCCCGTCGCGCGTGATGGGCAGCGCGCGGTTGTTGAGGAAGGGCAGCGCCGCCGCCCAGCGTGCGCGCACCGCGGGAGTGAAATCGTCGCGGTAGTCGGCGTTACCGAGCACCGCCAGCGTGGGGGTGTCGGCAAAACGCGCGAAGCAGGCGTCCACCTCGGGCAGTGAGAGGCCGGTGAAGGCGTAGTCGCCGGTGAAACAGACGAGATCCGGCTGGAGTTGCGCCGTGATCGCCGCCAGCGCCGCCGGCAACGTGGAGCCGCGGCGCAGGTGCAGGTCGGTGAGGTGCAGCAGGCGGAAGCCGTCGAAGGGCGCGGGCAGGCCGGGGATGGTCACCGTCTGGTGCGTCAGGCGGATACGGCGGCTGTTGCGCGCCCCTTGCGCCAGCAATGCCGCCAACCCCATGCCCACTCCGATACCCCACCACGCGTTCCAGCGCACGTCTCGCCCCCCTTTTCAGCGTACCCCGATTTATTTCGCAGTGGAAGGACGAAGTCCTGCTGCGGGGTGTGCGTTACGCGGGACGAAATTTGCGACCGACACGGCACGGGAACGGGAGGCAAGGGGGAATGGGGGGAGGACGGGTGCAAGAACGACGACCGGTATTATTCTCAGTCACTCGTAAGAAAACCGCAAAGGCGCAAAGACCGCAAAGAGATTTTTTAAGCATCCGCACCGAAAGGTTGTATGCGGCCACGATGAACCGCCCCGGTCCGGCCCTTTCTCTTTGCACGTCCTTTGTGTCCTTAGCGTCTTTGCGGTATTTTCCCGTGAATTGGGGGTGCGAAGCGCCACTGGATGGCTGTTTGGAACAGGGCGGGAGCCCGGCACGCGCGCAGGCAGGGGGATCGACCTCGCGGACGCTCTTTCCCCCCTTCTCCCACTCTCCCGTTCGCCGGCACGGCACGGAACCAGTTCTGCTCATTGATTCTCAAATGCCGCTATGTAGAACAATGTTAGCCGATATCCATCGCCGTGAAGATATCACCTTTCTGGAGCCAGGGACCATCGAGCTGACAGGGCAAAGATAGCCACTGTTGGACAGAGCGGTATCGAATAATCAAAGAGCATCACAGGGCGGCAGCGCGCGGGCGGTGCGGGTCGTCGCCGGGGGGTGCGGCGTGGGTTGTCGTCTTCGCCTTGCGCCTGGTGCGGTAACGCAGGCGTTGCACGTCGTAGGGGTCGACGGCTTCTTCCCAGGAGCCGGGCAGCGGATGCCAACCATCGTCGGCGGGTGCGATCTGCATCGCGGCAGCCTTTCCGGTAACCCGTTTACTGAATAACCAATCGCATTATAACACCGATCTGCACGACGACTTGGACGCATGTGCCGCTTTACCATCATTCACGGTAACTTTTTACCCTTAGGCGCTGCGGGGAGGGGCGCGGTCAGCCGCACGGCACCCAGACCGTTCACGCGGGGAGCCGCGGGCGCGCCGTGCCAGCGCAGCCGCCCGCGCAGGGCGTCGCCGTCGCGGTCGAGCACCTGCACCTCCAGGCCGAAGGTGGCGTCGCGCTTGGGGGTGAGGCCGGGCAGCGCCGTCCACGGCAGCGCCACCTCATACCACGCCTTGGTGATGCTCGTCGGCGCCGGCTTGCCGGTTTCGCGCGGGAGGGGGGTGACGGGCAACGGCAGCGTGGCGCGCGCGGCGCCCACCAGCGCACCGGGGGCGGTGCCCAGCGTGCCATCCGCCTCACGGCGCTGCAGCGTGACGGGGGAGCCCCAGGCGAGTACGAATTCCGTGGGCACGGCGTCTTTCGCGTCGCCGACGAAGCGCAGAATCACCGCGTCGCCGGTGTCCGCGGGGGTCTTTTTGGCCGGTTTCAACGCGTCGTCCACCACGGCGATGGCGAGATAGAGGCGTTTGGCGTCCCAGGCGAGCCGCACGGTGGCAGAGCAATCCAGCGGGCCGCCGTAGATCGGCGTGGCGCCGGCCTCGGCGCGCCAGCACCAGCCGTCGAGCACGATGGTCGGTTCGTGCCACTCGGTGAAGCGCCCGTCGAGGAATTTCGGCGTACGCGTTTCCGCGCACGCGTACGCCTCGCCCGCCCACGCGGGGAGCCCGGCACTGACGACGATGAAGAGCAGCCACACTTGCCAGCCACGCATACGCCTGTATTATACCACACCCGCCCGCCCTTTGACCCCCCGACGGTTGTGGGGTAGACTAAGGAACAGGGAACAGAAAGATTGTACCTGTGTTTGTTGTCGGCCCCCCACCCCCGGCCCCTCCCCCGTAACGTCCATGTGACAGGGGAGGGGGGAAGGGCAGTCGGCAAGCTTATCGGTCATCGACTCCCTTCCCCCGTCACAGGATGTTACGGGGGAAGGGCTGGGGATGGGGGGCCGACGACAGGCGCGGGCATCGATACCAGGATATTCAACCGGGAGGTTTGTTTACGATGGCACAACCGATTTTGCAAGTAGCATTGGACTTTGTCGACCTCGAGCGCGCGCTGATTATGGCGGGCGAGGCCGTTGACGGCGGCGCGGATTGGCTGGAAGCCGGGACGCCGTTGATCAAGAGCGTGGGGCTGGAAGCAGTGCGCGCGTTGAAGGCGCGCTTCCCCGCGCAGACGATCGTCGCCGACCTGAAGATCATGGACGCCGGGCGCATCGAGGTGGAATACGCCGCCAAGGCGGGCGCCGGAGTGATCAGCGTGCTTGCCGCGGCGTCGGACATCACCATCGCCGAGTGCGTGGAGGCCGGGCGGCAGTACGGCGTGAAGGTCGTCGCCGACCTGATCAACGTGGCGGACCCGCTGACCCGCGCCCGCGAACTGGCGGCGCTGGGGGTCGACTACATCGACGTGCACACCCCCATCGACGTGCAAATGCAGGGGCATTTCCCCTTCGACACGCTGCGCGCCATTGCCGCGGCGGTGTCGACGCCGCTGTGCGTGGCGGGCGGGGTGACCAGCGCCACCGCCGCCGACGCGGTGAACAGCGGGGCCGCGGTGGTCATCGTGGGTGGTGCGATCACCAAATCCATCGACGCCGTGGCGGCCACGCGGGCCATCCGGCAGGCGCTGGACACCGGGGTCGGCACCGCGACCACCCTCTACCGCCGCGCCACCGCGGAGACGATTCGCGAGGTATTGGCGCAGGTGAGCACCGCCAATGTGAGCGACGCCATGCACCACGGCGGCGTGGCACCGGGCATCTACCCGCTGCAGCCGGGGCTGCGCTGCTTCGGGCGGGCGGTCACCGTGCGCACTGCGCCGGGCGACTGGGGCAAACCGGTGCAGGCCATCGACCAGGCGGGACCGGGCGACGTGCTGGTGATTGACGCCGGCGGTGTGGCGCCGGCGATCTGGGGTGAGCTGGCCACAAATTCGGCGCTGAGCCGCAAGGTGGAAGGGACCATCATCGACGGCGCCGTACGCGACACCACCGATAACCGCGCCTCGCGCTACCCCCTGTTCTCCCGCCTCGTGTGCCCCAACGCCGGCGAGCCCAAGGGGTATGGCGAGATCGGCGCCGCCATCCGCATCGGCGGCGTACCCGTCTCCCCCGGCGACTGGGTGCTGGCCGACGACGACGGCGTGGTGATTCTGCCGCAAGCGCAAGCGGTAGAGATCGCCAACCGCGCCATGGACGTGCTGGAGCGCGAAAACCGCCTGCGCGAAGAGATCCGCCGCGGCAGCACCCTGGGCGCCGTCGCGCAGTTGTCGAAATGGGAGAAGAAGTAAGCAAGACGCTCGTCTGTTACCGTGCCCTCGCCCCCCGCCCCCTCTCCCTGCGGGATGAGGCGGCGGGGGTGAGGGCACGATAACCCATACCGGCAGCAATAAACAGCACAGCCGGGGCGTGCGGGCACGACTCCTCGCACCGGCGCGAGAGCCGCGGGCACGTTTTTTACCTATTGCGTGTAAAATAGTCCGGTTGAACGTGCGAAAGGCGAGAGGATTTCCCTTCTCGGGGGTCGTATCTTAGGACAACACGTTGGAGTGTGCGTACCCCATCCACTTCTCCGGGCGCTGCCATCCCTGGTTCTTTGGGCGGCGGTGCATTTTGTGGGAGCGATATCATGACCTTCCGTTCTGTTCTGTTAGGCTTGCTGGGCGCCGTGGTGATCAATGCGTTCACCTACGCCAGTTACGCGGTGTTGCACGTCACCAACCCGGTGGCGCACCACCTGCCCGTCGGCGTCTACGGCTCGCTGATCATCTTCATCCTGGTCATCAATCCGTTGCTGTACCTGGTGTGGAAGCGGCTGGCCCTCAGCGGGCCGGAGATCGCGGTGGCGCTGGCGCTCATCCTCATCTCCTGCGCCGCGCCCGGCTCCAGCCTGATGCGCTCCTTCACCACCTCGCTGGTGATGCCCTTCCAGGTCAACCGCACCAGCCCCGGCTGGGGCGCGCGCCCGATCGGCAAGCCGATGCTGGAGCGCCTGCCGAAGTACATGCTCGTCGACGTGACCCCGCAGAACGAGAACGACGTGCTGGGCAAGTTCATGCAGGGGAGCCAGGCGAAGGACGAGGACGTCTTCCACTTCATCACGCACCAGATCCCGTGGGGGGCGTGGAAGACCACGCTGTGCTTCTGGCTGCCCGGGGTCTTCTTCTTCTGGATCGCCACGCTGGGCATCTCGCTCATCGTGCACCGGCAATGGTCGGATCACGAGCAATTGCCCTACCCCATCGCCACCTTTGCCAGCGCGATTATTCCGGAAGGCAAGGAGATCATCCCGGAACTCTTTAAGAACCGGCTCTTCTGGATCGGCACTATCGCGGTGCTGCTCATCCACCTAATCAACTATGCCAACCAGTGGAATCCGAAGCTCATTCCCATCCCCGTCGATGTGAACTGGATGTCGCTGGCGAAGCTGGTGCCGACGTATATGCGCGGCGGCGGGTGGGTGACCTTTATCCCGCACTTCCTCTTCGTCATTATCGCCTTTGCCTACTTCGTGCCGGCGGACGTTTCGCTGGCGCTGGGCATCGGACCGATGCTGTGGTTCTACTTCAACGGCCTGCTGCAAGGGTACGGCATCAGCATGGGCGCCGGCTATTCCAACGACCCCGCGCCGACCAACTTCATGATGTTCGGCTCCTACTTCGCCATGCTGCTGACGCTCCTCTACACGGGACGCCAGTTCTACGCCGCCGTCTTCCGGCGTGCCATCGGACTCAATACCGAAGAGCACGTGCCCAGCGAGTGCATGTGGGGCGGGCGCGTCTTCCTGGTCGCGGCCACCGCGCTGGTGATTTACCTCAGCACCGTGGGTAAGCTCGACTGGCAGCTCGCCATCATGTTCGTGGGGCTGTGCTTCCTCATCCTGGTGGTAATGACCCGCGTGGTGGTGGAGACGGGCCTGTTCTTCATTCAGGCCAACTTCCTGCCCACCGCGGTGATCCTGGGCATCTTCGGGCCGCTCGCGCTGGGGCCGCAGTCCATGCTGTTGCTGGTGCTCTACCTCTGCCTCTTCATGATCGACCCGAAAGAAACGCTGATGCCCTACGTGCTCAACGCGCTGAAGGTGCTGGACATGCGCAAGGTGAACACCGGGCGCGTGGTGAGCCTCGGCGGGTTGGCCCTTGTTATCGCCGTGGCCGTGGCGCTGCCCGCCACGCTGTACTTCCAGTACAACAAAGGTGTCAATTCCGGCGACGCCTGGTCGGCCACCATGGTGCCCGCCATGCCGTTCGACACCGTGGTGAAGATGGAAGACGGGCTGAAGAGCAAGGGACAGTTGGAACTGGCCACCAGCCTGGACGTGCCCGCCTCGCACGGCTGGGCGCACTTCACGCACATGGCGCCCAACCTGAAGGTGCTGCCGTGGTTCGTGCTCGGGCTCGGGCTGGTGCTGCTCTTCACGCTGGGCCGCTTGCGCTTCCCGAAGTGGCCGGTCCACCCGGTGATGTTCCTCTTCTGGACCACCTTCCCGGCGTTGTGGATCTTCCCCTCCTTCCTGGTGGGGTGGATGGTGCGTACGCTGATCACGCGGTTCGGCGGCGGCACCGCCTACCGCATGTTGCGTCCGCTGATGTTCGGGCTGGCCGCCGGGGAGATTCTCGGCGCCGTCATCCCGCTCTTCTTCGGCTGGATCTACTACCTTCACTTCCACGAGTTCCCGAAGGCCTACAACGCCCTCGGCAACCTGTCCGGTTAGCCGCCTGCGGCGAATTCTGAGTTTTGAATTTTGAGTGCTGAATTGGTCTGCGTATCGATGACAGGGCAAAATTCAAAACTCAGAATTCAAAACTCAACATTGCCCGGAGGGCTCCCATGCACGCGTCGATCGTCCTCACCGTGGCGCAGAGCAAGCGCCTGATCGCCAAAGCGGTGGCGCAGTTGCCGGTGGTGAAGCGCGCCTTCGCCAAGGGGATCATCGCCATCGGGCGCGGCACCACTAACGGGTATGTGGCAGAGGAGCTACTCGGCCACGCCATCCTCAAAGGCGAGTACGTGGCGGGGCGCACGCTGCCGCCGGGGATGCCGCCGGAATGGCTGGGCACCGGGCAGCAACCCGACCTGGTGCTGGTGCAGGGTAAGCCGCAGCAGGGCGCCACCATGCTCGACGCGGTGAAGGAGATGGGCCCCGGCGACGTGTGCCTGAAGGGCGGCAACGCGCTGGACTACGCGCACGGCGTGGTAGGGGTACTTATCGCGCATCCCGCCGGCGGCACCGTGGGGGGCATCTACGGCGCCTGCGTGTCGCGCAAAATCTCCCTCATCCTCCCCATCGGGCTGGAAAAGGTCGTGCCCGACGACCTGATGACCCTCTCACGCCTCTCGCGCGACCCCGAGGTGCACCCCGAGGCCCCCGTCACCTCGCTCTACCCCATCACCGGCCAGATCGTCACGGAGATCGAAGCCCTGCGCCTGCTCTGCGGTGTGGATGCCCGCCTCCTCGGCGCCGGTGGCGTAGCCGGGGCGGAAGGCGCCGTGTGGCTGCTCCTGGACGGCCCCAAAGACGCCCTCGACCGCGCGCTGACCCTCTGGCGCTCCCTGTGGGACGAGCCGAACCTGCAGGCCACACCGAAGTGAGTTGTCTGAACCGGGATTTGGGGGGATTATAGGATTTCCTTGATGGGAGAACGGTTGAACCATCCCCCAAAATCCCTCCCATCCCCTTCATCCCTGTGAATTATCAACCCCCAGTGTCATCCGCGTAAGGGCAAGCCCCATCTCGGATGCTAATCAAGGAAATCCTTCAATCCCCCCAAATCCCGGTTCAGACAATCGTCCCCCCGCACACCACATCGTCGCCGTCGTAGCAGACCACGGCCTGACCGGGGGTGACGGCGAACTGGGGGGTGTCAAAGGTGACATGCAGCCGGTCGCCGTCGCGATGGGCAAGGGCGGGTTGCGGGGTCATGCGGTAGCGCACCATGGCGGTGACGCGGCGCGGGGTGCGCAGGGCATCGGCATCCCACTTGCCTGGCACCACGTCGAAGGCGGTCACCGTGCACGCCAGCGCTTCCTCGCGCGGGCCGATGGTCACGGTGTTGCGCGCGGCGTCCAGCGCGGTCACGAAGCGCGGCGCGGGGATCGCCACCCCCAGCCGCCGCCGTTGCCCGATGGTGTAGAAAGCCACGCCGTCGTGGGTGCCCACTTGCTGCCCGGCGCGGTCGATAATGGGCCCGGGCTGCGTCACCGCGGGGGCGGCCTCGCGCAGAAAACGCCCGTAGTCGTTGTCGGGGATGAAGCAGATCTCCTGGCTGTCGGGCTTACCGGCCACGCGCAGACCCAACTCGGCGGCGAGGGCACGGGTTTCCGTCTTCTGTAGTTCCCCGATGGGCAGCAGCGTGTGCGCGAGCTGCGCCTGGGTAAGGCCGTACAGCGCGTAGGATTGATCCTTGCCCGCGTCCACCCCGCGGCGCACGCTCCAGCGTGCGCCGTCCTGCGCCACCCGCGCATAATGCCCGGTGGCTAGGTAGGTGGCGCCCAGCCCCCGCGTGTGGGCGAGCAGCGTGGCGAACTTCACAAAACGGTTGCAGCGGATGCACGGGTTGGGGGTGCGTCCGACGCGATACTCGGCGATAAAGTCGTCGATCACCTGCCGCCGGAATTCGTCGGTGAAGTCCACCACGTAGTGTGGGATACCGAGGCGCACCGCCACGCGCTTGGCATCGTCCACGGCGGTGAGGGCGCAGCAGGCGCGCGGATGCTCGGTGCCGTCGTCCCACAACCGCATCGTCACGCCGATCACGTGAAAGCCCTGCCGTTGCAGCAGGGCCGCCGCCACCGAACTATCCACCCCGCCGGACATCGCGCAGGCCACCCACGCCCCCGGCTCCGTCGTTTCCATGCGGACATTATAGCAGAAAAGGAGTTTTCCCCGCCGCCCGCCAATAGAGAGAAGCATGGCGGAGCTGTTTATCGGCATGACGACGTGGGACGATGCACTCTTTGTGGAGCGCACGCTGCGCGCGTTGCGGGAGACGCTGGCGGGGATCGACGTAGAGATCGCCGTGTGGGACAACGGCTCGCGCGACGGCACGCTGGAGTTGCTGCGCCGCGCGGGGGTGCGCACGGTTTCGCGCCGCTGCTCGCAGGGGGACGCGCTGAACTTTCTGCTCGGTATGAGCACCGCGCCTTACACGCTGCTCATGCACAGCGACGTGATCATGCTGGAACGCGGCTGGTTTCCCCGCCTGCGCGCCGCCATGACGCGCACCGGCGCCGCGCTGATCTCGCCGGAGGACATCGGTCTGGGGCCCATGATGCGCGGCTACCGTGGGATGCCGGAGAGCAGCTTCATGCTCTTTGATACCGCCCAGGTGCGCCGCTGCATGGCGCCGAACGTGCGGAAGTTCGTGAAGAACGCGTTGCGCGGACGCTCGCCGTTGCTACGCTACTTCGACTTCTACGTGCTGCACGTCACGCACCGGATGCCGGAGATTCTGGCCGCCCGCGGGATGTCCTGGCTGCCCATACCGCCGCTGATGCCGACGCGCCTGCCGGTGCCGTGGTTCACCTCCCCGCGCCCCGGCGCGCCGGACAGCGAAGAGGCGCACTACACCTACGGCTACGGCAACTTTTACGCTTTCGAGGGGGGCGTGACGCACTACCACAACTGGTACGCGCGCATCGTGGCCCCCACCGCCGACGCCATCCCCGGCGACCCCGACCTCGACCGCCAGGCCTTCTGCGCCGCCTACACCCAACGCTTCTTCGCCGACTACGACGCCGGCACGCTGGAGATACCGCCGGTGCCAGGGTAAGCCCCATTTGCTCCGAAGGAGCCGCAGATGCTAGCCACGGGCGTAAGCCCGTGGGAGGGGACGCCTGAATGCCCCGAGCCCCGAAGGGGCGGCAGAACCAGACTCTGTCGCCCCTTCGGGGCTCGGGGCGTTATTTCGTCGGACCCACGGGCTGCGCCCGTGGCTAGCATCTCCGGCTCCTTCGGAGCAAGAGAAAGCCGGGATACAAACGGACCCTTCCGCCTACTCCACCGCCACATACACCACCACCGTGGCGCCGGCTTTCACCGAGGCGCCGGCGGGGGGGACGTTGCTGGTGACGCCGCGCTCTTTGGCGTCTTTGTAGGTCACGATGTCCGCCACCAGGCCCATGCCGGTGAGGGTGGCCTGCGCGTCGGTCTGCGTTTTATCGACCAGCTTGGGGATGGTGCGCAGGTTTTTCGTCAGGTAGTCCTGAAACTCCAGCCCGAGCGCCTTCTCGTAGGCGTCGTAGACGACCTTGGCACCCAGGCGCACGTCGTTCGGCTGGTTCATCAGCGCCTTCACCTGAGTGGTCGTTTCACACTTCCACGCCGCCACCAGCCCGCTGCGGAACTCGGTGGAGTAGCGCGGGTCGTTCTGGTAGGCGTCCAGGATCTCCTTGCGGTTGCTCTTTTTGAACTCGGCGTAGTTCTTCGAATCTTCGATGGTGGTGAGGAAGGTCGCGTACTGCGTGTCCGGCTTCACCACCTCGGCGAGGATGCTCGACGTGTCGTCCAGACGCGTCAGACCGAGCACCCAGTCGAGCAGATCCGCCAGGTTGCCCGTGGCGAGCTTCGTCTGGAAGCGCCGGGTGCCTACCTCGGTGATGACCCCCGCGTCGTTGACGATGAAGGCATTCGTCGGATACAGCCACAACGTAGAGCCGCCGCCGGGCACGTAGACGGCCGGGACGTTCATGTTGCCGAACAGGTCGGCCTTCGAGCCGTTGACCACCGGCTGGGCGATAGAGGGCGCGCCGGCGTCCATGGTCACCGTCAATTCCTTGTTGTAATTAACCCAGCCGCCCACCTTGCCGCCGCGGAAGAGGAGCATCGCGGTGCCGTAGCGCCATTCCGCATTCCCCTTGGTGTTCAGCGGGTGCAACGCGTCCGGCGGGATGGCGGCGCGCAGCACTTCGGCGGGCGTGGCGCCCAGGTGCGCGGGCACCGGGCCGGTGCCCGCCTTACCGGTGCTGAGCTTGAAGCCGTCCAGGTTGTCCCAGCCCGCGAGCACGCCGTTGCTCATGATGAGGGTGGATTTCTTATACGTCCACTCCTCGTCGCCGACCAGCGGGCCGTCGTGCGTCGCCTTGCCGTGGAAGGTCGCGGCGGGTGTCGGCCCCCACGCGGCAATCACGGCGTCGCGGGTGGCACCCAGCGTGAGCGCCGGGTAGGCATCGCGCTTGGGCACGGGGAAGTTGCGCCAGCGGATCACGCGGTCGTGGTTGATCTCCACGGTGCACTTGCCGAACTGAATGGTCGCCCGCCCGTTCGCCTCGTCGAGCACCAGGGAACCGGTGGGCGTACCCAGCAGCGTGATGGCGTCTTCGCCGGTGTCGCCGATGAGCAGGTAGGAGCGCGCCGCCACATGCGTGGCGCCCAGTACCAGCAGGGTAGTTAACAGCACAAACAAGCGTTTCATAGCCTCGCCTCTCCGGGGAACGGCTGGTTTCAAAAGTACAATACGTGCCAGGGGTTGTCCCGGTTGCATCGGTTGAGCAATCCGGAACCCACAGGGCTGTCATCGATCACCAGAAAATCGAAACATACGCGTATTTTGACACGGGATGCGGCGCAGGGTTTTTGCCCATGACCGCGAAGTGAGTAGAAATTCCCGCGAATGGAGGCCGCCATGGCAACCGCGTCCCTGACCGCCGGCGTCGCGCAGGTAGAGATCACCCCGCCGCCGGGCACGCATCTCAGCGGTTCCGTGGGTGAATACCGCCCGGCGGAGGACGTGCTCGACCCGCTCTTCGCCCGCGTGTTGATCCTCGACGACGGCGCGCGCCGCCTGTGCATCATCGCGCTCGACCTGTGCATCCTCACCCGCCCCTTCACTATGCTCCTCCGTCGCGCGGCGGCGGAACGCTATGGTATTGCCCCCGAGGCGGTGATGGTGCATGCCACCCAGACGCACACCGCGCCCGGCGTGGGGGATTTCATGCTCGACGAGGACTTCCCCCCCGTGCCCTTCGACTGGCTGCGCGGCTCGGAGGCCTGGTACACCACCTTTGTGGTGGCGCACGTGCTCGACGCGCTGGCGCAGGCGATGGCGGCGCGGCAACCGGTGACGTTGGGCGCGGGCAGCGGCATCGAGGGGCGCTACGCCCACAACCGGCGCGCCATCTGCCGTGACGGCTCGGTGGCGATGCCCTGGAAAGGTTGGCAGGGCGGCGCGACCGGCCCGACCTGGATCCGCTACATCGAGGGGCCTATCGACCCGGAGGTCGGCGTGGTTTGCCTGCGCGGCGCCGACGGGGAGCCGGTGGCGATGCTGCTGCACTACACCTGCCATCCCGTGCACGTCTTCCCGGAGAAACATATCTCCGCCGACTGGCCGGGGGCGTGGGTGGACGCCGTGCGCGCCGCGCATCCCACCTGCCTGCCGCTGGTGCTCAACGGCTGCTGCGGCAACATCAACCCGTGGCCACCCTTCGATCCCGACTATGTAGAGGATCACCGGCGCATGGGGGCGGCTCTGGCGACGATGACGGACGCCGTGCTCGCGGAGATGCCGTGCACCGCCGACGTGACGCTGGACGCGTGCGTGCAAACGCTGGCGCTCCCCTTCCGCGCCATCCCGCCCGAGGAGCTGGCGGCGGCGCAGCGCCTGCTGGCCGCGCATCCGGAGCCGGTCTGGCGCGACGACACGCAGACCGCCACCACGCCGGAATGGTTCGAGGCCGCCTCCATCGTCAGCACCGAGCTGCAACGGCGGCGCGAAGGTACCCTCGACTACGAGATACAGGTCTTCCGCATCGGGGAGCTGCTGCTCGTCGGCCTGCCGGGGGAGCCGTTCGTGGAGGGGCAACTGCACATCAAGCTGCATGCGCCCGCGGCGCAAACCTTCGTGGCGCACATGGTCACCCAGTACGTCGGCTACATTCCCATCGCCGCCGCTTGGGAGCGCGGCGGGCACGAGGCGCACACGCGCTACTGGGCCAAGTTGGCCCCGGAAGCGCTGGAGACGATCCAGACCGCCGCGGTGGCGCTGGCCGACAAGGTGTGGGCGGCACGGGAACACGAGGCACGGGCAGCCTGCCCGTGATCCCCATGGCCGGGACGACCATGCCACAAAATGTGTAGCCGCGGGCTTCAGCGCAATGCCGTTACATTAAGCTTGGTACGTCCGCCTAAACGCGGCCCCCATCTCCCCTCCTCTTCCCCCCGAGGAGAAGAGGAGTACCGGGGTGGGGGTCACGCTCCCAGCTTCTGGATGTTATCCCTGGTTACGCCCTTCCCCTCGGGGGGAAGGGCGGGCCTGTCCGCCGAAGCTCCGCAGAGCGAAGGCGGGGGATGAGGGCGCGTGCAGGACGGCGAAGTGGGCTTTATTTAACGGCATTGGGCTTCAGCCTGCGCCGGGTGTAAGGGCGCGCAGGCTGAAGCTCTTTGACAAATGAATATCGCTAGGCTCTCCCAGGCGATCCTTCTCGTGGGGCGTCCGCCCGGTTTGGTGTCAGCGCGTGGGCGCTCTGGTAGACTGGTGGCATGATTTCCGCCCTCGTCTTAAGCCCGCCGGAGCGTG
>CAIYQO010000055.1 GCA_903928345.1 uncultured bacterium | reverse complement strand
TCTCCCCGACCTTTCAAACAAGATGTCCCTCAGTGTACCTGAGTGACACCCCGCTGTCATGCCGGATGGCCAGGACGGGTGAGCAAAGCGGGGATGCAGAGGGTAAGCGGCGACAGTAGGCACGGTCGCTCCGGTAGGCATAGGTCAGCGCTTCAACAGGCTCAACAAAATACGGCTGTGCATTTGGTATTTCGTAATAGACGATATATTCATTTCCAACAGGATCGGCACGCATTACTCCTCCTTGGGAAAAGTCGGGACAGCCACCACTTTTCCACGGGCGACGGCAAGAACGGTTCCTGGTGGAGCAAAGTGGTGGCAGTCCCGACTTTTCCGCGCGCAGGCTGAAGACCTGCGGCTACTTCCGCCCTTTCTTCTTCGGCGGCGGTGGGGGCAGGGCGCGGGTGTGGGCTACGCTGCGGGCGATCCAGGCGCGGAAGAGGGGGTCGTCTTCGTGGAACGCGGGGGTGAGGAGCAGGTAGTCGCGCATGGGGGCGCCCATGGGGGCGAAGTGCGTCACCGCGGGGTGCTCGAGCAGCTCCGCCTGCGCGTCGGCGGGCAGGCGCAGGATGAAGTTGCCCTCGTGCGCGCCGAGGCACATGTTGCCGTGGAAGAAGTAGCACGGACAGCCGAACATCTTGCGCGCCTCGGCGTCGGGATACGCCGCCATCAACGCCGCCAATCGCACCCCGTGTGCCGGGGGCACCTTCGCCCACGCCATCGTGACACCTCCGCGTTGGAATGTTACTCAATACGACGCCGCGGGGCGTTCGCCTCCCCCGCGCGGGGGAAAGTGTGGTATACTACGTGTGCCACAATCCGCGTGGGGGCGTACTTGGTTTCGACGGGGATCAGCGGTGGCGTTGGATGCGAGCCGAGGCGCCCGAGGCCTCGTAAATAACGGGCAAACACAACAACTGCCAACAATCAGCAGTTCGCTCTCGCTGCCTAACAAGCAGTAAGAGCACTCCCGATTCAGTCGGGACGTCTCCGTCCGGATTCGAGCTGGTAGGCTCCGGCGAGGCGCAAAAACAAATCCAGCTACGCCGTCCACCTCCGCCTTGCGGTGAGCCGGGTGATACCTAACCAGGGCTGGCGGTTTCGGGGCCTGTCGATGGGCGCCCTCCGTAAGATTAAATATCGACTACGCTCGTAGTAACCGGCGCAGCCGGGTCTTCGGACGGGGGTTCGATTCCCCCCGCCTCCACCACCTCCCTCTCCGGGAGGCGTCTCTCCATGCCTGACGGCAGGCATCCATCCACCAATTTACGCGCACGAATCGGCCATTTTTGCCAAAAACCTGTGGACATGGTTCGGGGGTGCGGACCCCCAAAACGCCCAAAATCGGCCATTTCTCTCTCTCATTCTCTGAAACCTGTGGACTCGCCAGACTTAGTCCACAGGTTCCAGTCCAGACCTACTGAGAGAGTTTGCGCTGACCAGGCACGACGGGTTTATGCCGGATATTTTGAGCGTAAATTGCCCGCGTATTCTCCTACCCAAAGAAAAGCCCCCATGTTTCCTACTCCGCGGTGGAGTCGAAAAAACGGGGGTTTTTGGGCTTCTCAGTCCACAGGGGCAGAGATGGCTTATAAATGACATGCCTGCCCGGCAATACTATCCGACATCAAGTTTTCTCCGTGAATCCCAACCTCTCTCGCTGTTCTACCCAATCGAGCGGTATGTTTTTCATGAGCAGTGACAGCGACAATCCCGACGGTTCTCTCCCTTCGAGAATTGCCATGACGATATCCGGCGCCAGCAGCGTCAAATTCAGGAGCCGCGCCACGTAGGAATTATCCATGTTGATCGCCCGCGCCAAATCCCCAATCGAGTGATAATGTCCGCTTTCCAACAGCTTTCGCCAGCGATGCGCGCGCGCGAGCGCAATCACCAGTGGCTCTTGCGTGGCCGATTTCCTCGCCGGTGAATTCTCCGGCAGCAGCTCATCCGGCAAAATGACTTCCTTCCGTCCTCCGCGCACTTTCAGTGCCATCGGGATATGCACGGTAATGCGTTCGCCGTCGCGACGGACGGTCATCTGGTCGACAAGTAAGGTGGTCATCGATTAGCTCTCCTCTCTGGCCCCGCGCCATTCATCCAGCAAGGCATGCAGTCCATCGGCCCGGAGATCAATTTGCACGCCGTCGGCTTGGACGGTGACGCGGTCAATCAACAGGCGAATAATGCGCGCCTGTTCCGCGGGGAATAACTCGTCCCAGAGTTCGTTAAACTGACGCAGGTGGATCATGATGTCCTGTTCGTCGGCGAAATCTGGAGCCAACCCACAGGCTTCGCGATACGTCCGCGCAGCGACTTCCGGGGTCGTCAGGCTTTTCCGCACCAGCGCGATAACCGACGCTTCGATCTCACCGGCAGCAACGGTACGCACGGGGCACGTGCCATAGCCTACCTTGGCGGCATGGACGCACAGGTAATACCGATAGTGGGTATCCGTGCCCTTCTTCTTCGTGTAGGTGATGCCCATGGCGGCGTCGCAGTGCCCACAGCGGATGAGCCCTTTCAGCAGACCCGGCACTTTGGCCCGTGTTCGCCCCGCGCGCGCCCGGCAATTCTCATCGAGAAGCGCATGCGCCCGATCCCAGGTCGCCCGTGCAATGATCGCGTCATGCTCCCCCGGATAGCATTGCCCCTTGTGCTCGATCTCCCCGACATACAAGTGGTTATGGAGCATACGGTAGAGATGACTTTTGTTCCACGGGGAACCTTCGCGGTGTGTTCCGTCGCGCGTCGTCCAAGCCTTGGTGGTTTTCCCTTCGGCGTTGAGCTTTTGCGCCAGCAGCGTCGTCGAGCCGTCGCGGATAAAGCGGTCGAAAATTTCCCGCACCAGATTCGCTTCCGGGGGATTCACCACCAATTTCTTATTCACGACATCGTAGCCGAGGGGCGGCGTGCCGCCCATATACATACCGCGCTGCTTGCTGGCCGCCACTTTATCCCGGATGCGCTCACCGATGACTTCCCGTTCGAACTGGGCGAAGGAGAGCAGCATGTTCAGCGTGAGCCTGCCCATCGACGTCGTCGTGTTGAAGGATTGCGTCACAGAAATGAAGGTCACGCCATGCCGATCAAACACCTCCACCAGCTTGGTGAAATCGAGCAGGGAGCGGGAAAGTCTATCGACCTTATAGGTGACGACGCAATCAATCCGCCCCGCCTCGATATCCTGGAGCATGCGCTGCAGTGCCGGACGTTCCAGCGTGCCGCCGGAGAAGGCGGCATCATCATACCGCTCCAGCATGGCTAGCCAACCGGCTTCGCGCTGGCTGGCCACATAGGATTCCGCGGCTTCCCGCTGGGCATCCAGGCTATTGAAGTCGGTATCGAGATTCTCGTCCGTCGACTTCCGCGTGTAAATGGCACAGCGAATGGTGGGAGCACTCTGTGCTGGTGTCGTCCGTCTATTCATTCGTCAGCGCCTCCGTTTTTCCGCCGTAAGCCAAAGAAGTTCGGCCCGTTCCAGTGCGTGCCGGTGATGGCTTTCGCGATGGCCGTCAGTGATTTGTAGGGTCGGCCTTCAAACTCGAAGCCCTCATGGGTGACCAGCACTTCGTACTGTTGCCCATTCCATGCACGCACGAGGCGTGTGCCGATCATCGGCAGGCCGGGATTGCGTCGTGTCGTGGGCGTTGCAGCGCGCGTGGTGTCACGCTCCCCACCCACGGCATCATAGCCGGCAGCGTTCAGGGCGTGCTCCATCGCGTTCAAGGCGTCCATCGACAATCCGCCGTAGGCCAATTCCTGGATGCGGCACGTCAGCCGTTTCACCAGGAAGGCCTTATTATAGGGCGGGGCGTCGCCCCCCATCAGTACCCGCCAGCGCTCGGTCAATTCCGGCATGGACAAGCGGTGCAGTTCGGCAATTTGCCGGAGTACCTGCGGGCGCTGGGCATCAGTATCATGCGCAATAGCCATTGGCATCCTCCCCTTTCGAGATTCGTTCCATGCCAATGAATGGCTCTGCCTGGCGGAGGGAGTCAAGCGAAATGTCTCTGCCGTCCAATGAATGTTGGTGTGAGGTGTGCGTCCCCGCGCGTTTCTGCCGCAGGCGCACGTACCCCTGGGCCAACAGGCCGGCGATTTCGTCCAGGTGGGTCCGTGTGCCAGCTGGCCGTGAGTGGTGTTGAACTGCCATAGGTCTCCATTTCATATCGTGCGATGCCAAGTTCCTCCCACCGTCCCATCCGCTTGCGGTGACACGGTGGGAGAGTATCTGCGACCAGACTACCGGCGGCGACGCGTGGCCTTCCGCTGATCCCCGCGTGTCTGCCCATCCCACACCAGAATGTAGCCGGCATGGTTTGGCAGCAGCGGTTCATCACAGTGAGCGACACGATGCCCGAAATGTTGCGAGCGGTTGCCGGAATTCGGCGCATCCTCACCGGCACCGTGCCAATGCGACTGCCCGCAATACGGGCAGACAATTACCTGGAGACGATACCCTTCGGTCCTGCGCTCCGGTTCGATCAGGGAGCAGAGGACGAGAGGGATAGGGTGTTCATGTGTCATGGGCTTGCCTTTCATGTGATCGAGATCACCGCAACTGCTGTCATGCCGACATGCGCTGTGCGTTACTTGCATGCGCCTGTGCTGCGGCCATCGCCGGGGTGATGGCCCAGGGCGGCGCGGTCTCCTCCTGAAGACGACCAGTGCGTGTGCACCATCCTGCGACCAGCAACAATTCCTCGCGATGCACTGCCGAGATCCATGGCCACATCCAGGGGGCCAGTCTGGCCAGGACTTCTCGCAGGCGTGCCGGCGTGGTGAAGAAGCACCCCATACGCGGTCGATGGTCGAGCAGGTAGGCCTCATAGGTCGCCGCCTCTTCATGGTAATAACTCTGGTCATCCACCGACAGATGCTTCCAGATGCCTGGCGACCAGGAGCGGATTTCTCGTAAATCCCGCTCATGGATGGCCATGGCCTGTATACGGTCAGCCAGTATAACCCGGTAGCGATCCAGTAACGTCACGGCCACCAACGGAGACGTCATAAAGTCCACTGCCTTGTCCGGGGGTGGTGGTGGGCATGCGCCTAAACGGTTTTTCGGCAAGCAGGACGCGTAATAGGTCCAGCACACTTCGTCGAGCACCCGGTCAAAGTGCTCGTCCATGGTCATGTGTTGCATGAGATTGTTCCTTTCGCGGTGTGTATGATCGCAGTATCCAACACGGAATGAATCCTGGGCAGCAGTCGCTCAATGTCCGCTGCACGTTCCCCGGTGTGCGCTGCCAGAGTCTCGCAGGTGACGGGCTGTCCCTGCTGACGCAATGCCCATCCCGCTGCCAGGCAGTGATTGACCAGGCGTGTGTTGTCGCGTATATGTTCCGGCGTCTGCAATGGCGGCAACAAGGCGACCGGACGGTAGACAGTTCCCCAATTGGTGTGCAATTGTCGGCAAACGATCTCGAAGGCCGCACGGTCTTCTGCCGCCACCGGTTCCCGTCCTAACACCCGCCATCCCCACGCGTGCCAGACGGCTTCCATTTCTTCCTGGGGCAGGTAATACGGGAGCCAGGCAAAAGGCGATTCTGCCGGTGGCGCCTTAGTCGGTGACTGGATGGATATGGTCGCGCGCCTTGCTGATTTATTGGCTGATGCTGCCTTAATACCGGTCGTCAACATACACCTCCCCCTGCCGGCGTTGCATTTCATGGGCAATCGACGGGTAGAGCCCGTGGGGAAAGGGCAGGCCAATAAATGTTCGTGTCCGCGGTAAGGGATACTCAAAGAGCAGCACTGACCGCACGGTCTCGCTACACGCGCGTTCCCCGTGGCGCTGACAAACCGCTTCTTCAAGCAGCGCGAGCCGATCATTATATGGACGCAAGACCTTATACAGCACGTCGTCCTTCATGAGATGGTGTCCGATCCCTTTCAGTCGGAGATATTGCGTCCGCCAAAACTGCAGCATGGCCGGCGTCACCTGGTCGTAACGACACCCCTGTATCCGTGTCGCAATCGACATTGGGGCAAATTGGGCTTCCAGTTCCTGCCATGCTGCCAGGTTTTCCGGTGTCAATGCTAATGGGTCATGCTCCGGCATGCCTGTCGTGCCGACATCATCGTCCTGCCAGAGATCGCGATATTTCATCACTGTCGTCGGACTACAGCCTGCGGCCTCTGCAACTGCCCGCTTTGTCAGCTTGCGCCTTTGCGTGGTCAGCATAACCACCGCCCGGCGGATCTGATCCCGGACCGCATCCGCCCGTTCGGGGTTATTCAGCATGCACGCCCGCCTCCTGCTTTGCCGTGCGGACGATCTGCTGCACGCGTCGCTGGCTGATCTGGACCAGTGCCGCAATATCCCGTGTTGCCACTCCCGCGTGTGCCAGAGACAACACCCGGTGGCGCACCTGACTGGCACGCGGTGCCGGCGCCGGCACCCAGAGACGCCCGCTGACATACCGTTGCACTTCTGCCAGGAGCCCTGGCGGTAATACCGTCTCCGCATTGTGATAGCGTCGAACTGTGTTCATCGCACCCTCCTTTTTCAGGCACCGCTGCCGTCGCAGTCTCCATCGGTTTGTCGCCAGCCTGGGGGCGAACTCTGCAGGAACCACACCGCACCAGTCGTGTGGTCACCGATTGCGTCCACCAAACGCACCATGCTGGCAGGCGCTGTCTCGCGATCCCGGAGTCGCTCCGGTATGATTGCAAATCATGTAATATGGTGATATGTCATATTGCATCCAATCTAACCGAGTGCTTTGTCTCATGATGTTCGAGATTTACGCTCGCTCGATGCTCAATCAGTATATGACACGCGAAATATTTTGTCAAGAATATTTTGGTGTATCTTCATTTTGCTATTGACAATACGCTGTGAATGCCGCATACTGCTTAACGGGAGGTAATGTGATGATCGGAGAACGCCTGCGCGCACTGCGCAAACAGCGCTGGATGGACCAGGGTGAGGTGGCCCAGGGGACGGGGATCGATCAGGCGACGGTTTCGCGGATCGAGCATGACAAGCGCCCACCGACGCACGAGCAACTGATCCTCCTCGCCAAATTCTTCGGTGTCTCGCTGGATTATCTGACCGGCGTCAGTGACGATGCCACCCCGCGGTCAGCCGTTAAGATCGATCCGTCACCCGTCCTCCCGCGCATTCAGTTGCCGGTCTATGTCGAATATCCGTCGGAGCGTGTGGCCTATCTCTCGCCATCCCCCGAGTCGTTTGCCGATGCGTTCTACACTCAGGTCGCCGATGATCTGGAACATTATTTCTACGTGCGCGTGATGAGCGAGGACATGATCGGAATCGGGATCATGCCCGGCTCTCTGGTACTCGTCCATGCCCAATCGACCGTGGAAAACGGTGAGGTGGCGATCTGTAAGTTCGCGAGCGGTGAAGTGCAATTCCGCAAGGTCTGGCTGCTCCCTGAGCAGATCATGCTGATCCCGGCGCACCCAGGAAAGGGAGAAGCGCTGTATACCCGCGATGCCGTCACCATCGTCGGTCGGGTCGTGCAAGTCATTACCGATCTCCCATAAGGGGCCATCTCCGTGTGGCCTGTCGCCATTGGTATCCTCGGGGAGTGGCCGATGACGGTCTTCGTTCGTGTCGCCGGTGATGTGAGGCGCCTCTGCCATGCATATCGCCGGCGGTGTCATCTCCCCGTATTCTTCCCGAAAGGAGCGCGTGTCGATGAAGCGATGGATGTATGTGCATGCGGATCAGGTATTGCCCGAGGCATTGGTCAAAGAAATCCGCAAGTATGCAACGGGGCTGCTCTATATCCCCACGGACCTGACGCAGACGCGCCAGCGAACAGCGATCCGCGTGCGCGCACTGAAGGAGCAAGGCTTTCGCAATTGCGAGATCGCCCGCATCCTGGGGGTTACCCCCCGTCGGGTCTGCGGCATCCTGAAAAGTTCCGCAGCCATAACGGAGACAACATCATCCTGACTCCCAAACTGGCGTCTGGGTGAATGGGGCGGCGGTAGCGAGGGTGGCGAAAAGCCTCCCTCTCCCCGCATACGATTTTCCAGATACACCACGGCGACCGCCGCCATGGCGCATCCTGGCACATGGTCGCTGGTGACAGGGGAGACAACCATGTTAAACCGTCAAGAGCAATACTGGATCGAGTGCTGGCGTCGGTCGCAGTCGATCCCGCCGGAAGTAATGACCCGTCGACAGCGGCGCAACTGCCTGGGCGCGATGACGCATGGGCTGTATGCGGCACGCATCCTAAACGCGGAGGAGCGGGCAGTGGTCGCGGACTGCGAGCCGGTGCTTGCCCAGATGCGGCAGGACTTTCCCGGCCAGGAGGACCGCATCGACCTGCTACTGATCTACTGGCTCTTTCTCTTCCGCGCAGTGAAGGCCGGGCACGGCAAAGCCATGGAACGGGCTGGGCGGGCGATGCGCACCCACATGCGGAAATTATCGCGACCGTGCAGACCGGCACCGGAGCGTCCGAGCAATCGCTGGGGGCCAGAGGAACAGTATGCGTGGCAGCTGCTGTTGCTCGCGGAGATCAAAAAACGCAGAAACATTGCAATAAATGATGAGGAGGGCGAACGGCCCCACGCGTGAGTTGGCAGCATCTGCAGCTCAACATTGCAATCAATGTGCATTGCTTGCAATGTGGACCAAATGCGAACACCGGCTCCCTGGCAGGGGAACCGGTGTCTGGGTGCCATGTGCGATGGCGGAAAGTATTGTAACCATGACCAGTATACCAGATCGGACGGAAAAACACCAGTATGCCCCTGTCGATCTCTCCTATCGTGCGATTGGACGGCTCAGTCAGCCGGATTACCGGCTGGCGCTCCTACGCGCTGACTGCCTGCTGCGCGAGTTCGTGCATGGCCGCGTAAAAATCAGCATGAAAGGTGAGAACGGGGGACGCAGCTACCTTCCCATCCTGGCCGAGGAAGTGCCGCCGGTGCTGCTGGGCTTCACCTCCGGGCTCTTCACCACGCCACGCGCCGGCATCCGTGTGCAAGGGCCGCAGGATGATCCCGACAGCCGGCTCATCCGCTATTATGCCAAGCATCACCGGCTTGCCGTTGAGACGGAAGACGCCGTCACACATACCACCCGCATCGGCGTCTTCGACTTCGACGGCGGCACGGACCATAGCGACCCATTACGCGACCCCCTTGGGACGGCACGGGACACCATCGCTCATCTCAATACCCTCGGCTGGCCATCGTATCTCGTGCGCAGTAACAGCGGCGCCGGTTATCACCTGTATCTGTTCTTTCAGCATTCGCTTCCGTCCGCCGATGTCCGGCGCCTGCTGAACGCGCTCCTGCGCATCGATGAAGACGAACGGGCTAAGGTCGAGCTCTACCCCCTCGACTGGGATGGACAGCATGGCTCGCTCGTCCACTTGCCGTGGTGGGCGCACTCCAAGCCCGGCTGCAATGCCTTCATTAACCCGGAGACCGAGGCAGAAATCCTGCTACCGGATGGTGGACGCTTCCAACGGATCATCCCGACGCAGGTCGCTGATCTGCTCAGCATCCTGCCACCGCTTCCGGTGCCCGCGAAGACGGGAGCGACGAAGGATGGCGTTGTGCTTGCATCCGGACGACCCTTCTCGTCGTCTCCCGGGGCAAGGCCAGACGCACCGCGAGCCTCATCTCCCGCGATGGACGCCTGGCGGGAGCAGGTGCAGGGAGACCGCCGGCTCATCGAGGCCGTGTATGGGGCCTACCTCACCGGGAAGCAGAACGGCGTCTGGTTGGTATGCCGCGATCCTGCGTCGCCGACGGGTGACCGAAACCCCAGTGCCGGCGTCTGCGTGCAGAACGGTATTTTCCACAGTTACCGGCGGCGGCCACCCGGGGTGTCTATTTTTGATATGATGATTGAACTGGGGCAAGCGCACACCATCGGGGAGGCGTATCGGCGGGCCGAGGAACTCACCGGCCTCATGCGGCCGCAACCCATCCGCACTCCTGCCTGGCGTCCGCTCGACCGGTATGTCAAGCCCGCCACGACACCGCTACCCGTACTGCCCGAGGGCTTTCCGCTGGAGGTGGCCCGGACGATGTTAAGCGAAATCGTGCGGGAAGAAATCGAGCCACAGGTGGTGCAGCGCCAGCCAGCGGCCTTCCTACTCAAGGCCGGAACCGGCGTGGGTAAAAGTCACGAGCTGGTGCACCTGGTGGCCGACATGGCGCAAGGCCGGTTAGATACCGATGATACGCCACGACGCACCTTGTGGCTCACGGACAGCAAACACAATCGGGATGAGCTGGTCAGCACATTGAAAAAACTGCTGCCGCCTGACACACGCCGTCGAGAAACGCTCGCGGTGGCCTTTGCCCGTTCGCCGGAAACACAAGACCCCGGGTATTGCCGCCAGTTTGCGCTCGCGCAATTCCTCGCCGGGCGACGGCAGCCGATCAAGGAGACGATCTGCACGCGCTGTCAATCCAACGAGCATAAAGCCGCGAAACGTGCCTGGAAACGGCTCTCCCCCGAGGAGCAGGCAAAAAAGACGCCTGAGGATCTGGTGACACCCTGCACATATCTGGCCCAGCGTGAACAGTATACGACGGCACGGGTGGTGGTGGGCACCCAGGCCACACATCACTTCGGCGGTGAACTCATCGAAGACTTCGATCTGGTCGTCGTCGATGAGAAAGCTGTCGAGATGTTCTTTACCTCCTGCGACATCACCGCCACCGACATCGCGC
>CAIYQO010000054.1 GCA_903928345.1 uncultured bacterium | reverse complement strand
GCTCAACGAAGTGCTCATCCTCCCGGAGGATGAAGTCGGCAAGATGCCGATCCGCGAGACGCTGAAAACCGAGGCCATCGACCGCAAGGAGCGCTTCAAAACCGGCTGGCTGGTCTGGTCGGAACTGGGCCAGGGCATCCTACGCCCGGACATCCTGGTAAAGATCAAGCTGCTCGGAGTCAACAATCCGCCCACGGTGAGCTTGAGCAACCCGTCTGCCGTCAACCTGGTGGTGACGGTGGTGCCGACCGCCACTGATGGCGACAACGGTATCGCGCAAGTGCTCGTGCTCTGGGGTGACGGGGAATCGACTGATGGGGTGACCAGCGGACAGGACTATCACCACACCTATGCCACGGCTGGCACGTATCGGATCACCCTGGTGGCCACGGATACCTCCGGGCAGACGTCCACCGCGAGCAAAACGGTTACCGTCACCGCCGGATAAGGAGGGGCTGATGAGCTACGTCATTCGCAATATCCGTCCGTCCATTATCTATCTCCCGGATGCCGGGCTGCGGCTGGATTCCGGGCAGACGACGGTGGTGGAGACGCTCTCGCCGCAGATGCAGGAATTGCTGGCGAATCAGGCGCTGGAGGCTATCTCCAGTGATCCTGATCCGCCGGCGGTGCCGGTGCCTGCGCCGGTCGAGGAGGCACCCACTGCAGCAGACACGTCTTTCGAGTCACCGTCACCCGTGCCGATAGACGCGGTGCCGGTCGCTACTCCCGTTGACGAATCCGCTGTGCCGGTGGCGCCTCCCGTTGACGAATCCGCCACGCCGGTCGTCACCGAGAAAAAGACCCGGAAATCCGGCATCGCGACGATCCCGTCGGAGCAGTCTGATGATACTCGCTGACCTGGTGCAGGCGATGCGCATCGACCTCGGCGACACGGACAGTGCCTTGTTTGCGGATACGGCGCTGCAGCGCTGCGTGATGCGGGCGATCTACCCCGTGGGGCAGGATACGGGGCAGGCCATGCGGATGGTCAACGGGGAGATCGCCCCCGAACCCGATGGCAATTATGCGGAAGTGCTGTTGCTCCTCGCGGAGAGCTATGCCTGCGCCATCATGCGCGGGAAAACCGCCAACGCGATCAACATCATTTCCGGGGAGATGCGCGCGGATCGCAGCACGCAGGCCAAACAGTGGGCCGACCTGGAAGCCGATCTGTTGGCGCGCTATCGGCAGCGCATTACCGAGATGGCGGGCGATGAGTTCTTTATCATCCCACCACCGCTACGCCCGGTGATGTATGAGCAAGGCAGCGAGGTGATCGAGTATGAGCTGTGTGAGTGAGACGGAACAGCGGCAAGCCGTTGCCGACGTGCGCGCGATTATCCTGGCTGCCGGACTGCAGGCCGTGATCATGCGGGCGGTTGCCGGTGAACGACTCTATGGGTCGGATGAGGCCGACTTTTTGACGGTCGGCACCATCCCGGTGGAATGTCTCCCGACCCCGCCGGAGGAACTGGCGCAGAAGATCGACGGCATTGCTAATGTGTTGCCGGAGGCCGATGTGCGGGAGCAGGATCACCTGACCATCGGTGGGCTGCCCTATCGGGTGCAGAGCGTGCGTGAAAAGCGCTGGTTCGGCGTTATCACACACAAGGTCGTGTCATTGGTGCGGGTGCATGGGCGTTGAATTCTTCGGCGATTGGGAGCGGGTGCGGCATCTGCTGGAGGACCAGCCTGGCGCACGCCTGGCGTTGGCCATCCGGCAAGCCACGGTGAAAGCCGCCATCCTGCTGGTACGTGAGATTCAACGTGGCATCCGCAGCCAGGCACCGGGGGGACAGCCCTTCGTGCAGTTGGCCCAGTCGACCATCGACCGAAAGCATTCGAGCAAGGCGTTGATCGATACCGGCTTTCTCATTAACTCGATCACGCATCGCATCATGAAGGATCAGGCCTTTGTCGGATTGCTGAAAACGACGGTGTATCACGATGGGGAGTCGGTGGCCAATATCGGGGCGGTGATGGAGTATGGCGCGACCATCCCGATGCCAAACGGCACAACGATCATTCTCCCGGCCCGTCCCTTTTTGCACCCGGTGATGGTGCAACACAAGGATGCGATTCTCGCGCTCTATCGGGACGCCATCAAGATAGCCTTCTTGGAGTAAAGGGAAGCACATGGACTCCATCCGTTTGGCGACAGAAGCGTTGATTCGGCTTTTTCAAGCTGAGATCGATCCGCATACGCTGCTGGTCGCCGCCGATGACGTGTTCGAAGCCACCGACGTGCCGGCGCTGCTGCTGCAGGGGCCGACGCCGGTGGAAGATGCGCGACGGCGCACGCTGGCGCAGTGGACGGAACGCGATCAAACGGCCATGACCTGTCGCCGTGGGCGCTATCCCCGGCTCTACCATCTGGAGTTCGAACTGGTAGCATCCGCGGGGGATGAGCGGAGCCTGCTCACGCTGGTGGGCCACGTCGCAACGCTCTACCAGCGGAAACCGCTGTTGTCGGTGCCTGATCTGGGTGATCTTCCGCTGACGGAAGTGACGCCGCTCGGGGGTTGGCGGCGGGTGAATTTATCGAATCTGCGCCAGGCATCAGGACGCCTGCGCCTGGAGGATTGTCCGGTTGGCGATGCGGACGCCTTGCAGACGGAGACGGGGCATCTCATCATGACCCCCATTATCGCCGTAGAGGTTGGAGGACGGACATGACGGTGGTC
>CAIYQO010000053.1 GCA_903928345.1 uncultured bacterium | reverse complement strand
CATGGCGGTATCCCTGAAGGGGGTGGGGTAAGATACAATCTACTTCAGGTCAGCCCGCCATGGTTCCTTTCATAACGGGCCGTTGCTCCGGGGACAGAGGCAAGGCCGAGACGCGAGAGGAAAAGTGCGAAAGTCCACATATCAGGCATACGAGAAATCATCCACACCCCCGACGGCATCGCCGCCTGGGTGCGAGCGCTGAATGGCGATACACCATTCCCACTGGTGCGGCGTTCGGCAGTAGTAGATAATGTGAAGGTCGAGCTGGCATTGCAGTGGCGCACAGACGATGATATACAGATCATCAGTGTGGCGAATGGCACCGTCACCCGAACGGATAGCCGCGAGCGCGTGGGCGTATACGCCGCGGTGTTGGATGTCCTCGACCCACCCGGACCGCCGGAAATGGTGGAAGACAAAAAGGATGCCTTCGTCGAAGCAGTACATGCGCTCGAATGCCCAATGGAGTACCATCGGCGTGATCACCCTGAGGTAGATGCGATGTGCCGGCGTCTGGAGCATACTGTGCGGGGGCTGACGGTGGTCTGCTCTACATGGCTATTCGCGCCGGACTTCAGCAATGAAACAGGAACTAAGCTTAGCAATAGGTCAGTCTTCCCCATCGCCCGCGCCTTGACCCGCGATGCCATTGCCGAGTGCCTACGCGCTTACCCGGAATTGGCCACGCGGGTGCAAGTGCAACCTGACCATTGACCGCTTTTTGACGCAACCCCCGACTTTCGGTATACTTAGCCGATTGCCTCGCTCCGCGCGAGGGGCTATGACTGCGGTTTTCCCAGACACATCATCTTTGACGGCTTGCCGTCGCCAGGAGTCACACCGATGCTCGATTACGGCTTCACTGAAGAACAGGTCTTCATTCGCGATTGCGCCCGCGAGATCGCCGACAAGAAGATCCGCCCCATTTCCGCCCACTGCGATGAGACCGGGGAGTTCCCCTGGGAAGTCGTGAAGGCGCTGGCCGCCGCCGACCTGTGCGGCGTGTATATCGACGAGAAGTACGGCGGTCTCGGCGGGGCGACGCCCTACATGAACATGGTGATCGTCACCGAGGAGCTGTCCAAGGCGTGCGGCGGCATTTCGCTGGCCTTCGCGGCCACCGGGCTGGGCACCATCCCCATCATCGTGTCCGGCAGCGAAGAGCAGAAGCAGAAGTACCTGACCGAGGTCGCCTCGGGCCGCAAGCTGGCCGCCTTCGGGTTGACCGAGGCCAACGCCGGCTCCAACGTGGCGGGCATGCAGACGCGCGCCGTGAAGGACGGGGATTACTACATCATCAACGGCACCAAGCAGTGGATCACCAACGGCGGCGAGGCGGAGATCTACACCGTCTTCGCCGTGACGGACCCGAAAAAGGGCGCGCGCGGCGTGTCCGCCTTCATCCTGGAGAAGGGGATGGACGGTTTCACCTTCGGGAAGAAGGAAGACAAGCTGGGTATCCGCGCCAGCGCCACCCGCGAGCTGGTCTTCCAGGACTGCCGCGTGCATAAGAGCCAGTTGCTGGGGCGCGAGGGCACCGGCTTCATCACCGCGATGAAGACCTTCGACATCTCCCGCCCGGGCGTGGCCTCCCAGGCCGTCGGCATCGCCTCCGGCGCGCTGGACCTCTCCATCGAGTTCGCCAACAACCGCAAGCAGTTCGGCGTGCCGGTGTCCAGCTTCCAGGGGTTGCGCTTCTTCCTCGCCGACATGGCGATGAAGGTGGAAGCCTCCCGCGCGCTGGTCTACGCCGTCGCCCGCCACATCGACAGCCACCCCGGCGAGCGCTACACGCTGTACTCCGCCATGAGCAAGTGCTTCGCCTCCGACATGGCGATGCAGGTAACCACCGACGCCATCCAGGTCTACGGCGGACACGGCTACATGCGTGAATACCCCATCGAGAAGTACATGCGCGACGCCAAGATCACGCAGATCTACGAGGGCACCAACCAGATCCAGCGCGACGAAATCGGCCGCGCGCTGATCCAGGAACTGCACAACCGGTAGATGTGGTATACGCTACCGCTTGCGCCCCCCTTTCCACGCGGAAAGGGGGGCGTTTTGTGTCTGAGCCGGGGATTAAGCAGATTGCGTCTCCTTACATGCGACTTGGCCTCCCCCACAGTCCAGTGCAGACAACTGTCCGTTTCTCGCCGGATGTCGCGGGACGGGGACGGGAAGTATTGCTCTGTTGACGCAATGGGGAGGAGGGCAGGATGATGCCGGAGCAAGGATGGGTGAAGGACGCGGAGACGGGGCAGTATTGCCACGACGCGGCGGTGCAGGTGAATGCGCCGGCGGCGACGTGTTTCGAGTTGTGGGCGAATTTCGAGGCGTTGCCGTCGATCATGACGTATGTGAAAAAGGTGACGCGGATGGAGGCGCAGGTCTGGCATTGGGAGGCGCGGGTGGCGGGGCGCGACGAGGCGTGGGACGCGGAGATGACGCAGTTTGTGCCCAACGAGGCGATTGCCTGGCACGCCGTGCGCGGGCTGCGCAACGCGGGGACGGTGCACTTTGCCGCCACCGCCGCCGGGTGTCTGATCACCGTGCACCTGTGCTACGACCCGCCCTTCGGCTTCCTCGGCGATTTCGTGGCTGAGCGTTCGGTCAACGACGAGTTCCACGCGCAACTGCAGCAGGACCTGCTCAACTTTAAGCACGCGGTGGAGGCGGGGAATTACGACCAATATCGCCGGGCGGCGTAATGGTTGCCCGCAGAAACCGGCCCGGCACGCCCGCTCATTTTGCCGGAAGCGGGATCGTCCCCACCTCGCGCAGCAGCGTGTGGCCGCGGATGGCGTAGAAGAAGAACCGGTCGGGGGCGGTGAAGAAGAAGTTCGGGCCGTGGTCGTAGGGGAAGGTGAGCATCGTATCGTAGCGCGGGCCGGCGACGCCGTCGATCAGGAGCTGCATCCGCGGGGTGCCGGGCACGCCCACGACGGCGACGAGGTGCGCGCTGTCGGGGGAGAAGGTGAGGCCGTAGACAGTGCCCGCGACGGGCCCCACCGCACGGGCATCGCGCATCAGCACCGGGCCGGTTGGCGTCTCGGCGAGGTAGGCCAGGTGCCGGGAATCCGGGCTGAAGAGGAAGGGGTCGGCCCGCTCGGAGATGCGCCCACCGAGCTTCGGCTCGCCTATCACCGCCAGCCGGTCGCGGGTGCGATACGCCACGTGGCGGGAATCCGGGCTGAAGTAGACCCCGTAGATGCCGTCGTTCACCATCCCGGCGAAGCCCACGGTGATACCGTCGACGACCAGCGCGTCCTGCCCCTCCTTGCTCGTGCCGACGAAGGCGTAGCGCGTGCCGTCGGGGCTGAAGATGACGGGGCGCAGCTTGCGGTCCCATGTCGGCTTGGCGTCGCCGTCGAGGAGCAGGTGGTAGGTGTCCTGCACCTGGCGCATGTAGGCTAGGTGCTTGCCGTCGGCGCTCACAACGGGGGCGCTCACGCTGTCCGCGGCGGGGAGGAGCGTGCCGGTGTCGAGGATGCGTGCGCCGGTACCGTCATGCACCCGCACCGCGTAGCGCGACAGGTCGGGGGTGGCGGACAGGCCGTTGAGGGCGGTATAGGGGCCGAAGGCCTTCCCGTCCACCACCAGCACCATGCCCGCGTCCGCTGGCCCCGCGCCCCAGGCGGCGTAGAGCAGGTGCGCGCCGTCGGGGGAGAGCACCGGGTCGAAGAGCGTCGGGTCGCCGCCCATGCCGCGCCCGCCGCCGATAGCCGCGTAGGCGCCGGGCTGATCTTCGCCATCCCGCACTACGTGCCAGGCTTTACCGACCCGTGCGGCATAGGCGCGGTGGCGGCCATTGCCGCTGAACACAAGGTTGCCTACTTCGTCGTAGACGGGCTCCGCCGTGCCGCCGACCACCACGCGCATCCCGTGGCCCACGGCAGCGACGTAGGTGAGGGTGGCGTCGTCGGGGCTGAAGTAGAGGGTGGGCAGGGTAACAGGCAGGCAGCCGGCGCGAAAATCCTCCCGCGTGGCCGGGTGCACATGCGTCGCCACGTCCACGCCGTCGCGCACCACGGTAGACGTGCCGTCCGCTTCGGGGCGCAGGTAGGCAAAGTGCGTGCCGTGTGGGCTGAGCAGGATTTGCCCGACGCCCACGCCCTTCGGCAGCGGCCAGGCGGTCGGCACCGCCGGCGCGGGCGCGGCGGCGTGGTTCACGCTACCGAGCAGGCTGAGACACACGGCGGCGAGCAGCGCATAAGGGAGTCTTTTCATGGCAGCATCCTCGGCCACGGATCGGTTATCCCGTTTGACGCTGCGTGCGGGAGATTGTTCCCGCACAAAAAACCCATCCGGGGTGAACTCCGGATGGGCAGTGTGGCTTGGATCGACGCGTGTTTACAGGGTCGGCGCGCCATAAATGGGGAGGCCGCGGATCAGCAGGCCGTTGCCATTGCTGCTGGAGACGAAGTTGTACTTAAGGTATTTGGCCTTCGCGTTGAGGGGGGCGTAGTAGGCCTGCCCATTGACCGCCGCGGCGACCGGCGCCGAGTAGGTGACATCGTCGGTGGAGTATTGCACCGTGGTGACCGCGGCCCACCCGGAGCCGGTGTTCGTATCGTTGAACATGACGCCTGCCTTAGAGACCAGGAAGGCGCTGCCGAGTGTCACCTTCAGCGAGGCGGCGGTGGCGGGGGCGTTCAGGTTCAAGCGCGCGTCTTCCGGCGCATCGTTGCGGTCGGTGCGCTTGGAATCCCACAGCACGGACTTCAGCGCATCGGGAAGGGCCTTATCCCACGAGCGCCAGGCGGCGTTCCCGTCCACCGTGCAACGGGCTCCCCCGGAATTGTAGAAGCTGATGGGATAGCCGGGATCGATCTTCTTGGCGTTCAGCGAGTACACGTCGAAGTTCTGAATCAGCATTGAATTGGTCGGGCCTGACGAACCGAGCGGCCGCGAGTCGCCGACGGAATTGACGACGAGGCGCAGGTTCTTGCCTTTCTTAGGCGAGAAAGTGGTGGTGACATACCGGGCGCTGTTGCCGGAGACGGAGTAGGCCAGGGTCGTACTCTTGCCTAAATCCCCCGCATTATCGCTGACGTAGACGCTGTAATTACTCGGGGTGCGGCGGTTGTTATTCGTGGTGCCCCCCGCGTCGTCCCAACACGACACCATGCGGCATTTATTGATGAACTGCGTGGTGGGGAAGACGATGTCCATCGTCTGCGGCAGCGTGGTCAGCGGGTCGATGTTATAGAATAGGACTTTCGCTTATGCACACCCCACCGCCGTAATAGTAGGATTGCGGAGTTCGTTTTT
>CAIYQO010000052.1 GCA_903928345.1 uncultured bacterium | reverse complement strand
CTGCCCCACCCTTTCGCAGCCTACCAAAGCCCCATTTATGGGGCGCAGCCGGTAGCCTGACGATTTATCGTCGGGTTGAAAAACAGGCGAACGGTTGGTATAAGCTAACGCCTCTGTCCCCGGCCCCTCCCCCGATTGCATCGGGACAGGCTCCTGTAACGTCCTGTGACAGGGGAAGGGAGAACAGGACTATGGAATGTCCGCAATACAGACACCTCCTCCCCCGTCACACGATGTTACGGGGGAGGAGGCCGGGAGGTGGGGGGACGACGACAGGTAAGACTTACGCCTTCACCGCGGTAATCGACGCCGAGACGACGTATTGTTCCAGTCCCGAGCCGGGTGCCCATGTTTTGATGAGTTCTTTGCTCGCCTCGTTCGGCACGATGCCGATGGCCGTGAATCCGGCATCGCGCAGCGTCTCGCGCAGCGCATCGATGTGCGAAGCGCCGGACACGCAGGCAGAGATGAGTTCCGCGTCGTTCCGCATCGCCTCGGGCATCTCGGCGACGGCGACGATGTCGGACACCGCCAGCCGTCCACCGGGCTTAAGCACGCGGAAGGCCTCCCCAAAGACGCGCGGCTTCTCCGGGGAGAGGTTGATGACGCAGTTGGAGATGATCACGTCCACCGTGCCATCCGCCACCGGCAGCGCCTCGATCTCGCCCAGCCGGAACTCCACGTTGGGGTAGCCGCCCTCCGCGGCATTGGCGCGCGCCTTGGTGAGCATATCCGGCGTCATATCCACGCCGATGACGCGCCCGGTCTCCCCCACCCGCCGCGCGGCGAGGAAACAGTCGAAGCCGGCGCCGCTGCCCAGATCGAGCACCACTTCGCCTGGCTGCAGCGCGGCGATGGCCTGCGGATTGCCGCAGCCGAGGCCGAGGTTTGCGGCGTCGCCCGCGTCCAACTCGGCGTCGGAATACCCGAGCAGCCGCGACGTTTCGCGCGGCGACGACGTGCCGCAGCAGGACGTCTGCTTATTGCCGCACCCGCAGCCGCCGCTCTTTTGCCGGGCGATGTCGGCATAATGCGTCCGCACGGCCTGCCGTACGGCGTCCGAGGAGAGTTTCTCTGCCATGTCATACTCCTTCTGTTAGTTGCGTTAAGAATTGCGCGACGCGTACGCGGATGGCATCGCGGATCGGACGCACGACGGGAAGCCCCTGCCCGGCGGGGTCATCCAGCCCCCAATCCGCGTCTATCTTCATGCCCAGGTACAGCGGGCAGCTTTCCTGCACGCCGCACCCCATGGTGATGATCACGTCGCTGGCGGCGACCAGCTCCGGCGTGGCGAGCTTGGGGGTGTGCGCGGCCAGATCGATCCCCACCTCCGCCATCGCTGTGACGACGACCGGGTTCACCGCCGCCGTCGGCACCGTACCCGCAGACGCGGCGCGATACCCGGCCGGCGCCAGCGCGTTGAAAAAGGCCTCCGCCATCTGGCTGCGGCCCGCGTTATGCACGCAGACGAAGAGCACCTGCATGAGAGGTAATCCTTTCTCGAAAGTTAATTATCACAGATGACCTGCGTGGTGATCCAGGCGTCGAGATGCTGTGCAATCAGATCCCGTGCCTGGCGAAAGGCGGCGCGGCACGCCTCGTCCGTACCAGGGATCGCAGCGGGATCAGGGATCGTCCATTGCACTTGTTCAATGTCCTGCGGGAAGATCGCGCACGCTCGACTCGCTTCGTCGCATACGCAGATCGCTACACGCACAGGATCGCGCAGGAAGATATGCACCGGTTTGGGGTAGGCATGATGTATATCGATGCCGATTTCCGCCATGACTTCGACCGCCAACGGATGCACGGCATCTTTCGGATGTGCTCCCGCGCTGCGGACGATGAACCGCCCGCGCGCGAGTTGCTGCAGCAATCCCTCTGCCATCTGGCTACGCGCCGAGTTGCCGGCACAGACGATCAACACCATGGAATTTCGATTCAATTGCATAGCACCTCACTTGCACGACGCGCAGGAGACCGCCTCGATGTCCGGCGAGTTATCCGATGGAAACCAGCGTCGCCGCAACACCTGTGCCACGTTCACCAGACCGATCAGCGCGGGCACCTCGACCAGCGGCCCGATGACCGCGGCGAAGGCCACCGGGGAGCTGATACCGAACACCGCCACCGAGACGGCGATGGCCAACTCAAAGTTGTTCCCGGCGGCGGTGAAAGCCAGCGTAGCCGCCTGCCCGTACGGCGCGCCGACCCGGCGCCCCAGCCAGAACGCCGTCAGGAACATCACCGCGAAGTAGATCAGCAGCGGCACGGCGACACGCACGACGTCCAACGGTAGGCGCACGATGTAGGCGCCCTTCAGCGAGAACATCACCACGATGGTGAAGAGCAACGCCGCCAGCGTGAGCGGGCCGATGCGCGGCACGAACTGCGTCTCGTACCACGCCCGCCCCTTCGTCTTCAACCCGATGACGCGCGTCAGCACGCCGGCGAGGAAGGGGAGACCCAGGTAAATGAAGACGCTCTGCGCGATCTGCCCCATCGTCACGTGCACCGCCACCCCGCGCAGCCCGAAGAGCGCGGGCAGCACGGTGATGAACAGGTACGCGTAGACGGCGAAAAAGAAGACCTGGAAGATCGAGTTGAGCGCCACCAGTCCGGCGCAATATTCCGCGTCGCCGCCCGCCAGATCGTTCCACACGATCACCATGGCGATGCAGCGCGCCAGGCCGATGAGGATGAGCCCGACCATCAGCTCCGGCGCCCCGCGCAGTAGTGTCACCGCCAGCGCAAACATCAACACCGGCCCGACCACCCAGTTAAGCAGCAAAGAAAGTGTCAGCACGCGCCAGTTGCGGAAGACACGGCCCAGCTCTTCGTACTTCACCTTCGCCAGCGGTGGGTACATCATCACGATCAGTCCGATAGCCAGCGGGATATTCGTGGTGCCCACGGAGAAGCGATTCCAGAAGGTGGCGATGCCCGGCACGGCATACCCCCACCCTACGCCCACCGCCATCGCCAGGAAGATCCACAGCGTCAGGTAGCGGTCGAGAAAGGACAGCCGTTGTATCGGTGTTTCAGGCATCAGAACCCCATTATCGGTCATCGACGAAATGCGATTAAGCACGTAACAAAAAGATCCTTACAGCGCCGCGATCAGCGCCTTGAGCTGCGCAAGCACGGCGCGGTTGACGCAATAGCAGATGCGCGGCCCGTCCACCTCACCCTGGATGAGGCCGGACTCCTTCATCATCTTCAGGTGCTGCGAGATGGTCGACTGCGCCAGCGGCAGCTCGTGCACGATCTCGCCGCACACGCACTCCGTCCGCGTGATGAGCAGCCGCAAAATCGCCACCCGCGCCGGATGCCCCAACGCCTTCGCCAACCGCGCCAGATCGGCATCGGTCGCGCAACACACATTCTCCGGAGTACAATAATCGTTCATCGTAGATATACGATAGCACGGAGACAGTAGCGTGTCAAGGGGTGTCTGAACCTTGATTCGTCAGATTAGAGGATGGCCCTGATTACGCTGACAGAAAAATCAAGGTCATCCTCTAGTGGACTTTCGCACTTTTCCTCTCGCGTCTCGGCCTTGCCTCTGTCCCCGGAGCAACGGCCCGTTATGAAAGGAACCATGGCGGGCTGACCTGAAGTAGATTGTATCTTACCCCACCCCCTTCAGGGATACCGCCATG
>CAIYQO010000051.1 GCA_903928345.1 uncultured bacterium | reverse complement strand
GCCACCGGCACCGGGCGGACCGCATCGGCGGTCGCAGACACCAGGACAGGAAGCGACCGCTAGGCGCTGGGGAGAGCAGCGCTGACCGGAGGAGTAGGCGTTTTCAAACGGCTTCTCAGATCGCGCCTCATCCGCTCGTGGCTCGCGGGTACGCTCGCCCTCCCAAGGCGGTAGCTTAATTTTCCAGCCGCAGCACGCTCATAAACGCTTCCTGGGGGATTTCTACCGCGCCGATGTTCTTCATGCGCTTCTTGCCGGCTTTTTGCTTTTCCAGCAGTTTGCGCTTGCGGGTGATGTCGCCGCCGTAGCACTTGGCGATGACGTCCTTCCGGTACGGGCGCACCGACTCGGCGGCGATGATCTTGCCGCCGATGGCCGCCTGGATGCGGATTTCCAACTGCTGGCGGTGGATCACTTCCTTCAGCTTCTTGGCCATCGCCGAACCACGGTGGAAGGCACGGTCGCGCGGGGTAATGAAGGAGAGCGCGTCCACCTGCTCGCCGTTGACGAGCATGTTCACCTTCACCAGGTCCGCTTCGCGGTAGCCGACGAATTCGTAGTCGAAGGAGGCGTAGCCGCGCGTGCGCGATTTGAGCTGGTCGAAGAAATCGAGCAAAATCTCGCCCAGCGGCATCTCGTAGGTGAGGATCACGCGCTTGGCGCCCGCGTATTCCATCCCCTGATAGGCGCCGCGCCGCTCCTGCGCCAGCTCCATGCACGTGCCGATGTAATCGCTGGGAGCAATGATGGTGGCGCCCACGTTGGGCTCCTCGATGCGCGCGATGCTCTGCGGCAACGGCATTTGTGCCGGGTTGTCCACCAGCAGCACTTCGCCGGCGGTGGTGGTCACGCGGTATACCACGCTGGGCGAGGTGGCCACCAGGTCCAGGTTGTATTCACGCTCCAGCCGCTCCTGCACGATCTCCATGTGCAGCAGGCCGAGGAAGCCGGCACGGAAGCCGAAGCCGAGGGCGGAGGAGGTCTCCGGTTCATACGCCAGCGCGGCGTCGTTGAGTTGCAGCTTCTCCAGCGCGTCGCGCAGCAGCGGGTAGTCGCTGCTGTCGGTGGGGTAGAGGCCGCAGAAGACCATCGGTTTGGCTTCGCGGAAGCCGGGCAGCGCCGTGGTCGCCGGGCGCGCGGTTTCGGTGATAGTGTCCCCGACGCCGGCGTCGCCCAGGCTCTTGATGCCCGCCGCCACGTAGCCCACCTCGCCCGCCACCAGCTCGCCCGTCGGGTTCATCCCCAGCGTGAAGCGGCCCACCTCCTGGATCTCAAAGGATTTGCCGTTGGCCATCATCAGGATGCGCATCCCCGTGCGCAAGACGCCGTTGCGCACGCGCACATAGGCGATGATGCCGCGGTAGGGGTCGAAGTGGGAGTCGAAGATCATCGCCTGCAACGGCGCCGTGTAGTCGCCGGACGGCGCGGGCAGGCGGGTGATGATCGCTTCCAGGATCTCCTCGGTGCCGATCCCCTCCTTCGCGGACGCGAAGATCGCCTCCTCGCCGGGGATCGACAGCGCGTCTTCCAACTCGCCGCGTACGCGCTCCGGGTCGGCGCTGGGCAGGTCGATCTTATTGATCACCGGCACCAACGTGAGCCCCTGCTCGTTGGCGAGGATGCAGTTCGCCACCGTCTGCGCTTCCACCCCCTGCACGGCGTCCACCACCAGCAGCGCCCCCTCGCACGCCGCCAGGCTGCGCGAGACTTCGTAGTGAAAGTCCACGTGCCCGGGGGTGTCGATGAGGTTCAGCTCATAGGTGATGCCGTCGTGGGCGGTGTAACTCATCGCCACCGCGCTGGCCTTGATGGTAATGCCGCGTTCGCGCTCCAGCTCCATGGAGTCGAGCACCTGCTCGGTCTTCATGCGCTCGGTCATCACCCCGGTATATTCCAGCAGGCGATCCGCCAGCGTAGACTTGCCGTGGTCGATGTGGGCGATTATGCAAAAGTTGCGTATGTGGGCTTGTTCGATCATAGTGTTTGTCGCCCCCGCGTCGCGCGGGAGCGGGGTCATTATAGTTGGTAATGGGGGCGCTGTCCAGAAACCGGCACACCCCCCCGACCTTCCGCTGTCGTCGCTGCACACATCCTGATAGCGCAGGCGCGACGCAGGTAGACTAACGGCAGAAGAATTGCAGCAATCCATGCGGAAGGGAGCGTGCATATGCGCGCGATGATAGCAGTGGTCTGCGGCGCGGCGCTGGCGCTGGTGCTGGGGTGTTCTAACAGCAGCTCAGGTCCGTCGATGACGCCGGTGTCCTTTGCCGGCACGGCGGTGGACTCCGCGACCGGCGCCCCGGTGACGAGTGCGGCGGTGGCGGTGGCACAAAACGGCGTGCCGGTGACCTCGGTCACCACGGGGGCGACGGACGGCACCTTTACCGTCGCCAACCTGCCCACCGGGACGGGGTATGCGGTAGAGATCACCAAGGCGGGCTCGGAATACGTGCCCACCCTCTACGCCCCGCTCACCCTCAACACCGACATCAGCGGGCGGTTCCTGGAAATCTTCACGCAGTCGGAGCTGCTGGCATTGATGCCGACCCTCACGCCGCCCGCCGCGGGCACCTCCACGCTGCTCGTTTACGGTATTAACGGCGCGGGCGCGCTGGTGCCGGTCAGCGTCGTGGTGGGCAGCCTTCCTGCCAGCCCGTCGAATATCCCCGCCGTGGTGACGGCCATCGTCCCCGGCGCCTACACCCTCACGGTCACGGACTCCGCCGGCAGCGTCACCATCCCCAACGTGCAGCTAACCCCCGACGTCTTCACCGTAGTGAACGCCACCGTGCCGTAAGGGGGATGTAGGGACTGTCCCGTGGCGTCTCGCGCGCGGGAGTCGGTTCCGTGTTGGCTTCCGGCAGGGACGTATGTCCAGTCCGCGATTCTATGCAGGGGCTGTCCCGTAGCGTTGGTACTCTGGTACCCCACGGGACAGCCCCTGCAGTATGTCGCATCCCGGTTGCTCCTTCATCACGCGCTTGCACCGCAACCGGCGTCGCTTGGACGAGAAGCTACGGGACAGTCCCTGCAGTGATGCAATCCCTGTGCGTTCTTTGTGTCTTTGCGGTTAATCCGCGCCCGATCCATCCGTCACCCCACGCCGTGCCGCGACCGGCTGATGATTTCCGCCTGCAGGTTCGGCTCCAGCGCGACGAAGCGGTCGGCGAAGCCGGCGACGCGGACCAGAAGGTTGCGGTGGGCGTCCGGGTGCACCTGGGCGTCGCACAGCGTGGCAGCATCGACGTAGTTGAACTGCAACTGCATCCCGCCCATGGCGAAGTACGCGAGCAACAGGTCGAGCACCGCGTCGATGTCGGCGTCGCTCCGCACCACGGCGGGGGAGAGGGAAAGGTTCACCGCCACGCCGCCGCTCGCCCGCGTGTGATCCAGCGTCGTCACGCTGCGCAGCAGGGCGGTGGGGCCGTGGGTGTCGGCGCCGTAGTCGCCGCCCAGCGTGCCCGCCACCGCGGCGCCGGCGTGACGGCCATCGGGGGTGGCGGCGGTGGTGGCGCCGCGCGCACCGTGGGTGATCCAACCGAAGTATTGCGGTGCATAGGCCTGCCCGTAGACGTTGCGCGCCCGCGCCAGGCGCTCCGCCACGCGGGTGAAGATGCGCACGGCCAGCGCGTCGGTGCGCGCGTCGTCGTTGCCGTACTTCGGGCACGCGGTGCGCAGGTAGTGGTGCAGCTCTTCCGCGCCGGTGAAATCCGCCCGACAGGCCGCGGCCAGCTCCGCCAGGGTGACGCGTTGCTCTTCAAAGACCGCCTGGCGGATCGCCGCCAGCGCGTCCAGCGCGTTGGCCAATCCCACAAAGCTGGGGAAGGTCTGCATGCACTCCGCCCCGCCGCGCGAGCAGTGCTCGCCGCGCGCGATGCACCCCGCGATGAAGGAGGAGCTGAGGGGCAGGCAGGTGCCGTCCTGATCCGCTTGGAAGGTGTCCGTCTTGCGCAGCACCGCGTCGAGCACGGCGTCCAGGTAGCGCTCGTAGGCGGCGAAGAAGTCGTCGAAGGTGGCGTATGTCTCCGGTAGCGCCACTGTGCCGGGCGGCACGGTGTTCCAGTCCGCCCACCAGCCTTCCTCGGCGATCATCGGCGTGCCGCCGTTGAGCAATACCTCGATGGGTTTCACCAGGTTCGTGTAGTTGTACCCGGAGACGATGAACGACCGCCCGCAGGAGGTCAGTTCCACGCAGTTGCAGTTGGCGTAGTCGGCAGCCTGCTCGCGCGTCATGCCGGCGCGCTCCAGACCGGCGATGGTGATCGGGTCGTTGAAGAAGCCCGGGTGGCCGGTGCCCGCCGTGACGCAAGCGAAGGCCCGCCGCAGCAGCGCGCGCGGCTGACCCGGGCAGTAGCGGAAGCCCACCTGCGGATTGGGCAGCTTGAGCGCCGCCACGGCATCGAGCAGGAAGTAGGTGAGGTCGCCCCAGAAGGGCGTGACACCGTCGGCCTCGCACCCGGCCAGCACCAGGGAGTCGGAGAAGCGCGTCACCTCCAGCAGGTGCGCCAGCGCGTTGTGCATCCAGTGCGCCGCCTGCTCCTGGGTGATGCGCCCCGCCGCCATGTCGCGCCGGTAGTAAGGGTCGAGGTAGTGGTCCATTCGCCCGATGGCGCTGTCCGCCTCCATGGTGCGCGAGGCGACGTGCAGCAGCAACGCGGCGTGGATCGCCTCCAGCAGCGTCTCCGCGGGGGCCTCCGGCACGCGCGCCAGCGCGTCGGCCGTCGCCTGCAACTCCGCGCGGCGGGCGGGGTCGGGCTCCGCGTCGCGCAGGCGCAGCGCCTCGTCGCGGTGCCGCCGCGCGTAAATGCACAGCCCCTCCAGCGCCAGACGCAGGCTTTCATAGAAGGTGTGCCGGTCGGGGTGCTCTGCCTCCGCCGCGTCGATCTCCGCGCGAATGCCGGATACCCCCAGGCGGATGAGCTTTTCATAATCCATGGAGATGTGGTGCGAGTGCCCACGCAGCGGGGGCTGGGTGCCCAGGTAGGCATACGCCTCCTGCCGTGCCTCCGCGCTGTCCGCATACACCGCGGTGCCGACGGCGAAGAGTTGCGCAGGCCGGATGCGCACCGGCACCAGCTCCAGCACGCGCCGCGCGATGTACCCGCCGCGCAGGTAGGGGTCGGGTTCGTCGGCAAACTCCCGCACCGCCTGCGCGCGCGGTACCACGGTGGCATCCTGCAGCGCCCACCAGTTGCGCATATCCGGGTGTTCCGCCAGAATCGCCGCCGCCAGCGCGGTCGCCTTGGGCGCACAGGGAAAACGTGGGGGTTCGGTATCGGTAAGCGTATCCTTCATGACATCCGTACTGTACCACCGGAAGCGGGGGGGTGTGAAGGGGGGGAAGCGAGCTGAACCGGGATTTGTCGGATTTTCGGATGAGCGTGATTACGTTGATGGAAAGGCGAAAATCATGGTCATCCTATAATCCGACAAATCAGGGTTCAGACAGATCGTCCGCAATATACGCCGACGCAATCACCAGTCGGCGGTGGAAGGCTTTCTCCATCGCGGCGCTGTGATGTTGCACGCCCCAGAGTTCGAGCTGGCAGTCGCTGTCGGCGGTGAGCTCGAGGGCGAGGGATTTCTTGCCGCTGGGGCGCAACGCCGCGTGTTTCACCGCACCGGTGTGGCTGCGGTCGAGGCTTTCGGCGATACGCAGCAGCACGCAAAGGGTTTCCACCACGCGGCGTGGGCGGGTGTCCAACTCGGCGAACTCCGGGTGGCGCGGCTTGGGGTAGGTGCGGCGGTGGAAGAAGGCGGTGGCGGCGACGATGCCCACCTCCTCTTCGTTGAACCCGAGTAGTTCGGCGTTGCGGATGAAGTAATAGCTGTGCGCGTGGTGGTTGGTGTAGGACAGGAACGCCCCCAGGTCGTGCAGCAGCGCGGCGTGGGCCAGCAACTCGCGTTCGGCCTCGCCGAAGGGGTGCAGGCCGATGGCGCGCGCGCTGTCGAACAGCTCTACCGCCAGCCGCTCCACCGTGCGCGCGTGAGGCTCGTCAAAGGCGCAGGTGCGCCCGAGCTGCAACACGCTGCGTTCGCGCACGGAGAGCCCGGCGACGAGCGGGGCGTGTTCGGTGCGCGCCAGGTAGTCCTCCAGCAGGCCGTCGCGCAGGCCGCGGTCGCTGAAGCAGAAGGCGGGCAGGTCGAGCACGGCCATCAGCGTCTCGAAGATCGCCGCGCCGGCGATGATGATGTCCGCGCGTTCGGGGTTGAGCCCGGGCACCTTGCGGCGCTCCTCCACGGAGAGCGTGCAGAGCATCTGGGTGACGCCTTGCAGTTGGGCGAAGGTGAAGATATCGTCGCGGCGGCGGCGGCGCTTGAGGTAGCGGCGCGCGGCGACCTCGGCCAGGTTTTCCACCGTGCCCGAGCTGCCCACCGCCAGGTCGAAGTGCTGCCCCTGCAGGTGCTGCAGCGTGCGCATGGCGGCGTTATGCACGTGGTTGCGCAGTTGGGCGTAGCGCCCGGGGGGGATAGGTCCCGTTTCGCCCGCGAGGTAGAGGTTCGTCAGGCGGATGGCACCGAGTTTGAGGGAGTCGAGATAGCTGTATTCCTGCCCGTCGCCGACGATCACCTCGGTGCTGCCGCCGCCGATGTCGAGGAAGACCAGGCGGCGCGCGCCCAGGTGCAGCCCGCTCGCCACGCCGGCGAAGACGAGGCGCGCCTCCTCCCGGCCCGAGATCACGTGCACGTCGAGGTTCGCCTCGCGCTGCAGGCGGTGCAGAAATTCGCCCTGGTTCGTCGCTTCGCGGGTGGCGGCGGTGGCGACGGCGATGATCTCCGCCGCATTGTATGCCTGCGCCAGCTCGACGAATTTGCGGCAGACGAGGATGGCGCGATCCATGGCCGCCGGTTGCAAGCGCTGCGCGTCGAACTCGCCCTCGCCCAGGCGCACCACTTCCTTCTGCTGCGTGATCACCGTGTAGTAGTGCCCGGGGTGCACGCGCACGAGCAGCAGGCGTACGGAGTTGGTGCCCAGGTCCAGGAAGGCGACGACGCGGCCGTCGCCGGACGTCACATCGAGGGCCATGCGAATCGCACCTCACGCGCAAACACCTGCGCCAGCAGGTCGGCCTTCTCGAACGCCGCCGCTCGCTCCTCGTCGGTGAGCACGGTGGCGTCGTCGGGACACACGGTGAGCGCGCCGGTGGAGACGGTCACCTTCACCCCGCGTACGGCGTGGCGGTGCTGGCAGTCCAGCCCATCGGCAAGGCGCAGCAGGCCGCCGAGTACGGTGACGGTGAGCTGATCCTCGGGGGCCAGCGCGGCGAAGTGATCGTGCTTCAGGCTGGGCAGCGCCTTGCGGTGATAGCGCGCCACCGAGCCGATGAGCAGCCGCTCGCGCCGGGAGAAGGGCAGCAGCGGCGTGTCGAGGATGATGCGCAGCGTGTGCTTATGGTGCTGCTGGCCGTTCTCGCTCCACCCGATGTCGTGCAGCAGCGCGGCGTAGCCGAGTTGGCGGCGCTCCTCGGCGTCCAGATGGTGCAGCGGCTGCAGCGCGTCGAAGAGTTGCAGCGCCAGCGTCGTCACCTGTTCGGCGTGGCCGGCGTCGTACTGGCAGCGCAGCGCCAGCGCGCGCACGGCACCCTGCACACGCGGCTCGTCCCACACCTCGGGCAAGCGACGCACGGCGTCCAGGGCGCGCCCCTGCAGCAGCATCTGCGCGAAGAGTTCCGGCTGCCCCTGCTCGCGCAGTGCGGCGACGGCGGCGCCCACGTCATAGGTGACGCGGTAGTGTTCGATGGAAAAGTGTCCGGCGACCAGGTTGAGCACCGCGTAGCAGGCGCGCGGATCGCCGTCGTCGGGACGCCCCACGCTGCCGGTGTTCACGAACCACGTGCCGCCTACCTCGCGCACGAAGGGGAGGTGTGAGTGCCCGCAGATGATGAGTTCCGCGTTGGCCAGCGTCGCCAGTTCGTGCAGCCGCTCGTCCGGCGTGTCCGGGGTCAGGTGCTCCTTGTTGGACACGGGGCTGGCGTGCACGAGCAAAATGCGGTGCCCGAGTGCCTCGAAGCGCCGCTCCTCCGGCTGCGCGGTGAGGTAGGCGCGATGCTCGGGGGTGAGCCGTTCGCCCGCCCAGATGAAGGCGCGCCGCTTCTCCGCCTGTTTCGGCAGCACGCTGGGTTTGTCCAGCGCCTGCAGCGCCTTGCGGTCGTAGTTGCCGATGATGCTCACGGCGTCCACTTCGCGCAGCCGGCGCACCACCTCGTCGGGGAAGGGGCCGTAGCCGATGAAGTCGCCCACGTTCCAGATTGCATCCGCCCCCTGGCTCCGCGCGTGTGCCAGCACCGCGTCCAGCGCCGGCAGGTTGGCGTGCACATCGCCGATGAGCGCAATCTTCATACTTCATCCTCCACGCCCGTCTCCACGGGCAGACAGGCGTGCAACTGCAGGCCCAGCGCGGGCCACACGCGATCCCGCACGCTCTTTTTCCAGAACGCGGCAAAGTCGGTATACGTTTTGGCGCGTTGTGCTTCGCGGTCTTCGCGCAGGAAGGTGAAACCCGGCAACAGGCGGGTGAAGGCACGCGCGTGCCCGTAGAAGTCCAGCGAGCGGACGCGCTCTTTCTCCTGCAGACGGGGCAATTCCTCCGCCCACACGTCGCAATCGTGCAGCACGCCGAGTTGATCCTGCGCGGTGCGTGCCGCCTGCAACGGCACGCGCAAGCCGTCGGGGAAGAGCGACGCGAAGAGCTGCATGGCGTAGCGCAGGTGCTTGGCCGCGATGCGCATGGCGTGCAGCTCGGTCAGCCGTTCCGGCTGGGAGACGTAGGGCTCATACATGAGGAAGTCTTCCAGCCGCGCTAAGATCACCCGCGCCGCCCATGCCTGCACGCTGGGGGCCTCCGGGTCGGCCCCGACCAGGTGCGCGGTCACCATTTGCCGGCGCAGATAGTCGCTCATCGTCTCGACGGTGCGGTCGTCGCGCAGCCGGTCCAGCGCGGCGAGCACGCGCGTCTGCTTGCGCTCGCGCCCCTGGCGCAGGCGCAACATCACGCGCCCGATGCCGGCATGCGCGCGTGGAGCAGCCCCCGCGTCGATCTGCAGCAGCCATTCGAGCTGCACGTCGGTGTCGCGCGCCTCACCCAGGGCACGCGTGATGCGGCGGATCGCGCGCGTCCACCCCTCCACGCGCTTGCGCGGCAGGCAGGGGGTGAAGATGCTCAGCGTGCCGCGCAGCCGTCGCGAGGCCACGCGCATGCGGTGCACAAATTCGATGTCCTCCGACGCGCGGACGCCGTCCGTCTCCCGCGCCAGCGCCTCGAGTTGCGCCTGCAGCGCGTCCGCGCCGAAAAGGCAAATATGCACATCCGGGTGCTCGTTGGCCACGTTGCCCGCTCTCTGCCGTCACTACGGCTCCCTTCTTACATTGTGCATCGATTTCCCACTTCCTGCAAATGTGGGTTAAGGTTTTGAGCAAAGGATGAGGAGGGAGACGGGAATGGAGCACTTTGACTGTACGCCATGGTGACCGTCACATTTCGCCTTTGCAGAAACAAAAGGAGGGCGAGCGTACCCGCGGGCCACGAGAATAGACCCGGTAACGGAGGTAGGGCTCGTAGTAGCGACGCAGCGCAGCAAGGCGCGTCCCTTACATCAATAGATGCTCTTTGATTATTCGATGCCACTCTGGAAAGCAATGCTGGCACGATAGAATCAAAGAGCAGATATGAGGTAACGGTTCTTGCTGCGCTGCGAACCTACTACGAGCCCAATGGCTACTCCGCTTTCCTGCATCCGTGGCTCGCGCGTACGCTCGCCTTCCCAAAGTTGACGACGGTTCCAGCGTTGTCCCGCAGGACTTCCCCCGTCCAAAGTCGAACCCTACACGCGGTGCGGACACGGAGCAATCCAAAATCCAAAATCCAAAATCCAAAATTCGCGGAGCGATCCATGCGTTTAGTGACTGAAGTGCATGCGCGGGCGGGGTTGCTGGGCAATCCGTCCGATGGGTATTACGGCAAGACCATTGCCTGTTTGGTGGGGAATTACCACGCCACGGTGACGCTGGAGGAGAGCGACTACCTGCGCCTGCAGCCGCACCCGCAGTTCGATCCCCTCGAGTTCCAGCACATCGGCGAACTGGCGGCGATCTTCGCCGACCAGGGGTATTATGGCGGGCTGCGCCTGCTCTCCGCGACGTGCAAGCACTTCGTCGAGGCGTGCGCGGCGCGCGGGATTCCCCTCGATGGGCCGAACTTCACCGTGAGCTACGACACCAACATTCCGCGCCAGGTGGGCATGGCCGGGTCGTCGGCTATCGTGATCGCCATGCTGCGTGGGCTGATGGGCTGGTACGGCCTCTACGACAAGCTGCCGCAGCACGCGTTGCCGAACATCGCGCTGGAGACGGAGTTCCAGGAACTGGGCATCACCGCGGGGATGATGGACCGCGTGATCCAGGTCTATGGCGGGGCGCTCTATATGGATTTCAACCGCGAGCTGCTCACCGGACGCGGCTACGGGGTCTACGAGCCGCTGGACCCCGCGCTGCTGCCGCCGCTCTACATCGCCTACGTGGAAGACCCCACCGAGTCCGGCGCCATCCACAGCGACGTGCGGCGGCGTTGGAACGAAGGTGACCCGGAGGTCGTCGCGGCAATGCACGAGTTCGCCGGCTACGCGGAGGCCGGGCGGGAGGCGCTGCTGACGCGCGACCACGGCACGGTGGCACGGCTGATGAACGCCAACTTCGCGTTGCGGCGGAAGATCTTCGGCGACGCGGTGCTCGGGCCCGACAACCTGCGCATGACGGGCCTCGCGCAACGCTACGGGCTGCCCGCCACCACCACCGGCTCTGGTGGCGCCATCATCGGCCTGCTCGGTGACGAGCCGCAAAACGCCTCCTTCGCCGACGCGCTGGCCGCCGACGGCTACCGGTTTGTGCGTGTAGCGGTCGGCCCGCCATATGGGTGGGGCGCATAGCCGGCATTATTCATAACATTTCGCATAATGCGTGCTAGCCCGGCAGTCCTTTAGATCGTGTATCATCCGGGGTAGCGGTTCCGCTGCCGCGAAGTGCGGTATACTAGTAACGAGGTGGTGTTATGAAAACCGCGGCGGACATTATGACACGCACGGTGGTCACCGTGCCGCCGGACATGCCGGTGGGCGAGGTGGCCGAGACGTTGGCGCGCGAGCGCTTCGGCGCGGTGCCGGTGGTCGACGCCGCCGGGGTAGTGCGCGGCATCGTCACCGAAGAGGAGATGGTGGCACGCGCGGCGGCCTTCCACCTGCCCCGGCACATCGAATTCCTGGGCAGCATCATCTACCTGGAAAACCCGCAACGCTTCGAAGAAGAGGCCAAGCGCATCCTGGCCCTTACCGCCGAGGAGATCATGGATCACGCGCTGCCCACCGTGGCGCCGGAAACACCGGTGGCGGATGTGGCGGCGCGCCTGCTCGACGACGACCTGCGCCGGCTGCTGGTGATGGAGGGCGACCACCTGCGCGGCATCATCACGCGCGCGGACATCGTGCGCCTGCAGGAGCGCGGCCACCGCCCGGGGGACGAGGCGAGGTAACGCATGGTGACGCCGTATCAGAGTCCGCCCCCCGCCGCGCCGGAGGCTCTCCCGCACGGGCCGATCTGGGCGCCTACACCCGGCGTGCCGGTGGCGGCGCGCGTGCTCTCCTACACCTTCGCCGCGCTGGTGGGCATGGTCCTCCTGATGTCCTTCCTCGCCCGGCGCCCCCCCGACATGCCCATACCGCCGGATAAATGGGAGCAGTACAAGTCCTCCATGGGCTACATCGTACCCTATCCCGCCGACTGGGTGAAGGAAGGGCCTGAAAAACGGGAGGATCTGAACGGGGAGCTGATCGAGTTTGTCATGCCCACCGAGGGCATGTCGCTGAACAGCCTCTTCTGTCTGGCGATCGACCTGCAGGCCGACACGGAGGATCGCGGCAACGCCGTCCAGCTCGCCGCGCAACTGGATAAGATCCGCGAGAAGCGCTTTTCGGTGGTCTCCGTGGTCGGCGATGCCTTCACCGGCTATCAGTCGGGCGACACCCCCGACGCCGATCCCGCCGGCCTGCACACCTTCACCTTCCACACCAGCAACAGCAACGTGGCGATGACCGGTTCCTGGTGCCTGCTGCGCCGGGGGCACCGCTTCGTCTACCTCGAAGGCGTCACCCCCGCCGCCGGAAAACCGATCATGGACCAACTCGTTACCGAAATCGCACAGACGACCGCGCTGTGAGGTGAAACTCCCCCTACAACCGCTCTTCCAACAACCGCCGGCTCTCGGGATCGAGGGCGCTGAGGTCGGGGATGTCGTAGCGATTGCTCTCCACGTCGACCAGGGTGAAATACCCGGGCAGCGGTTGCTGGATATTCTCCTGCGGGTGGCGCACCAGGATCGACAGCGGGCCGCGGTCGGACTCGACGGTGAACTCCGTCATCCCGAAGCGGTCGCGCGCGCCGGTGATGCGCTGCACGTGCGGCACCAGGTTGCGCCGGCGCAGCTCCGCGCGCACCGCCGCCGCGCTGTCCCGCCCCAGTGCGTGCAGGTCGGCGAGAATCCCCACCTCTTTGCCCTCCGCGTCGAGCACGGCGATCCAGCCCGTGGCCTCACTCAGGGGGAAGAGCGGCGCCAGCGTCACCGGTTGCCAGTCGTCGCCGACCGCCAGCCGCAGCCGGTCGCCCTCCTGCCGAAACACCGTCTCCGGCGCCAGCAGCACCAGGTCATCGGGTGTGGATTTTTCGTCCGCCATGCTATCCTCCCGCCGTCCCCACTTTAAAATTCATAACTAAAAACTGAAAATTCCCCGTCACCGCTGCACGGCCTGCACCTTGGAAATCTCCTGATACGTCTGCACCAGGCGGTGGAATTCGCCGTCTTCCTTCGCCATCAACTCGTCATGAGTGCCGATCTCGGAGATCTCGCCGTTTTTCAGCACGATCAGCCGGTTGGCGTGCTTCAGCGTGGAGAGCCGGTGGGCGATGGCGAAGGTGGTGCGGCCTTTGACCAGCCGCTCGATGGCCTCCTGAATCTGCTTCTCCGTCTCCACGTCCACGTGCGAGGTGGCCTCGTCGAGGATGAGGATGCGCGGGTTGTGCAGCACGGCGCGCGCGATGGCGATGCGCTGTTGTTCGCCGCCGGAGAGCCCCTTGCCGCTTTCGCCGATCATCGTCTCATAGCCGTCGGGCTTCCCGCGGATGAAGTCGTGCGCGTTGGCCACCTTGGCGGCGCGGATAATCTCCTCCCGCGAGGCGTCCGGCTTGGCGTAAGCGATATTGGCCGCGATGGTACCACTGAACAGAAAGGTGTTTTGTGGCACAAGCCCCACCTGCCCGCGCAAATCCTGCAGGTGGATATTTCGGATGGGCACGCCGTCGATGAGGATGGCGCCCTCGTTCACGTCGTAGAAACGGCAAAGCAGGTTGATGGTCGTCGACTTCCCCGCGCCGCTGTGCCCCACCAGCCCGATCATCTCCCCAGGCTGTACGTCGAAGGAGACGTGCTTGAGTACCTGCCGGTGACGCTCGTAGCCGAAGGTGACATCCTGGAAGGTCACCGCGCCGGTCATCTGCGGCATAGGCGCGCTCTCGTCGGTTTCCGGCACCTCCAGGTCGCTGTCCAGCACCTCGAAGACGCGCTCCGAGGCCGTCAGCGCGCGCGACGACCAGTTGAAGAGCATCGACAACGACTGCAACGGCGCAAAGAACATGCCGACGTACGCGGTGAAGGCGAAGTACGTGCCGGTGGAGATGCCGTCGAAGAGGACATTGCGTGCGGCCATATAGGCGACCAGGAGCGTGCTCAGCGTGATGAGCAGGCCAAAGCTGGAGAAGAGCGTGGAGATCATGCGTTCGACGTGGATGCCGGCGAAGGCCAGGTCGGTGCTCTGGCGGTTGAAGCGCGCGATCTCGCGGTTCTCCTGCGCGAAGGCTTTCACCACGCGCAGACCGGTGAGCGTTTCGGTGAGCATCGCGTTCACGCGGCCCCAGCGGCGGAAGAAGCGGTGCATGTTAAAGCGCACCTTGCGCCAGAAGCGCCCGGCGAGCAGCATGATGAGCGGGGCGGGGATCAGCACCAGCAGCGCCAGCTTCCAGCTCATCACGAAGAGCATCACGCCGATGCCGACACCCTGCAGGAAGTTGACGGTCAAATCCTGCGCGCCCCACACCAGGAATTGCTGCAACTGGCCGGTGTCCTGGTTCACGCGCGAGATCACCGTGCCGATCTGCCGCTTGTCGTAGAAGCGCAGCGAGAGAAACTGCATGTGCTGGTAGAGCTGGGCGCGGATGTCGTGCACCACGTGGTTGCCCAGCCAGGCGGAGGTCCAGCTCTGTGCCGTGCCCATCACCGCGCGCAGCACGGTGATGGCAATGATCGTGAGGGTGATGACCCCGAGCAGGTGCAGTGCCGGCGGCAGCGCGAAGGGCAACCCGTGGTTGCGTGCCGACACGACGGGCATGATCACTTTGTCCATCAGCGGCTTACTCAGGTAGGGCGGCACCAGGCCGAGGGCGGTGTTGAACATCGCCAGCAGCGAAAGCGTGATGGCGGAGGCGGCGTGCGGGCGCAGGTAGGCGAAGATGCGCTTCAGCGTGCGGCCGCGCGGCAGGCAGGCGGGGCAGACCTTGGTGCCGCTTTCCAGCGGCAGCCCGCAGGTGGGGCAATGCCGCCGCTCCTCCTCGGGCACCACGTACTCCTCCCCCTTGAGCTGCTTCTCCAGCAGGCTGAGGAAGGTGCCCACGGCGGCTTGATGCGCGTTGGTGAAGCGCGCCACCTCTCGCGGTTGCTCCGCGTGCGTCACTTCCAGCGCCGCCCCGCCGAGTAGGGTGCGCAGCTTCGGATCGGTGATGTCCGCCAGCGGCAGCGCCAGCCGTTCCCGCCACCCCTCCGCCGTCTGCGTGTGCACGGTAAGCTGTTCGGCGGTGACGCGCAACCATTCGCGCCCCAGCGCGCCGTCGGGCAGCACGTCGGTGGCCACGCTCAGCAGCACTGCATCGTGATTTAGCGCTTCGGGTAGCGTTTCGGGCGTGTATGCCATCGTTGCCTCTCCGCGACAGCGCAGCCCGGCACCGGGCCGGGCTGCAAGTGCGCTTACCTGATAGTCAATGTTACGACGCGCGCTCGAAGAGCACCTGCCAGGTGACCTTCTCATTTGCGTCGCGTCGTAGCGTCAGCGTGGCCAGTCGGCCCTCCTGGGTGATATTCTCCCCGGCGACCGTGTAGCCATCCGGTACATAAAGGTAGACGCGGTACGGGTCGCCGCCCACCACGTGGGAGACGCCGGTGAGGCGCCGCTTTTTCGCGTCCCACTCCACCGATTTCACGTCCACCGCGCCCTGGGTGAGGTGGCGGCTGGTGCCCACGAAGTGCGGCACGTCCTGGCGCCGCCACAGGCTCACCACGCGGCACCCTTGCGCGGGAACCTCCACGGTCACCGTGCCGTCGCCATCGTGCAGCAGCGTGCCGTTCCAGGCGTCCAGCGCCAGCCAGGCGTCGCCGGTCAGCCCCAGCCGTGCGGGGGTCAGCGTCACCGCCTGGGCGGCGTCGCTCCAGTTGAAGAGCGCCGCCACGTCCCACTGCCCCACGTTGGGCAGGGTCACCTTCAGGTCGAAGATCGTCGGCTTTTCCGCGCCGGTCAGCGGGTACAGCTCCATCGGGTGGATGTCCGCCACCGGGAAGATGCGCCGCAGCAGTTCCACGCGCTCGTCGGGCAGGTCGTACATCTGGTCGCTGGCCATCAGCAGTTGCCCGGTGACGCCCAGCAGGGTGGCCCACAGCCGTGCCTGGTCGGGGGTGAGCGGGTCGCGCACCATCACCACGTCGGGGTCGGTGTAGCAGGCGATGGTGTTCAGGTAAAGCCACTGCAGCGTGGCGGTGACGGCGGGCTGCATGCCCTCCCAGGAGTGGAACACGTCGCCGCCGGTGCGGATGCCTTCGCACAGGCCCACCGCCGGCCAGCCGCCGCCGCAGTTGAGCAGGAAGCGCCCCTTGCCCATCACCGCCTTGCCGGCGTCGAGCATCTGCCGGTAGGCGCGCGCGCCGTCCTGCGCGGGGTCGGCCAGGCGGCGGCGCTGCGCGGTATATATGCCGGGCATCTGCCCCTGCGCGTCGATCTTCACGTAGTCGTAGCCCCACTCGTCGCAGAGCATGGTGAAGAGGCGCTTCAGGTAGGCCTGCCCCTCCAGCCCGGTAGGATCGAGGTAGTACCGTCCCGCCCAGTCGCACGGGGGATCGGCCGCGGGCGATGCGTCAGCCTGTGAGGCGTCGTGCTCGCCCGGCGAGACGCCGTCTTCCGTGCGGATGAAAAGGGCCGGGATGCGTTGGAAGAGTTCCTGGTCGCTTTGCGTGTGCGGGATGGTCCAGATGCCCGGGCGCAGGCCGCGCTCGCGGATGTAGTCGGCGATCCACTTCATGCCGCGCGGGAAATCGCGTTCGCAGGTGACGAACCAGTTGCGGTTGGTGCCGTGTCCCGCGCCGCGCCCCTGCCAGCCGTCATCGATCTGCACCCAGTCGCAGCCGAAGGGGAGCAGGTGCTCCGCCAGCCAGTCGGTGTTTTTGACGATCTCCGCTTCCGTGACTTCCAGGTAGTAGTAGTACCATGAGCACCAGCCCGCCGGGGGCCGCGGGAACGTGTCGCGCTCCAGCGGGGTGAACCAGGGCAGGTCGCGGTGAATGCGCAGGTAGGAGTCGAGCACGGTGACGGTAATCGGCCCGCTTGCGGTGACGGTGTAGCCGCGCACCCGCTGGCCTTTTTTGCGTGCCGGGGCCAGCGCCACGTCGTCGCCCGTGAAGACCAGCGCCGTATCCAGGGAGGGGCTGTAGATCGCGTTGCAGAGGCGGCTGGTGGCCGGGCCGATGCCCAACTGCACCACCGAGGGATCGGCACCGGGCGCCACGCGGCAGATGATGCCGTCGCGGTAACCCTTGATGCGCGCCGTCACGCCGGACGCCGCCGCAACATGCCAACCGGTCGCCGTGCGTTGAACACGCGACTTTTTCCCATCGAGCGCGACCACATTGGTTAACGGGCTGTGGCTCATCGGGTAAACCCTCCTGGAACGAGGAAGAATACTACGACAAGAAGCATAGCGTCAAAACGGTCTGTCGTCAAATTAAAATTAAATCATACGCCGCGCGGAAGGATGTCGTGCGGGGACGACAGGGTGGGGGACAACACAAAACAGCCACCGGCGAACGCCGGTGGCTGTCGAATGTAAGCCGGTTGGCTGGTTAGTGCACCGACCCCACGCGGATGTCCAGGTCTTCGCGGCGCTCGATGCGGTCGACCATGCCGTCCTTGATCCACAGGATGCGGTCGGAGGCGGCGAGCATCTTGTGGTCGTGGGTGGCGGTGACCACGGTGACCCCCGCGTTCTTACTCAACTCGGCAAGCAGGGTGATGATCTCCTCGCCGGTAACGGTGTCCAGGTTCGCGGTGGGCTCGTCGGCGAGCACGATGGCCGGGTTGTTTACCAGCGCGCGGGCGATGGCCACGCGCTGCTGCTGCCCGCCGGACATCTCGTCGGGCCGGTGCGTCATGCGGTGCCCCAGGCCCACCATCTCCAGCACTTCCTTGGCGCGCGTAATCGCCGCGTCGTGGGAGGAGCCGCTGAAGAACATCGGCAACGCCACGTTGTCGATGGCGGTGTAGGAGTAGATCAGGTTGTACGACTGGAAGACGTAGCCGATATGGTTGCCGCGGAAATATGCCAACTGGCGGCTGGTCAGCTTCGTCAGGTCGATGCCTGCCACGGTGATCTCCCCGGCGGAGGGCTTGTCCAGCGCGCCGATCATGTTGAACAGCGTGCTTTTGCCCGACCCCGAGGGGCCCATCACCGACAGGTATTCCCCCTGGTAGATATCCAGTGACACGTCGCGCAGCGCATACACCGACATCTTGCCGAGGTTGTATTCCTTCGTCAGCCCACGAATGGAGAACAGTGTTGTGTTGTCAGCCATTTCTCGACTCCCCAGCGGGATTTTGGATTTTAGATTTTGGATTTTGGATGGGGCGGTCGCCGCATCCGGTTTACCAAAATCGAGGGGCTGTCAGGACGTCGCATTTACCTTGTAGCAAAGCACACACGTCCCGGTCCACATTAATCCAAAATCCAAAATCCAAAATCCAAAATCCAAAATCAGAAGGGCAACTGTACAATCGCCTTGTTGATGAAGATCAGCCCGATGCCCAGCACGGCGATGAGGCCCGAACCTACGAAGTACCCTGCCGCCAGCACCGGGGCAAAGGCCAGCCACTGCTGTCCCAGGCGCTTCTGGAAGTAGAAGCGGCCGATGCACGCGCCGACGAACTGCGGCAGCACCAGGTGAATCATCCCCTGCAGCCCCGAGACGAAGCCGTAGAAGAGGAAGATGGGCAGGCTGAGCGCGCTGAGGGAGCCGAATATCCCCACCCCGAGCACGAAGCCGATGCCCAGTATTACCGGTTTGAACGCCTGCTGGAACATGGAATACTCGCCCATCGTGGCGGTATACACGATGCTGTTGTTCATCGCGGTGAGGGGCCAAATCTTATTGGCGTACGGATACACCGCCGATGGCACCTCGCCCATGTGCCAGATCAGGTTCATGAAGATGAAGGAGCACAGGAAGATGATCGGGTAGAGGATCACCTGCGCCTTCCAGATACTGGTGAACTTGGTGCCCGTCAACTCGGCGGTGCGATAGAAGGTCGTCATCTGCCCGTAGTTGGCATTCGGAATGGGGAGGAACCAGATGGCCACCCCGTGGTATCCGCTGAAGATGAAGCTCGCTTCACGCACCATCGGCACTTCGACCACCGCCCCGACCATGCCGTTCAGGCGCGCGGTGACGTAGCTGATGAGCGGGGTATACAGGAAACCGAAGAAGATGAGCACGATGAAGACGCCCAGGTTCTCCTTCTTCCACCCGATCAGGTACATCGACAGGGCGATGTAGGAGATCGTGATGATGAAGTAGGTGGTGAGGATCACCCATAGTTTGATATCGCCGCGGCCTTCCGGCACATCGGTGGCTTTGCGCCCGGTCGGCCCGCTGGCTTGCGCCTGGCGCGTCTTTTCCATGACGCTGCGGATCACCTGGAAGATGCCCACCGCGGCGACGGCCAGCGAAATGCCGATGATGAAGCTGAAATAGAAGTCCATGTTATTCTTGAAGATCGTGGTGATGGTCGTGTCGCCCGGTTGCCACCAATGCAAGATGCCGTGCCGGTACATGATGGGGTTGGCCACAAAGGTGCACAGCACGCCCAGGAAGGACCCGAGTACGGAATAGAAGGGCACCACCATGCCGATGAGCACGTTGCCCAGGTCGAAGCTGAGCCCGGTGGCCACCGCCGGCAGCAGCTCCTGCGTTTTGGCCGTTTGATCGGAGAAGGGAATCTGCCAGAGCTGGATGGGCGAGTTCGTCAGCGCGCCGGTGATCTGCGGCACGAGCAGGTAGAGCGTGCCGAAGAGCAGCCCGATGGCGCCGCCGATGGAGAAGACGCGCCAGCGCGTCATGCCGGCGTTCTCTTCCTGGGTGCGCTCGCCGACGTCTTCAGACAACGCGAGAATGCCCTGCGCGCCCATCGGCGCCATGGGGAAGGGGAGCTTTTCCACGTCGCTGGCGAGGCGGAACAGGCCGTAGCCGAGAATCATGCTCGCCAGGTTGCCGAAGATCGTCTGGAAGGTGACCAGTCCGATGGCCGGCAGCCAGTCCGGATGCATGAAGGTGTGCTTGGTATAGGAGGTCGACCCGTCGGCCGGCGCGTACCAGGTGGGCAGTTGTTGCGCGATGCCCGCGGCCTGCGCCGCCGCACTGTGCTTGTAGAACTGGTTCCACAGGAAACCCGAGAAGGGGGACGCGCCGATGATGGTGCCCGCCATGAAGAAGAGGATGTAAATCTCCGCCTTCTTTAGCGCCTGCTGGGCGCGTCGGGCAACCTCCACGAAGAGGATCACCGTCACCCACTGGGCGGCGTCGCCGATCCCCGAGCCGGCGAGCAGGCCCATATAAATGGCGCCGGGCACCATGAGGATGCCGAGGAAGAGCGCTCCGAAGAGGGACTTCCAGTTAAAGCCCTCCTCGAAGGTGCTCGGCACCTCCATCAAACTGCGGTACTGCTCGATTTCGGGATCGATCCGCGGTGCTCGTTCAACAGTCGTCGTCATAGTACATCCATCTCCGGCATAGACAGCGCGTCGTTACGCGACGGGGCGCGGCGCGGTGGGCGCGAGAATATCGGTCGTCGTCTCTTCGGCCAGCTCGCCCAGCGTGATCAGCGTGCGGCGGCGGTACAGTTCCATCGTTTCGGCGGGCAGCGCGCGCCAGAGGAGGAACTGCTTGCGCAGGTCGTCCAGCAGCACCTTGTTCAGACGGGTCCAGTCCTTGTGCTGCCCGGAGCGGCGCAGGATTTCGATCTTCACCTCGTCGATGCCCGGGATTTCGCTCGGGGCGCTGGTCAGGGTGAAGTCTTCCGTGACGCCGAGGTCGAAGGGCGCCAGCGCCAGCAGGGATTCCAGCCCCAGCGCGCCGTCGGTCAGGCGGGTGACGCGGGTGTCGCGCGCCATGAAGACGCCCAAACTGGTATCGGTGAAGTTATCGAAGTGCTCTTTCAGGAAGCTCATCACCCCGGTGATGTCATACTGTGACACCGTGAAGGGGAAGACGATGTGGAAGGCGTCGCCGTCCGGCGCCGGTTGCTTCCAGGAGCGCAGAATGCCCGGGTTGGCGCTGCGCGAGGCCTTGAACGCCGGGTAGATGGCGGAGACCATCACCGTGCCCATGACGATGATGATCGTCATGATCGCATTGATGGAGGAGTAGTTCATCTCCGGCATCGTCGCCAGCGCGCCCATGCTCACCAGCAGGGCGAGCAGCTTCTGCACCCCCTGCGCGAGCAGGTATCCTCCCAGGCCGCCGATGAAGCTGTAGACCAGCGCTTCGGCGAAGAAGAGGGTGGCCACGTGGGCGGGCGCCAGCCCGAGGGCGCTGAAGGTGTAGATTTCCTTCTCGCGGTCGGCCACCGACCCGAGCATGGTGCCGAAGATGACCAGCCCACCCAGGATGATGGGGAAGATCAGGTCCTTCAGCCCCTTGGCCATCACGGTGGGGGCGAGTACGTGGGTGAAGACCCCTTCGGGCCGCGTGGCGGCGACAGGGATCGGCAACATGCGGGAGGCGTCTTCGGCGATGCCGGCGGCGGCCTGCGCGTCCTTGGTATACAGCGTGACCACGCGCAACGAGGCGCCCAGCAGCTTCGCCGTATCGCTGGAGACGAGTACCACCTGGTCGGTGGGCAACGGCACCCAGTCCTGCTTGTTCTGCGCGGCGGCCAGCACGTCGGAGCCGGCGGCCATCTTCGCCGGATCCTGTGCCTGCGCACCTTGCGAACTGGTCATCGCCGCGAAGTCCACCGGCATGATGCCGCTGTCGTCCATATCCTTGATGCCCGTCACCGTGGCCGCGTCGAGGAGGCCGGCCACCTGCAGGCGCACGCCACCGATGATGACTTCCTGGCCCGGCGCCACCTTCAAGCTGGCGGCCATCGCCTGGGTCATATACACGCCGTGCGGCAGCGCTTTTCCGGCATCGGTGAGGAGCCCGCTCAGGTCGGGACGGTGGGCGATCTCCGCCGGGTCGAGGCCAAGCACGCCTTTCAGCGCCTTCGGGTTCGAGCCGTCGCCGCAGGTGACCAGCGGGCCGTCCCCGGGTCCCGCGTCGGCGGGCAGCCAGTAGCGGCTGGTCACGTCGGCGGTTTTGCCCCAGCGGCTTTCGATGATCGACGTCAGCTCGGTATCCATCGACGTCCAGTTCACCTTGTGCAGCAGCACGCCGGTGTATTTCGGCGGCGTGCCACCGGGCAACTTCACTACGTCGATGCGCGTGTCGAAGGAGGCGAAGTTCAGAATCGTAAAGGTGAGCAGCGTGATGGTGAGCGCGGTGAGCGCGGTGCGCAGCGGGCGGCGGCGCATCGTGGAGATGCCCATGCCCATGGCGGCCATCATGGTGCTGAAACGGGACACGTCGGCGGTATGCACCGAGGAGGACAACCCCTGCAACACCTTCAGCTCCGTCTCGAACTTCTGCACGATCACCACGATCACCAGCGAGGAGAGCATCACCAACGCGAAGGCGAGGAAGATGATGATCGGCTGCGCGGAGATCTTAAACGCCGGGTGCACCATGTACAGGAGCAGGAAGGTGACGATGAAGAAGCCGACGAACCAGCCGATCTGCTTGTAGATATTCGTGGAACCGATGAGCAGGCGCTCCAGCGCGAAGGCGAAGGGGATGGCCAGCGCGAGGAGGATGAGCACCGCGCGCACCAGGTCGTCCAGCGAAGTGCGCACCGTCTGGTAGACGGGACGCTCCGCCAGGAAGCCGGACGCGGCCAGCCCTTCCTGCTGCGCGGTATCCTTGGCGCCGCGCGCGGCGTCGAGCAGATCCTGGGCGCGCCCGTGCAACTCTTCGATGGAGCTGTTGGTGATGCCCTTTTCGCGCAGGATGCTCAAGCGGTTTTCGTTCAACCGCCACAGGTCTCCGGCGGAAAGGAGCGAGCTGTCCGGGAAGACCAACCCTAACGGATTCGGCAACAGCCCGCCGTCGGGATCGTTGTCTTCCGCGCGCGGGTCGAGCGCGTTTTTGAAGAGCGCGACGACGGAGCGTCCGTTCGTGCCGAAGAGCTTGACGCCGTTGATGCGCTTGTCGGTGTACCAGTAGACGATGCCGTCGGTGGTGGCGGCGTAGGTATTGCCCGTCGCGTCGACGGGGCTGTTCGCCTGCGCCCACATCACAGTGGTGTCGGCCAGCTCGATCGACGGCGGGATAACCACCGACCCGGCATACAGGGTGGTGGAGGTGCTGCTGCCCTTCATGGATTCGGATGAACAGGGGAAGATGTTCAGGCGGGTGTAGACGGCGTGCGAGTCGGTGTTATTGGTGACTTCCTTCACCTGTCCGCGCGCGTCGAAGGTGGCGGCAAAACCAACCAGGATGCCGTGGTACGGGTCCATCGGCACCGGGCCGTAGGCGTACATGGCGTTGGCGTCGGAGCTGATCACCTGCGTGGCGTTGAAGCCGGGGATCTTGTTCGGCCAGTAGTCCATGTGTGTGAGCGGTTTGACGGAGAACTCGATCACCGCGTCCGCGGTGGGGCGGTTGGGGACCGAGCTGCCCGGGCTGATGCCCATCACCGAGGTGCCGCTGATCGCCCCGTTGGCCTTCGTCTCCGGGAAGTCGTACTGCTTGTCGGCGACGATGGTGCGGCGCAGCGACAGGCCCTCGGAGCCGCCTGCGGCGGCGTAGAGCGTGGCGAATTCGTTGACCGACGTCTCGATGCGGGCAAGGTCAAGGTGGGCGAGGCTGTCGTCGGGCGTGCCTTCGTGGACGAGCTTCTCCTGCACGGTACCGATACATATGTTGTAGATGCCGATGCGCCCGGCGATTTCTCCGCTGTGCGCCAACTGCGCCGCCCAGAAGAGGCGCGTGGCCATGGTGCCGTCGGCGGTGGCGATTTCGAAGTTCGGCACGCTGGCGTGTTTGGCGGCCTCTTTGAAGGTGCCCTGGATCTTCCCGTACAGGCCGGGGTTGTCGTTCAGCGCGTGGAAGGGCGAGTCGCCACCGATAATCAGGCCCCAGTGCGGCGTGCTGTCACCGAGCATGAGGGCGATGTGCAGGTTGATGAAGGTGCCGCCGAGGAGGTCTTTCACCGCTTTGGCGGAGTCGAGTTCGCGCTGCATGTCGTTGAGCTGCGCTTTGCGTTTGTCGATGTCCGCCTGCACCTCCTGGTGGGCCATGGCGAAGCGCGCGTTTTGGCTCGCGTCGTCCAGGCGCTCTTCCGCCAGCGCTTTTCGCATATCGTTCCAGATCTGCTTCTCCGCGGTGAGCTGTTTGACCGGCGCATCGAACTTCGCTTTAAACGCCGCGGCTTCCTTCACGCGCTGCTGGTAGACCGCTTCGCTCTCATTGGGACGGCGGGAGGGCAGGCTGCTCAGCAGGTTCATGTCGGAGATGCGATCGTTCAGCGTGGCGACGTGCTCGGTGCCCTTGTCGCCGAGACGCTGCACCAGCACGCGCTTGGTATCCGTGTCGGCACGTTTCAGCCCGTCGATACTCAGCAGCGCCGCGTCCATCTTGCCGAGGGACTGCAGCTCGAAGCCGCGATAGGCGATGCGGTTCTCCAGCTTCACCGTGGGGGTGTCGTTTTCCAGCGTGCGGTAGAAGACGGAGGAGGCGAGGTGGCCGACGGACTCCGCGCCGAAGGCGACGAGGGCCAGGTTGCGCGTCGGACGGTTCTTCGTATAATAGTCGGCCAGCGCCAGCAGGCCCGCGCAGTTGGCGGCTTCACGCGCGCCCGGTGTCAGGTGCGGCACTTCACCCCAGGTGTCCAGCGTGGCGGCGACCACCGTGGTCTCCGGCTGATCGAGGGTGAATTTCGGCTTGGTGCCCTTGATGAAGGCGATCACGTTGCGCCCGGTGCGGGATTCCCAGCGTACGGCGCTGTCGATGCGCGCCTTCGCGCCTTCCAGCAGCGCCGCGCGCGTGCCCGGGAAGAAGAAGCGCGGCATGTTGGCGTTGGACTCGGTGTAGTGCGTCTGCCACGATTCCGCCGTGCCGTTGCCCACGAAGATGACCGCGCTGGCGCCCAGGCGGAAGGCGCGCAACCACGCCGTGTCGCTGTTATAATCGAGCACGACGATCTTGCCCAGCGCCTTGCGCTTGCCGTACGCCGTCAGCGCGCCGTTGCCGGCGTCGAGCAGGGTGCCGTTGATCCCCCCCGCCGGGGTGACGGGGAGCATGATGCCGTTGGGCCGCATGGGCAACAGCGGGAGCGCGCGCCCCCCCACGGTGACGGTGCAGCGCGTGATGACCGGCGTCATCACCGGGAACTGCTGCTCGATCACCTTGTCCACGCCGATGGCGCGGAACCGCCCCTCCAGATACCCGGCGGCCTGGGTGAGTTCCGGGGAGCCCAGCAGGCGGTGCGGGGTGCGCGTGAGCGCCTGGCAATCGGCGGCGAATTGGCCCGCGGCGTGCGCGCCTGCCGCGAGCAGCAGGGCGCCGGCCAGCAACCAGATGCGTGTGATGGGGAAGACCGTCTTCAGCATACCATTATCCCTTTTCCGGAGGCCCGGGATTACTCAAGTTCATTATTGATGGAGCCGACCTCGATGGTGACTTCGTCGCGGCGCGCCACGCGCTCGATCAACCCGTCGCGAATCCACATCAGGCGGTCGCACAGGTCGAGCATGCGCGGGTCGTGGGTGGCGCAGATGATGGTGACCCCACGCTCTTTATTCAAGCGAAAGAGGATATCGAGAATCTCGCGGCCCGTTTTCAAGTCCAGGTTGCCGGTCGGCTCGTCGCAGAGCAGGATCATCGGCAGGTTGGACATGGAACGGGCGATGGCCACGCGTTGCTGCTGCCCGCCGGACATCTCGATGGGGCGGTGCGACCAGCGATCCTTCAACCCGACGATGTCGAGGAGATCCATGCCGCGTACGCGCGCCTCGTCCGGCCCGACGCCCGCGAAGGCCATCGGGGTGGTGACGTTCTCCAGCGCCGTCATGTACTGGATCAGGTTGAACTGCTGGAAGATGTAGCCGATCTTGCGGCAGCGCAGGAAGGCCAACTCCACGGCGGTGAGCTGCGCGACGTCCACTTCGTCGATGAAGACGCGCCCCGACGTGGGGGAGTCGAGCCCGCCGACCATATTGAAGTACGTCGACTTGCCGGAGCCAGAGGGGCCCATAATGGCGATGAACTCCCCGGCGTTGATCTCCGTGTCCAATCCGCGCAGGGCCTCGGTGATGACGCCCTTCTTCTCATAGATCTTGCGCAGGTTGACGGTGCGGATGACCACGCGTTTCAGGTCGGTATCCGCCTGCCGGGTTGTCGAGACTTGCGTTTCGCTACTCATCGTGCCGTTCCTTGTTCAGGCTGCCGTAGGGCAGGATTATTCGATGCGCATGGCTTCCATCGGCGCCAGCCGCGCGGCCATGTAGGAGGGATAGACGCCGGCGAGGGCCGCCAGCACCACGCCCGCGCCGATGGCGAGCAGCATGCCGATTAACCACGGGCCCACCGGGAAGGCGAGGAAGAGCATCCGGCCGCCGAAGGTCGAGAGCATGCGGCTGAAGCCGATGATGCTGCCCGCCAGGCTGCCGATGGCGCCGCCGACCAGCCCGAGCAGGCAGGCTTCCAGCAGGAAAAGGGTCATAATGAAGGTGTCCAGCGCGCCGAGGCATTTCAGCGTGGCGATTTCGCGGAAGCGCTCGGTGACGGACATGAGCATGGCGTTGGAGATGCCGACCACGCAGACGAGGAGGGAGACGAGCACCAGCCAGGTCATGCGCGCGTTGCTGGAGGTGTCCGCGGTGAGACGCACGGCGTTGTCCAGCGCGCCCATCTCATTTTTGCCGCGCGCCAGCTCGGTTACGCGGGCGGCGGTGAGACCGCCGGCGTCGAGTTTCAGCGGGGCGCTGGTGAGGAAGCCCAGGTACCAGCTCGCGGTGTCGCGGTCGGTCAGCGTGTCCCACAGCAGCTTGAGCGTGATGTCGCCGGGGATGGTGGATCCGCCCAGGCGGGAAGCGAGCTGCTGGCGTGCCTCCATATGCTGGATGCTGTCCTCGATGAAGGCGATCTGCATCGTCTGCCGCGCCTGATCGGCCACGGCGGCACGCGTCTTGGCGTCGAAGGCGACGAAGCCGGCTTGCTGCACCTGCGCGCCGAAGTCCTTATCCGCGTCGACCAGCGCCTCGTGCATCACGCGCCCTTTGAGCAGCGGCGTGAGGGTGGCGATGGCGGCGGTGTGCCCGGCGATGATCGCGTCGGTGTCGCCCTTGACCGTGGTGCCCCAGACCGTCGCGAAGGCGTACAGCGCATCCGTACCGCCCGGCACGCGCACCTTATACTTCGCCACCACGTCGTTGAAAGTCGTCTGCGCTTTGCTCTGCTGCAGCAGGTCGAAGACCGCCGTGCTCTCCGCGGTGTGCACCAGGCTGCGGCGCGTGGCGTAGGGGAGGGCGGTGAAGAAGTCGAGGTAGCGTACCGCCTGCACGGCGTTGTCGTGATACGTTTGCAAGCGTGCGGGCGTCAGGTTGCCCAGCTTGGCCGCTTCCTGCAACAGCGGGTCGCCGTCGGGGGCGCCGGCCACTTCGCGTAGCGTCGCCTCCGGCGTGGCCGCCATCGACAGGCGGGCGGACCACACGTTGGCCAACCGCTGCTGGGCGGTGCGCTCGCGGGCGGCGCGCGCGATGGCCTGCGTGCTGATCGCCTCGCATACCACGTTCATCATGAAGGCGATCGCCACGGCGATCACCACCACGGTCACGACGGAGCGGAAGAGGCGATACCGGGTCCCGTTGAGGGAGATCTCAAAGGTCCGGTTCAGGCTCAGGGTCGGCTGGTTTTTGACGTCGATAGTCTTCATGCGTCATCCCGATCAGGCGTACGATCTGCGTCGGTCTCCTGCGCAATGGCGAGGACGCCGCGCTGTACGAGCGATTTCAGATATTCGGTGACGGACACGCGCGCCTCGTGAAAGGTGTAGGAGAAGCGCGCCGCAAAAGCGTCCACAATCTCCTCCACCGTGCGGCCGTCGCATAATTCCCAGACCAAGGCGCCCAGCGCGTTCAGCTCTACCGTGCGCTTCTTCGACGGTTGGATAATCCACGTTATCGGCGGAAAGCCCCACCAGGGCCGACGCAACGCCACGCTGATGCGCAGGCTGCCGTCTTCCGCCGGCGGCTGCACCTCGGCCGCCTCGTTGCGATGCGGTACCGCGCGCAACATGGGCCGCCACGAGACGGCACTCAGCGTGAGCGGGACGAGGATGTCGCGTCGTGCGCTCATGACCGCTCCTCCGCGCTGAACAGTCGCCGTCCCACCGCGGGGTCCCCCCCGCTGATCGACTGCACGTACAGCCGGTCGTCCTGCGGGTCGCGCCAGGCGCGGCTGTCGAAGCGCGTGCGCCCCGCCCAGGCCCGGGCGATGCCCGCCGCGGGGCGGTCGCCGCTCAGGTGCTCCAGCTCGCGTGGGCCGTCGGTCAACGTCTCCTGCGCCAGCACGCGCACCCGGCTCGGACGGCGCATCGCCAGCCACTCGCGCAGCGGACGGCGCAGCCAGTGCTCGACCAGGGCCAGGCGCTCGAAGTTTTCTTCGCGCCCGTCATCCTTTTCCGGACGGAAGGAGAGCAGCGCGCTCCCCGGCGCGATTTTCGCCGTGTGCAGCGCCAAGCCTTCCGTCACGTCGCAATCCATCCCGAAGGCGCGCCAGCGGCGCAGGCCTTCGTGCGCGGGTTCGTAGGCGATGCTCCCCAGCACCCGCCGCTCCACGTCCTTCTCCCGTCGCTTCGGCCAGAGAAAGACGCACTCGAGCAGTACGCGTTCTTCCGGCATATACGCCCCGAAGCGGGTGGTGCGCACGTCGCCCAGCTGCGCGGAAAATCCGCGCCACCCGGCCACTTCCGTCTCCGCCGCCTCGCTCGCCCGCTCGTCGCGGCGCACCTCGGCCAGGTAGTCGCTGATCATGCGGTCGAAGTCCGGTTTGCTCGGTACGATCGACCAACTGAACTCCAGCCGGTGCTGGTAGCGGTCCGCGAAGGCGCACCGGCCGGCCTGCAACGGTTTCGCGTAAAACAGCATTTCCCAGTCATCAGGCACCTGCAGGCGAAAGTGTCGCCAGATATACAGCATCGCAGCTCGCTTGTCGGGCGGGAAGGCCGGGTGGGTGTGCCGTCGCCGGTTGATTCGGGTGGTGGCCCAGTATACACCTTCCCCGCGTGAGCGACAACCCGACGCGGGAACAAGCCGCCCGGCCACCGATGATCTCTATTTCGGCACGGTTCGTCCCGTTCCTCCTCACCAATGTGTGTTATACGCGGTAATTACGCGCGTCAATACGGGAAAGCGCCGTCCCCCGTCAATGCGTCATGCTCCCCATGTCGATCTGCACGTTGGCGCGTGCTTCCAGGCGTTCCAGGCGGCCGTCGCGGATCCAGGCGATGCGGTCGGAGACGCTGAGCATCTTCACGTCGTGGGTGGCGGTGATGACCGTCACCCGGTCGTCCGTCTGCAGCGACTTGAGCAGCGCGATGATCTCCTCACCCGTTTTGGAGTCCAGGTTGCCCGTCGGCTCGTCGGCGAGGATCACGCTGGGGGAATTGGCCAGCGCGCGGGCGATGGCCACGCGCTGCATCTGCCCGCCGGAGAGCTGCGAGGGCAGGTGATCGACGCGGTGACCGAGGCCCACGCGCTCCAGGATGGCTCCCGCCTTCGCGTTGGCGTCGCGCCGCGTGTCGCCTTTCAGGATCATCGGCAACGCCACGTTTTCCAGCGCCGTCATCACCATCACCAGGTTGTAGGTCTGAAAGATGTAGCCGATCTGGTTGCAGCGGATCCACGCCTGTTTGTCTTCGGGCAGACGGAACAGGTCTTCGCCCATGAATTCGATGCTGCCGGCGGTGGGGATATCCAGCGCGCCGATCATATTGAAGAAGGTCGACTTGCCGGAGCCGGAAGGGCCCATGATGGACAGGTACTCGCCTTCGAAGATGTCCAGCGACACCCCCTGCAACGCCCAGACGATCTCCTCGCCCAGCTTGTAGCGCCGCGTCACGTCGCGGGCGCGTATGATCACCGCGCGGTCAGTCATGCGGGGTTTCCTCCGGAACGATGAGTGCCAGCATGTTGAGGAGCATCAGCTTTTTCGTGAAGAGCACCACCAGCTTCTCCGTATCCGGACGCGACATCGTCAGCGTCTCCGCCATGGCGTTCACGATCGTGTCGAGCGTCGTGGCCCCGTCCACCTGCCGGTAAAACGCGCTGCCCATGTCGTCCAGTTCCAGCTTGCGCGTGTAGTCGTAGCCCAACCAGCGCGCTACCCGGGCGCCGATCCCTTTGGGTTCGGCGTGCAGGCGCAGGTGCACGTGCCCGGCGCTGTCCGTCTTCATCTCCACCGCGTCCGGCTTGAGCGGGATCACCGCGAACGGGTCGCGAATCGTTGGTCGGGTCACTGTTGCCGCGCGTGCCATCAATGAATCTCCTCGACGCGGATGTCCAGCGCGTCCGGCGTGCTCACGCGGGCGATCAGTCCGTCTTCGATCCACACGATGCGGTCCGATTTCTTCAGCATCTTCAGGTCGTGCGTCGCCGTCACGATGGTCACGCCGAGTTCCGCCTTCAACCGGTCGAAAAGGTCGATGATCTCCTCGCCTGTGTGCAGGTCCAGGTTCGCCGTCGGTTCGTCGGCCAGGATGATGCTCGGTGAGTTCGCTAGCGCGCGGGCGATAGCCACGCGCTGCTGCTGCCCGCCGGACATCTCCGCCGGTTTGTGCAGCGCGCGTTCCGCCAGCCCCACCAGGGAGAGGATCTCCATCCCCTTGTCGCGCGCGTCCTCCCCGCTCATCCCGGCGAAGGCCATCGGCAACGTCACGTTCTCCAGGCACGACATCACCTGGATCAGGTTGAAGGCCTGGAAGATGTACCCCACCTTGCGGCAGCGCAGCCAGGCGAGTTCATAGGGATCGAGCTGCGCGATGTCCACCTGGTCGATGTAGACCTTCCCCGTCGTCGGCTTGGAGAGCCCGCCGATGGCGTTGAAGAAGGTCGTTTTGCCCGACCCCGACGGCCCCATGATGGAGAGATACTCGCCGCGGTGGATGTCCAGCGTGGCGCCGCGCAGGGCGTGCGTTTCCACCTCGCCGGTGCGGTAGATCTTGCGCACGTCGACGGCGCGGATGACGTAGTCGCTGTCATCGGCGTCGCGCAGGTCGAACAACGCTTCCAGTTGTGCGGGTGTGATCATACGTTACTCCGCAGGGCGGACGCCGGCACCATGCGCGCGGCGAAGTTGGCCGGGTAGATCGCTGCCAGGATAGAGAGCGCGGTGCCTGCCGTCAGGCAGAGCAGCGCGGAGAGCGCCAGCCGCTTCCCGTCCAGCGCGCTGAAGACGGCGGGGAAGCCGAAGGTGACGCCGTACGCGAGCAGCGGGAAGGCGAGGCCAACGAGCAGCCCGACGAAGGAGCCGACGAAGCCGATGACGGCGCTCTCGATGAGGAACAACCGGCGGATGAACCCCGACAGCGCGCCCAGGCACTTCATGGTGCCGATCTCCTTAAAACGCTCGGTGACGGACATGAGCAGCGCGTTGGCGATGCCGATCACCGTGACCAGCAACGAGATGATGACGATCCAGCGCGTGCGGAATCCCTGCTGGCGCTCCGCTTCCCGCGCTTTGGCGAGCATCTCCGCCGACTGGATGCCGAAATGCTCCAGCCGCCCGGGCGGGGTGTCCGGATAGGTGCGCAGGCGCGCGTCCAGCGCCACGGGTTGCACCATGCCCGCCATCAGCCCGCCGAGGGCGATGCCAGGGGCGGGATTGTCACCGAGTACCAGCAGCAGCGCGCTGCCCTCCCCCAGTCGCCCCGCCGGCACGGCGGTAACCCCGGTGCCGCTATACCCATACGCGCGCAGGGTGGCGTGCTCCGCGGCGAGTCCCGCCAGCAGCGCCTGCTCCGGGGCGGACAGCGCCCCGAAGACGGCCACCGACAGCGTTTTGCCCGCCACCGCGCCGACCTCCGAGGTGACGAAGGTGCTCATCAGCGTGGTCTGGTTGCGCACCTCGCGCTCCTGCTTCACCGCGGCGTTGATGAATTCGCCGGTGATCACGCTCATCAAAAACGCGATGCCCAGCACCACGCCGGACAGCGTAACGAGCGCCCGCCCTAGGCGAATGCGGATCCCCTGCAAGGAAATCTGCATCGCCGTCGCCAAAGGCAAACGAACCTGTCGCCCGATCTTTTCCATAATGATTCCTCGGGAAAGTGGGGACTGCCACCACTTTCCCAGTGTTACTCTCGTAATCGGTTTCCGTTCGGCGGGAAAATGGTGGCTGTCCCCACTTTCCCGACGGGTATCGGTAACAATATAGATGCCAGAACCGATCTTGACGTAACCAATAGCGCCTACGGGCCATACCCGTAAGGGCGCGGCTAGCAGTTTTCGGACACTGCCGCGCCTTTCTCTTCGGTATCGATATCTATGAGCACGCTTCAGCGCGCTTTCCGTAAAAGCGTTAGCCATACCCTTTAGGGCGTGGTGCGAGGGTGTACCAGGACGCGCCTACACACGATGATTTTGGTTCTGAAAAGTCGGGACAGCCACCACTTTTCCACGCCGGGTGCTGGTAACTATTCACGTTCTCCTGAAAAGTGGTGGCAGTCCCGACTTTTCAGAACGGCGCGGCCGAAATTGCCTTCGTTATCAAATACACGGCCACCCCGAGCAGCGTGCTCAACCCTACCCCGGTGGTATACCCGGCGAAGAGCACGGTGGCCATCTGCAGGAAGTTCTTCTCACCGAAGCGTTTGCGCAAGTAGAACTTGGCGATCAACGCCCCGATGATCTGCGGTATGAAGGCGTGGGGCATGCCGCCCACCGCCTGGATAAAGCCGTAAATCGCCATGATCGGCACGCCGAAGAGGGAGAGCACCGAGAAGGCGACGATGGTCAGCACCCCCGCGCCGACCCCCACCGTCCACCCGCCGCCCCATACGTGCGGGTGCATCGCCTGCGCGAACAGGGATTGTCCGCCTCCCGCCGGCAGCGTGGCCGACCAGGTGAGCAGCGTCTGCTTCGCCTGCAAATCCCACATCTTCTGCGCCCACGGGAAGTTTTCCGAGGGAATCGCGGACGCGTGCCAGATGAAGGCCCAGAAGACCAGGCTGAGCACGAAGCTCAGCGGCACCACCAGCAGGTCGGCCTTCACGTACGACCAGAAGTTCGTGCCCGTCAGCTCGGTGACGCGGAACTGTTGCGCCTGCAAGCCATGGTTGTCGATGGGGATCGGTGCCAGCCAGATATCCACCCCGCGGTAGCCGGAGAGGATGAACGCCCCCTCGCGGATGAACGGGATATCTACCGTCTGCCCGCAAATGCCGATAATCTTCGCGTTGACATACGAGATGAACGGCGTATAGAGGAACGTGAAGAAGAGCAGGAAGAAGATCGGGAAGCCGGGCACCAGCGCGTGACAGAAGGCGGTGATGGCCGCGGCGCACAGGCCGTAGACCGCCAGTGCCGCCCACGGGGAGAAGTCGCCGCGGCCCGCCGGCACGCTCCACAACCCCTCGCGGCGTGCTGCGTCGCTGGCGCCGTCGCGCTGGCGCGCCTTCGCCTCACGCACCGTGCGCGACACGTCCAGCAGCGTGCGGAAGATAGAGATGATCGCCACGCCGGCGGCCACCCCGAGGCCGAAACACATCCAGAAATCGACCTGATTGTTGTAGGTCGTCGCGATGGTGTCCATCCCCTCGTGCCACCGCGTCAGCACGCCGGTGTGATGGAGGATAGGGTTCATGATCGCCGTGAGCACGATGCCGATGCCGCTGCCCACCACCGCCCAGAACGGCACGATCATCCCCAGAATCACCATGCCCAGGTCCATCACGATGCCCATCGGCGTGGCGGGCAGGATGCCCTCCGTCAGCGTCGTCGCGTCGTAGAAGGGCAGCGGGATAATCTGAATCGGTTTGGCGAGCAGCGCCCCGGTGATGAGCGGGATGCCGATCTGAATGAAGGCGAAGATCATGCCGATGACGGTGCCGACGGAGAAGACCTTCCAGCGCGAGGTGGTCTTTTTCTCCCCTGATTCCGCCAGCGCCATCGCGCCCTGCGCCGCCACCGGCGCCATCGGGAAGGGTAGCTTTTCCACGTCCGAGGTGAGGCGGAAGAAGAAGTAGCCCAGCGTATACGCCGAGATACGCCCGATGACCGCCACGAAGATCATAATGAGGATCGGCACCAGCCAGTCGTGGTGCAGCAGGTTGCGCCCGAGTAGCGCCGTGCTGCCCGGCTGCGGCGCCCACCAGGAGGGGAAACGCCCGAGCAGCCCGATGTCGCGCACCGCGTCGGATTGCACGAAGTATTGGCGAAAAATAAGCTGCGCAATCGGCCCGCCCAACGACATGGCGCCGGCGACGTAGAGCAACACCACCAGCTCCTGCGTGTTCAGCGACTTCAGCGCGCGGCGGCTGATCTCCGAGAAGATGATCACCGTCACCCACGACGCGTTGATGGCGCCGCCGGTGAGCAGGCTCAGGTAGATCGAGCCGGGCATCATCAGCAGGCCGCAGAAGAGCGCCCCCGCCACCACCGTCCAGGTGAAGCCGTTCTTGTACTCTTTCGGCGTTTCCAGCAGCGAACGGTACAGCTCCAGCTCTTTATCGCGGAGCGGCGGCGCCGCGCTTTCGCTGCGTTCCAGTACGGCGGTGTCAGGCATGCACGGCCTCCCGTTCCTGCTGGGTCGTCAGGAGCATCTTCGCTTCGTCGAACATCTCGGCGCGTTCCGCGTCGGTAACGGCGCGCCAGTTGAGGAACTGCTTGCGCAGCGCGGTGAGGAAGGGCATCACCGCGCGCTCCCACGCGGACATGGTGCCGCTCAACCGGGTGATCGTGATGCGCGCGATGAATTCCCCCGTCTCCGGGTCGGTGGGCAGCGCGATGCGCAACCGCTGCGACACGCCCAGGTCGAAGGGCTTCAGCCACACCGTCGTTTCGATGCCCGGCGTCACCTCGCCGTCGTCGTCGCGCACGCTCGGTTGCGGTGGGGCGCAGAAGAAGGCGCCGGAGGAGCCCTCGCCGTTGGCGTCCAGCCAGCGGTAGAAGTAGCTCACCACCGCCACGCGGTCGTGGGCGTTGAAGGTGAAGGGCAGGTTGAAGGTCATCGTGTCGCCAACGGCCTTGGGCACCGACCAGCTCACTTCGTCGCTGGGCAGCGCCAGCCGCGAGGCGGTGTGCGCCGGGATGATGGTGGAGAGCAGCACCGCGGCGACGATAGCCAGCGAGGCGTAAATCGTCTCGATGGAGCTGTAGTCCATGTTCAGCCCGCCGGTGAGGTGCAGCGAGGTGAGCACGGTGCCGGTGATTTGGCTGAGCAGATACCCCGCCATGGCGCCGATCACCGCGTAGACGCACGCCTCCGCCATGAACATGAAGAAGACGTGATTCGGCGCGATGCCCACCGCGTTGTAGACGTAGATTTCGTCTTTGCGCTCGTAGACGGAGCCGCGCATGGTGTTGAAGACGGTCATCGCCGCGATAAGGATCGGGATGAGCATCGCAAGCAGGCCGCCGTGTTCACGCCCCCGCGTGCGCTGGCCCAGGTAGGCGATGCCGTCCACCGCATAGTACGCCTGCTCGCCGATGCGCTCCAGATACTCGCGCTTCAAGCTCTCCTGCTCGCGGTGCGACACGCCGGCGAAGACCGGCAGGTCGGCGCGCAGGCGGTAGGGGGCCGTGGGGAAGAGCACCGCGCAGGCCATCGGGTAGTTGATCTCCGTCATCCCATCGACCTTGGGCGGTTTGTTCACCAAGATGACCTGCGACGCGTGCATGCGCTCGACGTTCGGCGGCAGCGCGAAGGCGCCCTTGGCGTTCTTCGACACCGACTTGACGGTGTTGAGGTCGAAGGGCAGCACGGACTGCCCGTCCATGCCGGTATACGCGTTCAACGCGGTGGTGTCGAAGATCCCGAGGACTTCGTACGGCTCGCCGCGAATGTCCACCACCGGGTGGCCGGCGTTCACGTCGTCGACGCTGAGGCCCAGGTCGCGCGCGGCGGAGTCGGGCAGCAACACGTAGTTCTGCTGCTGCTCCTTGCGCGCCTGGGCGGCGGCCATCTCGGCCTTCGTCTCCGGCGGGCGCGGGAACCAGCCGCGTTTGGTGAGCAATATCTTATCGAGGCCGCTGAAGGCGGGCTCGTTCCACGGCATCGTCACGGCGGAGTTCATGCGCACGCCGCGCACATCCTGCGTCGTGCCGTAGCGCTTCGTGTATTTCACCTCGATGATCGGGTTCTGCGGCTGCATTCGCTCCAGGTTGGTCAGCGTCCACGTATGTACCGCCACCGGGTAGCGCAGGCCGTAGATCTGGCTGATATTGTTGACCTCCGTGTCGCTGAGCGGGATGAAGTTCGGGTCGCGGCGCAGCAGGCCGTTGCAATGCGCGCGGCCCGTCGGGTATTCCGTCTCTACCACGTCGGTGGAGACGGAGGTGAAGCAGATCATCATGAAGGTGATCATGACCAGCGTCACGCAAGTCAGCCCGGTGCGTACGTGGCGGCGGCGCATGTTGTTCAGCCCGAGCATGAAGGCGGTGCCGATCACCCCGCCGCGGTTGATGTCCGCCCCCTCCACGTACCCCTCGTTGCGCCGCAGCACGCGGATGGTCGACTGGAACTTGCTGGTCACCAGCGCGGAGACGAGCAGGGTGAGCAGGAGGATCAGGAACCCGAGCAGGATCATCAGCGGCTGGTTCACCATGTGGAAGGCCGGATGGAAGATGCGCAGCAGGATGAAGACGACGACGAAGATCGCCCCGATCGCCACTAGTTGCTTGCGGATATCGGTGAAGCCGAAGAGGAGCTTTTCCACGAAGAAGACGAAGGGCACCAGCAGCCCGAGATACCACAGGATGCCGAAGATGGCGTTGGAAATCTTCGTGCGGATGACCGGGTGGTTGTTCACGGCGTAGGAGAGCGCGCGCCCGGCGGCGTTCACCGCGCTCACGTCATCCCCCTGTACGTGATAATCCCGCGCCTGCTGCAACAGCTCGATCGCCTTGCCGTGCGACTCTTCCATCTGCGCGTCGTCCATGTGGTACTGCCGCTGCAAGCGCAGGCGTTTGGCGTTCGTGCGCAGCACGGAGGCCGCGGCGTCGAAGTAGGGGAAGGTCAGGTTGGGCGTGTCCGCCGCCAGATAGCCCTGCCCCGACAGCTCCTCTTCGCCCGCCGGGATGTCGGGAGAATCGACGGCCAGGTTCTCCTTCTCCGGCACGTGGAGCATGAAGGCGCGGTACGCCTGCACCTCCGGGTTCGCCGCGCTGCCGTCGAGCATCGCCACGTAGAAGGTGCAATCGGGCTCCAGGAAGGCCGCTACCGCCGGCGCGGTGGGCGCCGCCTCGAAGTGATACCGCTCCGGTTGCTGCAGGCCGATGCTGTCGAGGAAGTCGAAGCGCGCGAAGGCGTTGAGCGTCTTCGGGTTGCCCTTCTGGTAACATTCCACCGGCGTGCAGCGGAAGAGGGCGATGTTGATCGGCTTCTCGCGGCCCAGCAGGTATTCGCTCGGGTTGATCTCTTCGTTTTTGAAGATCGTCTGGCTGTTCGGCGACGCATCCTTATAATAGGTCAGCGTGCCGTCGTCGGCGAAGCGCGCCGCGTCGACGGTCATCTTGCCCCAGCCGGGCAACGTGTCGTTCACCATGCGCCGGCAGTATTCGCCGTATGGATCGACCTCGATGATGGGGAACTGGCGGATGCCGCGCGAGCCGGAGGGCAACCCCAGCCCGTCGACGCGGTACGCCTGCACGAAGGTATGCACCCCCATCGGGTGGTTGGGCACCATGCTGGTGGTGCCGGCGTTGGCGAAGACGCCGCCGCGCACGGTGACGGGATTCAGGTTGCCGAAGGTCGGCTTCATGCGCTTGAATTCGATTTTGCCGTGCGCCATCGCCAGCAGCATGCGGCCCACCGGCAGCAGTTGCTCCGCCGCGGTGTCCGGCTTGATGCTCGCGAAGGTGTCCTCCGGCGTGCCCAGCTTCGGCGGCAGGAAACCCTTGTTGATGATCGTAAAGGCGAGCTGGTTGTTGCGGAACCAGACGGCGGAGTCCAGCTCCGTGATCCACGGGTTGTGGATGTTCGGGTCGTTCGGCCCGCCGGCGGCGTCGCGCGTGCCCCAGCTCGCCACGTGAAAGGTGGGTTCCGCGCCCCGCAACGGCACCTCGGCGGCGAGGGCGTTGCGCAGGTCGGTGCTCTGCGGCTCCACCGCGCTCCCCGGGATGGACATGCCGGTGAGCACCGCCAGGTCCTTCATCCCCGCCGCGCCGCCGGAGGTCAGGGCCAGGTTAATCGTAAGCGTGCGCGCGTAGCGCGCGAAGACGGGGCGCAGCGCCGCGGTGTCCGCGTATTCCTTCGCCTGCTGCCCCTCGTAGGCCAGCACGCGTTGCAGGTAGGTGCGCATCTTGGCGCGGTAGCCCCACGCGTCGAAGGTCGTCGCGTCGGGCAGACTGGTCGCCACCTGGTAAAACGGCGTGGCGAGCACGTTGCCCGCGTCCGTATCCGCCGCCTTGGCATCCAGGTAGGCGGCCATCAGCGGGTGACGGTTCTCCGCCGCGCTCCGTGCCTCCTGCGTTGCCGTGTTGGCGTCGAAGCCGTCGCGGAAGGTGGGCCGGCCCCCGCGAATCCACTCCAGCCGCGCTTGCAGGAAGTGCTCGCGCTGTTCGAGATTGATCTCCCCCGCCACGGTGACGAAGCACTTTTCGAACCACGCGCGAAAGTCGGCGGGTGCCTGCAGTTGCCACTGCGCGCCGAAGTCGAAGCGTCCCGGGTGCCACGCGCGGTCGTTGGCGACCACCTGCAACCCCTTCGCGGCGAAGGCCGCCTTTTTGCGGTGGTCGGCGAGTTGCGCGTCCACCGCCAGCGGGCTCGTGTCGTGGGCGAAGGCGGGGGTAGCCTCCATCAGCCGCGTGGTGCCGGTGAGCGTCTCCCCGTGGCCGGCGGTGGCGACGAAGACGATGTCGCGCTTCAGCGACGGCGCGTACGGCTTCAGCGCGTCGACCAGCTCCAGCAGCGCGGCCAGCGACACGGCGGACTCCGCCCCCGGCGCTAGTTCCGGCACCACGCTGTAGGAGTCGTAGTACGCGGTGATGATGAGCGCTTCCCGCGTGGGGTGGGCGGCATGCAGCACGCCGATCACGTTGCGCGCCGGGCGCGTCTGCCAGGCCGTCTTGCAGCGCAGCCGCAGCGGTTGCCCGGCGTAGTGCTCAAGCGGGCCGCGCGCCAGGAAGCGCGGGTAGGAAGCGTCGTACGGCGTGAGCAGGTTGTCCCACTTCAGCGGCTGGTTGGGGTCGCCGGGCCGCTCCGTCGGGTTCTCCTGCACGATGACGGCCTTCACGCCCATCGACGCGGGGATGGGCCACGTGCAGTTGAAGCCGTTGTTGAGCAGGATGCACCCGTCCAGCCGCTTGCCGACCAGGTCGAGCGGGGTCGTCGAGGCGGTGGCGAGCAGCTTGCCGCTCACGCCTTCCGGGGGCAGCACGGTGGGCAGCAGGCCGGAGGGTTGGAAGGGGTACAGCGTCACGTCGGGCAGCGGTTTGCCCGTCGCGTCGAGGATCTCGCAGTATTCCGTGACGGGCACTACCGTGCCGAACTCCTGCGTGTGCAGTTCCAGCCCGGCATCGGTGAAACGCTGGCGGATGAGCGCTTCCGTGCGGGCGCACCCCGCGCTGCCGGAGAGGCGACCCTCCGCGCGCCCGTCGGAGGCGCCGGCAGCGGCGATCGCCGCCAGCGTCTGCCCCAGGCGCGGCGCGGCGAGCGCCGCGTTGAGCGGCGCGACATCATACGTCTGCACGAAGGCGGCGGCAGGCCGGCGCTCCTCCGGCTCAGCGACGTGCACGAAGAGCGCCAGCACGCCCACGCAGAGCACGGCGAACAACCCGGCGACGAGCCATTGACCCGTCGTGACGGCAGCGGTCTTGGTGTTCATCACGGCCACCCATTGTAGACGTCGGTGACGCCGTGCGCCTGCAGGAAGATGCTGACGACGTCAAAGACGAAGATGGACACGATGCAGCCCAGGAAGAGGCCCACGCTCGTCGGCACCAGCCCCTTGCGGATGGCATGGGCGCCGCCGACGCGCAGCACCACCGAGCGGGTGAGCCAGGCGAGGAAGGCGGAGAACCACATCGTGCGCCCGAAGTAGGTGCAGGCGAGCACGTAGCCGATGGGATGCAGCGGGAACCACATGAAGAGGCTGCGCAACCCGGCAAGGACGAAGGTGACGATCAACCCGATCCCCAGCCCCTTGGCATCGACATTATGAACGAAGTCCAGCGGCCGGTTGCCCGGCGAAAAGAGCGACTGCCCGGTGGCGACCAGCTTGTCCGCCGCCACCTCGCCGCCGCGGAAGGCGTTGAAGTACCACCCCTGCCCGTACGGCCAACTGTAGCGCAGGTTGTCGGCGCCGAAGCCATACACCCAGGCGAGGAGCACGAAGCCGCCCACCAGCAACCCGCCGATTAATCCGAGCCAGAGCCCCCAGGTAATATCGCGCGGGCGCACCTTGCAGAGGCGTCCCAGCTCCATCATCTCCACCTGCACCGGCGCGATGAAGAGGAAGCAGGAGACGCACATGAAGCCGCTGGCGATGGTCGCCACCAGCATCCCGGTGCTCCCGAAGACGGCGAAGCCGCCCAGCGCGGAGACGAAGAGCATGCCGAAGTAGGGCATCCAGTACCCATACGGAGCGCCGCACTCGGCGCGGATCTTGCTCGCCGAGAAGCCGCACACCAGCATCCAGCCGAAGTAGAGCAGGCTCGCTAGCCACCCCATGTGCGTCCACATCCCCCACGCGACGATGATACCGAGTGAGAGGAAGATGAGGATGAAGGCGGTGCGGTAGGAGAAGAGTTCCTGCCCATCCTCCGCCCCCTGCAACCGCCCCAGCGCGCTGCGCCACGCGTCGGTGAGGTGGCGGCGGGCGGCGATGACGGCGAGCACCGCGAAGGCGACAAAGGAGCCGATGGCCTGCTGCCACTCCCACGGATACCCTTCGTAGTGCGTGAAGTTGAACCACTTGCCGAACAGATACATCACCTGGAAGAGCAGAAAGCCCGCCCAGATGTTGAAGAGCAGATCCTTTTCCACCAGCAGCATGATGGAGAAGAGGCAGAGCACCAGGCTCACGTTGACGTTGGTCAGGTACGCCTTGATAATCGGGTTGGTGAAGAACTGATCCAGCCGCGGCGCGCCCCACTGGTCCGTCAGGTTGAAGCAGGGCACCTGGGGATAGTAGTGGTTGATTCCCTTCAATACCGCATACACCAGCGCCACCGCGAAGCCGATCCACATCAGCCGGTTGCGGAAGAGGCTCTGCACCGTGCCGCGCAGGTCGTCCGTCTCGCCGAGGAAGAGCAACTTGGGCACGGTGTTGAGCGGGAAGGTAAAGCGCTCGTTCTCCACCCATTGCTTGCGCATGAGCACGTTGAAGCCGAGGAAGCCCATGAAGAGCGCACCGATGAGGATGGACCACGCCAGCGCCGGCTGCAGCCACTGGTCGAGGGGGATGAAGCCGGTCACCAGGTAGCGCAGCCCGGCGAGGCTGAACATGTTGTCGGGCTTTTGTAGCGTGAAGTCGCGCTCGTAGTCACCGAGTTTCTGGTAGGTGCTCGCGCGCGCCACCTTCATGCCCAGGTATGCGCCCTCGGTGGCGCGCACGTTGAAAAAGTGCAGGTCCTGCAGCGCCAGCGTGCCGGGGCCGTTGAGGCCGATGGTCAGCGCGAGGGTGCGCTGCAACGAGGTGGGCACGCGCACCGGGCAGGCGCCGATGAGCTGGAAGCCGTCCTTGTCCGCCAGCGTGGGCGCGGTGGGCCCGCCGCCCAGCGCCACGTTGAGCCAGCGCCCGTCGTCGGCGCGCATCTTCACGAAGTAGTTCGATGTCGGCTGCAGCCCTTGCGCCTTGATGAGGGCGGAGAAGAGGAACGCCTCGCCCGGACGGAGCTGCACGCGGTCGCCCACGTCGCGCGGCAGGGCGACCGTCAGCGCGCTGGCGTCGGTGGGGGCGGCGTTGGCGAGCACGGGCGTGTCCCACGTCCACGCGCGGTTGTCCCAGCGCAGTCGTTGCCAGCTCAGCGAGCCGCCGCCGGTGTGCGCGTAGCCGTCCAGTCCGTGACGGAACTGCCCGTTGGGAAGCAGATTGTCGCCGTGCGGCCAGAGCATCTCCGGCAGGCTGCGGTACGTTTTGAAGTCCTGCTCGTGGGTGAGGATGGCGGTGAGGCCGAAGAAGCGGTGCCACATCCCCTGGGTCATCAGCGGGGCGGCGACGAGCAGGGCGGTGTAGATGACCACCAACTCGGCGGTGGTCAGGCGCAGGTGCTGGCGGAAGCGGAAGAGCACCGCGCTGATGAGCAGCAGGATCATGATGACGCCCACCGCGCTGTTGGGGGGCGCATTCTCTGCCAGCGGCCCGCCGCTGTTCATGCACACTTCGTATTCGATCCAGACCCCCATGAGGAGCATCGCGAAGACGAGGATGACGAACGCGCGCAGGGTCAGCCCACGCTGGACGCCGCCGGAGGCGGCGGTGGTGGACGCTTGGGTTGGCGGTGCGGTTGCAATGGCCAAGGCAGCTCACCTGTAAAAAGCGGATTGCGCACGTGGCGGCACGGGTTACCGCACGCGCGCGTGGTAACAGGGCCCTCTCAAAGTCACGACCGGATGCCGGGATTGACACCGGGTCGCCGGGAAAGTTTCCCGCGCGATTGACCCGCGCCGCACTCTCCGCTATACTGTGCGCACCATGCCCGGTGGCGCAACTGGCAGCGCAGAGGACTTTGAATCCTAAGGTTCCAGGTTCGAATCCTGGCCGGGCAGCCACACTTACAGCCCGCGTTTGCGTACAAACGCGGGCTTTTCTGTCAGCAAGGCACGTCGACGACTACCGCACCCCTGCTGCCGCCACACGCTTCCGCAGTCCAAATGCGGCAGGAGTCCCGCACACCACCGGCGTATTCCATATGCAAAACCCTGCCCGCACGGCGCGGCATTTCCCGGAAACTTGCGCGAGGGGTTTGGAGGTAGACAATGACGACGCTCTCGATCCCCACGGGGGACGGTGTCCGGGATACCGAAACGTTGCCGTCCGGGGCGCGCTTTGCCTTTTGGGCGGACGCGACCGTCTACCGCACGGTCTATCACGTGGCGCAGCAACACCCCGAGGCGTCGGATGCGAACCCCGGCACCGCGGAAGCGCCCTTCCACACCATCGACGCGGCGGCGCGGCGCCTGCAGCCGGGCGAGAAGGTGGTGATCCACGCGGGCATCTACCGGGAATGTGTGCGGCCCGCCCGCGGCGGCGCGAGCGCGGAGGCGATGATCGCCTATGAAGCGGCGCCCGGCGAACGCGTGGTCGTGCGGGGATCGGACCGCTGGACGCCGGAGTGCCGCCCCAGTGCCGGTTATGCGCTGCCGGGCAGTGCGGAGGCCGCGCTGAACCTGCGCCCGGAACGCCTGGAGGTGTTTCTGGACAGCCCCGCCCTGCAGGGGGAGGGGGTGAAGGCACCGCTCACGGCGCCGATCTGGATGGCGGAGCTGCCTGACCACTTTACCGACGGCTATAACCCCTTCCTGGTGCGCAACGCCTATGCCTATATGCCGCAGTTGAACGACGTGGGCGATGTCGGCTTCTTTCAGCGCGCCCTGCAACGCCGCGGGACGCTCTTTGTCGACGGCATACCGCTGGCGCAGGTGCACCACTTTCGCGAGTTGGCCGTGCGCGACGGGGCGTTCTGGGTGGAAGAACCGGGCTTGCGCCTGCATGTCCGCCTGTGCGGAGATGCCGACCCGACGGCGCATCTGCTCGAAGTGACGATGCGCGAGCAACTCTTCGCGCCGCGCGACTTCGGCCTGGGCTACCTGCGCGTGAGCGGGCTCATCTTCGAGCATGCGGCGGACGGCGTGCCGGCACCGCAACGCGCCGCGGTCAGCACCATGCGCGGGCATCACTGGATCATAGAAGGGTGCGAGGTGGCCTGGGCCAATGCCGTCGGCATGGATATCGGCGCCCAGACGTGGGACGCCACGCTGCCGCACCCGACCGGCGGGCATCTGCTCCGCCACAATACCATCCGCCAGTGCGGCATTTGCGGACTGGCCGGGGCGCTGGGCGTCCACCACACGTTGATCGAAGGCAACACCATCGAGGAGATCGGCGGGCTCGATCTCGAACGGCTGTGTGAGAATGCCGGCATCAAGTTCCACGCCGCGGAGCACTGTTTAATTCGCGGCAACGTGCTGCGCCACATCCGCAACGCCTCCGGCCTCTGGCTGGACTGCAGCAATCTGGATAACCGGATCACGCACAACATCTTCGCCGATATCGAGACGTACCTGGCGGCCGCGTTCATGGAGATGAACTTCGACGCGAATCTGCTCGACCATAACATCTTCTGGGATATTCGCGCCCCCCTCCCGGCCGGTGGGGGAGTCGCCGTCCTCGCGGACTGCAACGAATCGCTCGTGGTGGCGCATAACTTCTTCGGGCAGTGCCAGGGGTATGGGGTGATGTTCGCCCTCGGGCAAGCCTCCCGGCAGCACCAGGGGCGCACCGGGCTGTGCCGCGCCAACGCCGCCTATAACAATGTCTTCTACCGCTGTCCCCATCGCGTGTCGTTGGGGCGGCTCGAGGAGAATCACAGCGACGGCAACCTGTTCGATATCCGCGACGACACCTGCTCCTTTGAGATCGCCCGCCCCGAACCCGGCTGTCTGCAACATCTCGCCGGGTGGCAGCGCTACTTCGACCAGGATCGCCACGCCACCCAGGCCCGCCTGACCGCGGAGTTCGACCTGGCCTCCGGCGTGCTGCGCTGGCACACCGACGACCCCCTGCCCACCACCCAACCGGTTCCCACCTTGCCGGCAAGCGCCTGGGATGTCCGGCCAGGACCGGCAGGCGCGGCGGCAGACCCGGCGAAGTAGATGTTGTTGATCGCACCGTGGCGGGCGGTCACCGGAAGGACGGCATACATGCGAGCGAGTCGATGGGGGCAGTTCCTCTTATTGTTGGTGGGCATGGCGGCGGCGTGGGCGGCGGATGCGCCGCATACGGGCACGCTGGTGTTGAGCACACGGGGCTTCGCCCGCACCTCGGTGCTGGACCGCAGCGCCGGGAAAGAGGCCATCACCGCCTTCCGCTTCGAAGTGCCCTACGGGCTCGCGCCCGGCTGGCGCCTGCCCTATCTCGGCTTTTCCGAAGGCGCCACGGGCACCATTCAGCTCAACGCCGTGGCGGTAACGCTGCCGGGGGCGCAACCGCCCGTCCCGCGCCTCGCCGTCACCTTCGGCGGGCAACCGGGGGTCACGGTGGCGCCGAACGCGGTGGTGGAGTCCGATCCCGTCGATCAACCGGTCGCGCCGGGCGCCGTCGTCATGGTGTGGACGTACTACCGCAATCAGGACGCGCACGGCGCGCTGCCGTATATGCGCTGGGGCTACGTGGACCGCTGCGACGGCTGCCTGGTCGGCGACGTGGGCACGTTGTCGGCGGATCGGCTCGGTGATGAAGCGCTACTGCGTACCACCGCGCCGCCGGCGCCGCTCTTTGCCGGTGCCGGCGCCCTCATCCGCTCCTACCAGCCGATCTTCATCACCGGCCGGCCGTCCCCGGCCTTCACCGGCACCCCGCTGGCTATCGGCTTCATCGGCGACTCCATCAATATCGCCGAAGGCGATTTCGGGCGCGTCACCCCCGACGATCCCTTCCCTGCGCGCGGCTGGAATGGCCGGGCCTGCGGCGTCGACACCCCCTACGTGGTCTTCGGGCAAAGCGGCTCCAACGCGGGGGGCTTCCTCGGCGCGCAGAATATGGCGCTGTTCAAATACATCTTCGGCACGGGCGCCGGCGATGCGCGGGTGAGCGCGCTGATCGACGGCTACGGCATCAACGAGCTGCGCCAGCAGACCAAAACGAAGGCACCGGACAAGGTCTGGCGGGATCGCCTGGCCGTGGCCGACATCGCGCACCGCCTCGGGCTGCCCTATGTGCACACCACCTTGACGCCGATGCGCGCCGACTTCTTGATCTTCGACCACACCATGGGCGACCGCGTCGCGCGCTTCGCCGCCTTCACCGCGGAGCGCAACACCTTCAACACGCGCGTGCGCCGCGAAAGCACGAATATCCCCGGCTGCGTCGGCATCATCGACTGGGGGCAAAGCGTGGAAACCGACCCCGGCGCCGGCGACAACCTGTGGCAACCCGGCGTGACGATGGAAGGCATCCATCCCAACACCGAGGGCTTTCAACGCATGTCCAAAGTCGCCGCCACCGCCGTCACCGCTCTGCGCACGCGCCTGACGCCGCCTCGGAAAGTAGAGGCGGCGCCGGCGGGGAAATAAGCCGCGAAACGCCGACCGCTAGTAAGCCCGAAAGGCTCGAATTCGTCAGCCCGGGGCACCGCCCCGGGTACCGGATGCCGAAGGGTCAGCTAGTCAGCCCGAAGGGCTGAAATTCGATAGCCCAGGGCAACGCCCTGGGAACGGGGTATCCGAGATCTGTCAGCCCTGTAAGGGCGTAATCCCTTGAAACACGCGTGAATTGTGCCCTTTCAGGGCTTACGTATCATTGGTGCGCCAACCCAGGGTTTCGCCCTGGGCTGACGAATTCGAGCCTTTCAGGCTCTACAGGTAGTGTCTACCTGAGTCAACATCATATCCTGGTTTCCATTATCTTCCGCACCCCCACCTAACCAAACCAAACCACTAAACTATTCTTACCCCCACAAATGCCACTTTTAAGGGCCGGTCTTACGGTACGCCGCTCGATGGGGTATAATACCCCGGCCCAGTCCCATGCGCATCCCCCTGCGAAGGAGCCTCCTATGCACGTCGAGACGACCCCTGATGGGTCCGTGGTGAGCGGACTGCGCCGCTTCACCTGCCTGACGCCGCGCCTGGTGCGCATGGAGTTCTCCCCGACCGGCGTCTTTGAGGAGCGGCGGAGCATGGTTGCCTATGCCCCGCGGGCACCGCGGCCCTTTGCGTCCGTGACGCCGATCCCCGGCGGGTTGTGCCTGGAGACGGGCGGCATGACTCTCGACACCCGCGAGCACGACCGCGCCTTCTTCCCGCAGAACCTGGAGGTGCGCTGGGCGCAGCACGGGCTGATGCAGTACTGGCGCCCCGGCGACCGCGACTCCCGCAACCTGGGCGGCACCCTCTTCTCCCTCGACCGCGTCTCGCCCTACGCGGGGCTCACCGGCGTGCACGTCGCCGACGAAGCCTCCCCCGATACCATGGGCCTGCGCTGGACGGGCGGCATCTTCGACCTGGAAGACCCGCGCTACTACGCGATGACCGGGCAGGACGCGGTGAAGGCGCGGGTGGATGCCTTCGACTTCCACGGCACCGCGCGCCACCGCCCCGACGACCTGCTCACCCACACGCTCAACAACATGCGCGACCAGTACGCCTATCCCCCGGGCATCCTCTCGGAAAGCGGCTACTTCCTGCTCAACGACTCCCTCTCCGCCGTCCTCGACGCCGACGGGTCGCCGGTCGAGCGCAACACGCCGGGCACGCAGGACTGGTACTTCTTCTGCTACGGAGACGACTACCCCGCCGCCCTGCGCGACTTCGTGCTGCTCACCGGGCGCGCGCCGCTGCCCGCCAAGCGCACCTTCGGCCTGGCGATGTGCCGTTGGCCCGCCTACAGCGACCCCGAAGCGCGCGCCCTGGTGACGCGCTGCCGCGAGGAGGGGATGGCGCTCTCCACCATGATTATCGACATGGAATGGCATCACCCCGGCTGGTGCAACTGGGACTGGAGCGCGGAGACGTATCCCGACCCCGAAGGCTTCCTCGCCTGGTGCCACGCGCAGGAGGTGCAGGTGGCGCTGAACGTGCACCCGCAGTATCTCCTGTCCGACGACAGCCACTTCGCCCCCTTCGTGGCCGCGGCGGACGCCGAAGCCCGCGTGGAGACGGCGAAGAACGACGGCACCGGCGAGGAGTTGCGGAAGATCGAGGTGGACGTGTGCGATCCCGTCCAGGCGCGCGCCTTCATGGAGATATGCCACACGCCGATCATCCGCCAGGGGGTGGATTTCTGGTGGCTGGACGGCTATAAGGGGCACGTCAACGGCACCCACGAGCAACTGGTCGCCAACAAGCTGTACTATGAGAACGCCGAACAGGCGGATAAGCGCGGCATGTTGCTCTCCCGTTACGGCGGCGTGGGCTCGCACCGCTACGGGGCCTTCTTCACCGGCGACACCCTCACCAGTTGGGAAGTGCTGGGCCGCCTGTGCGAGTTCAACATCCGCGCCGGGCACATCGGGGTGGCGTACGTCTCGCACGACACCGGCGGCTTCGTGCATCCGGAGACGCCGCTCATCGACCCGCAGCTCTTCATCCGCTGGCTCGAGTTCGGCGTCTTCAACCCCATTCTGCGCTTCCACGCGGCGCCCGGCTCCGGCAGTCGCCACCCGTGGGACTACGGCGCGGCGAATCTGGCCATCGCGCGCAAGTGGCTCGGGCTGCGCAACAGCCTGCTGCCCTACATTTACGGCGCCGCGCGGCAGCACCACGACACCGGCCTGCCCATCGTGCGCGGGCTCTTCCTGCAGCACCCGACGGACCGCCAGGCGTACCGCTTCGACGAGTTCTACTTCGGCGACGCCCTGCTGGTGGCGCCGGTGCTCACGCGGGATCGCCACCGGCAGGTCTACCTGCCGGAAGGCACGTGGTATGACTTCGCCACGGGTGAACGCGTGGCGGGCGGGCAGGAGTTCTTCACTGTCGCCGCCCTCGATCACGTGCCGGTCTACGTGAAGGCGGGGAGCGTGCTGCCGCGTTCCTGGAGCACCGACGTGCCCGCCACGCCGCACGTCGAGCACCTGCTGCTGGATGTCTATCCCGGCGACGGCGACGGGACCCTCTACGAGGACGACGGCCTGACCCACGGCTATCAAACGGGGGCGTGCGTCCGCACGCGCTTCACGGTGCGCGACGACGGCGCGGTGACGGTAGCAGGCCATCGGCCGGAGGGTGAGCCGCAAGGCGACACCCGCCGCATCCGCCTGCGCGTGGCGCTGGACGGGCCGCCGGTCGCGGTGACCGTCAACGGCACTGTGCTCACCGGCGATTACGACCCCGCCACCCGCCGCTACACCCTCGACCTGCCCGTGTTGCCGGCGCGGGACGGCTGGTGCGTACGCATCGACCGGTGACGCGCGTGCGGTGTCTGTCGGTCGGCGCGCACGCGCGCGCTTCCTCGGGGGTGCAAAAAAGTGCGAAATCGGGTAGGATTAGCCCGGATGATTCACGATGCGAAGGATTGCCGGGCTAACTGACGCATTATTCGAAATGTTATGAATAATGCAGGTTAGGGGCGACCGGGTGCGCGGAGCCGCAACCGGCGGGTAGGTGCGACGATGGGCAAAGAGACGATCACATATAAACCGCGCGAAAACGGCGCCCCGGACGGACGCCGGCGCTGGTTTCGCTTCTGCCGGATTCTGACCATCCTGGTGCTGCTGGGCGCCAGCCTGTTCAGCGGCTTCATCGCCGGGCTTTTTGCCTCGGTGGCCGGCGTGTTGCCCAAAGGCGAGGCGCTGGCGGATATCCGTCCCACCACCCCCACGCGCATCCTGGCCAGCGACGGCACGCTGCTGGCGCGCATCAACAGCCCCGATCAGAACCGCGAACTGGTGCCCATCAACCAGATGGGCTACATGATTAACGCCACGCTGGCCATCGAGGACATCCGCTTCTTCAGCCATCCCGGCATCGACCCGCGCGGTATCGCGCGCGCCCTCTTCCGCGACCTGTCCAGCCGCCACTCCCGCGAAGGGGCCAGCACGATTACGCAACAGCTCGCGCGCAATCTCTACCTGACCCGCGACCAGAAGATCACCCGCAAGCTGCAGGAGATCATCCTCGCGCTGGAGCTGGAACGCCGCTATTCCAAGGAAGAGATCCTGGAAACGTATCTGAACCAGGTCTACTACGGCTCCAACCGCTTCAGCGTGCAGTCGTGGGGGGCGCAGATGGCGTCGCGCAACTACTTCGGCAAGGACGTGCGCAACCTCACGCTGGCGGAAGCCGCGCTACTCGCCGGGTTGCCGAAAAACCCGCGCGACTACAACCCCTACAAGCATCCCGACGAGGCGAAGGACCGCCGCAACACCGTGCTGGAGAGCATGTATACCAACAACTTCATCTCGAAGACGCAGTATGACGCGGCGTGCGACGAGCCCATCAAGCTGGCGGAGGAGAAGCCGCTGGTGGAGATGGCGGACTGCCACGCGCCCTACTTCGTGCGTCACATCATCACCACCGAGTTGAAGAAGATCTTCGGGCAGGATTGGGAGCGGCTGACGTACCACTACGGCGTCGATGTCTACACCAGCCTCGACCCACGCATGCAGAAGGTGGCCGAGGAAGCGGTGACCAACGGCGTGGAGAAGAACAAGTTCCGCAACATCGACGACGGTGCGCTCATCGCCATCGACCCGAAGACGGGCCTCATCAAGGCGATGGTGGGCGGCACGGACTACCGCAAGGATCAGTTCAACATCGTCACCCAGGGGCACCGCCAGCCGGGGTCGGCCTTCAAGGCGTTCGACTACACCACCGCCATGCTGCGCGGCTACACGCCGGATACCACCGTCTTCGACCGACCCGGGCGCTACCCCAGCGGGTCGGGGCAGATCTGGTCGCCGAAGAACTCCGACGGCCGCTACTACGGCGCGTTGCCGTTGAAGAAGGCGATGTGGCTCTCGCGTAACGCCGCGGCGGCAGGCGTCGCCTACGACATCGGCATCAAGAACATCATCAACACGGCGCACCGCATGGGGATCAAATACTTCCTCAACCCGATGCTCTCCACCGCGCTGGGCGCCTCGGTGGTGGTGCCAATGGAGATCTGCTCGGCGTATGGCTCGCTGGCGAACGGCGGGGTGCACCATCCCCCCACCGGCGTGGTGCGCGTGACGACCTCCGAAGGCGAAGTGCTCTACGAATACCGCGCCAACCCACAGCGCGCGGTGCCTACCGCCATCGCCGACACGATGAAGGTGACGATGCGCGGCGTGATCGAGCACGGCACCGCCATGATCGCGCGCTGCCCCTTCCCGGCCTCCGGCAAAACGGGCACCACCAACAGCTACCGTGACGCGTGGTTTATCGGCTACACCGACGACCTGGTCGCCGCGGTGTGGGTGGGCAACCGGAGCAACGAGCCGATGAACCGCACCTTCGGCGGCACCGTGCCCGCGCCGATCTGGAAGGAATTCATGCTGGTGGCGCAGCCCATCATGCTGGCGCAGCACACCGAGACCGCCGGCGAGCTGGCGCGCATCAACAACCTGCCCGATTCCAGCGAGGGGTTGGAGACGTCGCCCTCGCCCTACATCGAAAAGCTGCAGGGGAATATGAACTCCGAGGCGATGCGCAACGCCCAGCGTGACAACAACAGCAACGGCAGTCTGGTGGATACCGCGGAGACGGTCACAAAGCCCGGCGACAAGTTTCAGGTGACGATTTGCCAGGATTCCGGCCTGCGCGCCACCCAGTGGTGCCCGGACAAGGTGGTGGTGACGTACGTCAAAGGCAAGCTGCCCGCGCCGCCCACGAAGTATTGCGCGCAGCACACCGGGCCGGAGGCGGTACCGAACGCCGATGACGTAAAACCGGCGAAGCCGGTGAAGGGTGCGAAACACGAGCAGGGTATCCTCATCAGCATCTGCGCGGAAACGGGCAAAATCGCCACCCCCAACTGCCCCCACGTGCTGTTGCGCCGCTTCACCCACGACGCCCCCACGGAAACGTGTCCGCTGCACGGGGAATGACGCGCACCCCTCCCGTCGCGTATAATGTCAGCGATGATGGACATGATGCGTAACGAGGAATTGCCGGACGCGGTGGCGCGCATGGTACGGTTGCAGCAGGGGCTACTGGCCGCGGGCTTCGCGTATGCGCTGGGAGATATCGACACCTGGCCGCGCGGCCCGGTGGTGCTGTTGCGCGACGACCGCTACGTGGTGCTCGCCTACGCCGACCTCGACAACCCCACCGCGGTACAGGGCTTGTGGCACCGGGTGCTGGGGCACGTGAAGTCGGCGGGAATGATTCTCGTCGGCGACGCGTCCGTCGACGATCCCCGCGTACAAACCGCCTTCGCCGCTATTGGCGGCACGGTAGCCTATCTCGATCCCGCCGGGCACGTCGCGCTGCGCAGCGGCACCCCCACACCGCCGGAACTCTTCGCGGAAGCCACCTTCCCGACCTTCCTTGCCGCGGTGCGGAACGGACAAGGGGCGGAAATCGACGCCGGCGCCGTGCTGCGCACGCAGATGACCGCGGCCGAACGGACCCCCGCCCGCGCGGGCATCCCGTGGTTGACGTACGGCTTCATCGCCCTGTGCGTGCTCATCGCCGCGATCGATTTTCTCCAACCGAAAGACCCGGCAACGCATCTGAGTGCCATCTCGACCTGGGGCATCCTGTACGGTCCGTGGGTGCGCGGCGGGGAGTGGTACCGTCTGCTCTCGCACGGCGTCCTGCACGGCGGGGTGATACACCTCTTTATGAACATGCTGGCGCTGTATTTCATCGGCCCCATGCTGGAAGCCTGGCAGGGGCGCGGGCGGCTGGCGCTTATCTTCGCCTATAGCGTGCTCCTCGGCGGCATTTTGTGCCTGCTCATCGACCCCACGACGCCGTCGCTGGGCGCGTCGGGCGGACTGTTCGGTCTGCTCGGTGCTATCGGGGCGATTCTGGTTCGTTACGGCCCCGGCATGGCGCCTGACGCGCGCAAGGGGATGACGACCTGGCTGCTGCGCATGCTGGCCATCAACGCGTTCATCTCCATGATGCCGGGCATCGCCTGGATGGCCCACCTGGGTGGGTTGGTCGGCGGCTTCGCGCTCACCTGGCTCATCGCGCGCCCGCCGGGAGAGCCGCAGCCGATCTCCGCGCCGCGCTGGGCCGCCGTCGCCGGCGTGCTCCTCGTCACCGTCTTCCTCGCCATGACGGTGATCGGGCGCATACCGCTGCCGCAGTAGTCTGAACCTTGATTTGTCGGATTCCAGGATGACCTTGATTCGCATTAGTGTTATCGTGAGAAAAGGTGGGTAATCAAGGTGATCCTTAAATCCGACGAATCATGGTTCAGTCGATGAAAGGAGTCCCACGTGACCGACACCCCATTTCTCCCCGACTTCTTTCTGCGCCCCACGCTCGCGGTGGCGCGGGGGGTGCTGGGGGCCCTGCTGGTGCGCGACGTGCCGGCGGGGCGGCTGGTGGGGCGCATCGTGGAGACGGAGGCGTACCTGTTCAACGACCCCGCCTGCCATGCCGTGCGCATGACACTGGCGGGGCCGGAGCATTGCCACACGGCACGCAACGCCGCCATGTTCGGCCCGCCGGGACATGCCTACGTGTATTTCACCTATGGCAACCACTTCATGCTCAACATCGTCACGCAACCGGCAGGCACGCCGGAAGCGGTGCTGATCCGCGCGCTGGAACCGCTGGAGGGGGTGGGGGAGATGCTGCACGCCCGCCCCGTCGATCCGCGCAACCTCACTAACGGCCCCGGCAAGCTCACCCAGGCGCTGAGCATCGGCACCGCGCTCAACGGCCACGACCTTAGCCTGCCACCGCTGCGCCTGGTGCAGGGCACGCCCGTGCCCGAAGACGCCATCGTCGCCGCCCCACGCATCGGCATCACCCGCGCGACGGAATGGCTCTACCGCTTCTACGAACGCGGGAATGGATGGGTGTCGCGCCCACGATCGTAACTCGTGCTCGTGCTCGTAATCGAAACGTTTTCTTCGAGCTTGGCGCATCCGATTACGAGCACGATTACGATTACGAGCACGCGTTACGCCGCCTTCCGCTGTGCATACCCCTCCAGATACGCGCGGCCTTGCTGCAGGCGGGCTTCGCGTTCTTCGGGGGGCAGGGAGACGTCGTCCACGGCGAGTACCAGTGGGCCGGCGTAGCGGATCGCCTCCAGCGCGGCGAGAATGGCGGGGTAGTCCAGCTCGCCGTCGCCGGGGGGCAGGTTGTAATCGTAGCGGTCGGTGTCGCGCAGCACCACGAAGGCCACGGTGTCGCCCAGCGCACGCAAGGCGTCGACGGGGTCGTCGTTCACGGCGGCCAGGTGCGCCGGGTCCACCGCCAGTCCGGCACCGGGCAGCTTGAGCAGCGGCAGGAAGACCGCCCCTTCCGCGGCGGTGCGCAGCAGGGAGTCCGATTGCAGCGCGAAGGCGGGGGTCAGGTGCCCGGCCTGGGCGCGCCGCACCGCCTCCCGCTGCCAGGGCAGCGCGCGTTCGGCGGTGCCGCGCCAGCGGTCAGCGGCCGGGGCGGGATGCCCGGGCGGCAGCACCAGCGTCTCCGCCCCCAGCGCGATGCCCAGCCGCACGTAAGCGTCCATCCCCTCCGCCCAATCGTCGCCGTTCAGGTCGCGCGCCAGCGGGTTGGCAGGGTAGCCGGTCAGGCTGACCGTCTGCAGCCCCGCGGCGTCCAGCAGCGCGCGCACGCGGGCGCATTCCTCCTCGCCGACATCCACCAGCAGCGGGTCGACGTGGTCGCAATAGTGGCGAATCGCCGTCAGGTCCAGGCGGGTGAACCCCAGCCGCCGCACGCGGGCCGCCGCCGTCGCCAGCGGCTCGTCGCGAAAGGTGATGCTGGACACCGCCAGCCGCTCTACGAGTTCCATGCGCGCGCCCTCCACGTCAAGCGTTCCCCCCGGCGGGGCGGGCGAGTGTCCGGCGCGCCACCAAACGCCGCGCGCCGCCCGGACAGCCGGACGGCGCGCAGAGGTCGCGTTTGGGCAAGGGGTTTATTGGTTTTCTAAGCGCAGACCATCCAGATAGATGGCGCCGGTGGCATTCAGCGCCGGCCAGAAGCGATACAGGGTTGTGGTGGGGATCGCGCCTGTCCCATTGTAGTTCATCTGGGCGCGGGTCAGCGTGAACTGCGTCCAGTTGCCGGTCACAAAGGTCGTGGGCACGGTGGTGAGATTCTGGTTCGCGCCGGCGCCCGCATTGCCAACCTGGCCGGTATAGGCGGCACCCAGCGTCGCACCATCACATTTGCCGCCATCGGGGGATAACCCGATGACCAGCGAGGTCACGGTGACGCCCGTCGGGACATAGTACCAGCCGCGCAGTACTACGGTGTCGCTCGACCAGGAACCACTGAAGTAGTTCTCGTATTCGTTGGCGCCGGTATGCCCGGAGTTGAGCTGCAGGCAGCCGGAGCCGGTCAACGGCATGGAGCCGGGAACCGTCGTCGCATACACCGAGTTGCCGCTCATGTAGTTCCCGCCCCACAGGGAGGTATCATCCCAGAAGGTCAACTGGATGTTGCCGCCGGTGGTATAAATGGGCAGGTTCCCGGTGCCGGCATAAAACGCGGTATTCAGGTCCCAGGGTGAGGAGGCGTTCGGCTGGAGCATCGCGGCGTGCCCGTCGATGTATCCGATGATTAAGGAGTTGCCGTGGCGGGTGGTGTCGACGCAATCCGTGACCGCGTGCCCCCCGCCCAGCATTGAGGTATTGGGGATGGCGCTGGCCCACCCGGTGGGGATATAGTTCTGATTGCCGTCCGCAACCAGCATGGTTTGCTCAGGATTTTTGATATCGCCAAGGGATTTGCTGGCGATATGGAAGCCGTTGTTGTCGTCGCCGCCATTGAAGAAGTAGGCGTTCGCGGTCTTGGTGCCCTTGGTAGGGCAGATCAGCACGCCTTTGTCCAGACTGAGCGCGCCCCAAAAGTTGGCGGCAGAGGGGAATTGTTCATCGTGGTCCTGCACGTAGATCATCGTGGCGGTGATGATCTGTTTCTGGTTGTTCAGACAAGCGGTTTGGCGCGCCTTTTCACGTGCCTTGGCGAACACAGGGAAGAGGATGGCCGCGAGGATCGCGATAATAGCGATTACGACCAATAACTCGATGAGCGTAAAACCTTTGCGCATGTATCACCTCCGAGAAAGATATTTTTAACTATACGCCAGCCTAGCTGTGGTGTCAAGCGTTTACCAGCGTATTTCACGGGCGCTCGGGTTCCTGACAAGGCACTCACCGCTGTAACAATTTTGAAATACCACCAAACGCCGCGCGCCGCCCGGACAGCCGGACGGCGCGCGTTGTTCAGGTGCGTGTGCGTTTACAGCGGTTCGATACGGACGCCATCCAGGTAGATATTGCCCGAGCCGTTATACTGCGGCCAGAAGCGATAGCCATGGAAGGGCGACGTGGGGTTGCCGATGTTCGGGTAGGTCAGGGTGAACTGGTACCAGTCGCCCGTCTGCAGCGCGATCCCGGTGTTGAAGACATGGGCGCTGGCGTCATACACGATCGTCGTAGGCACCGGCGCGGCACCGATCATACCGCCATAGGTTTTGCCATCGTTGCCGGCCGTGGGCGACCAACAAATACACAAGTTGGTGGCGGCAGTGCCGGCGGGGACATAGTACCAGCCGCGGCAGACCATCCCTGCGCCGGACGCCCAGTCATAACCACCGCTCCACTCGAACTTCTGGTTGCCTGCGGGCAACTGTAAACAGGAGGTACCGGTAATCGGCATCGAGCCGGAGACGGAAGTGACTTCCTGGGCGCCCCAGCCGGGGCCGCTGCCCCAGCCGTCTTCCCACCACACATAGGCGACATTATTGGTACCGACGACGTATTTCGGCAGCGTACCGCCGCCGTAGAACGCGCTGTTGATGTCGGCGCTCTTGTTGGTGTAAGCCGCGTGCCCATCGACATAGCCGATGATGAGGCCGCCGGTGTGGCGGGTGACATCGAGTACGTCGTTCATGGTATGGCCGTTGCCCAGGAGCCCGGTGCCCGACGCGCTGGCGTAGCCGTTGGGGATGGTGTTCAGGTTGCCGTCAGCGACCAGCATATTCGTTTCCGGGCTGGTGATCTGGCCAAGGGCTTTGCTGGCGATGTGGAAGCCGCCGTTGTCGTCGCCGCCGTTATAAAAGTACCCATTGGCGGTCTTGGTGCCCTTGGTGGGGCAGATCAGCACGCCTTTGTCCAGACTGAGCGCGCCCCAGAAACTCGCGGCGGTGGGCATCAACTCGTCGTGATCCTGCACATAGATCATCGTCGCGGTGATGATCTGCTTCTCGTTGTTCAGACAAGCGGTTTGCCGCGCCTTTTCGCGCGCTTTGGCAAACACGGGAAAGAGGATGGCCGCGAGGATCGCTATTATGGCGATCACGACCAGGAGTTCAATAAGCGTAAACCCTTTGCGCATTCGTAGGCCTCCTGAAGAAGGATATCGATTACTCTACACCCGGTTTGCCCCCCTGTCAATACAGCGGACGCGCCGCATTGGTCGGCGGCGCGTCCGTATTTGTGCGCGCAACGTGCGCTGTATTAGCGGATCTTTTCGTAAAACACCAGGTTGTCGTAGTAGCAGATTTCGGTGCCCGTTGTATAGTTCTTATTGCTGATGGTGAAGCTGAACTGGAAGTTCGTCAACGTGGACTGCGGGGCCGGCGCGCTCACATATCCCGTGCCTGTGTTCGTACCGAGCGGCCGGAAGGGCCGGAGCTGCGTGCCGGTGGGGGTGGTATATAACGTCGCGCTGTCCATCGTCACGAGGGTGCCGCTGGTGAGCGAATTGGCATACGCGGTGTTGCCGGAGCTGCAGACGTTGAAGTCGTTCAGGAAGTTATCCTTGGAGCTGCCGGCAATCGACGGGGCGAAGAATTCGTAGTTGGCGAAGGGGCCGCCGTTGTTGCCGGACACGGTGGACGCTTGCACGCGCTGCACGTCGTATTCGATCCCGAAGATGCCCGGCTGTTGGTAATACGCATTCTCGACGCGCTTCAGATACGCCACCTGGGCCGCCGTGGCCGTGTTGATGCTCCAGGTGAACCCGGCATAGACTTCTACGTTGGTGGCCACGCTTTTCACCACGTGGTTGCCGCCCGGGAGCGTGATATTGCTCAGGTTGGCATTCGCGCCGAAGGGGCCGAGGGTGCCGTCTTCAAAGTTATAGCGAATCCATTCGTGGATACTGCTGTCATATAGCTCGCCCAGGTCGGCGGTGATCTCCGCATGGCCGTCCATGAAGGCGCCGATGGTCTGCGACGTGCCGTGGCGGTAGTCGATGTCCGTCTTCGCCGTGGCGATGTTGGTGGCGTTCTTGCCGTCGAACACCAGCACTTTGTTCTGCGGGTTCAGCACTTCGCCGAGGGCCAGCCCGCAGAAAGTGCCGTTGGCGTTGTACCCGTTTTTGATCTTGGTGCCGGCGGTGGGGCAGATGAGCACGCCCTTGTCCAGGTTGAGGGCGCCCCAGAAGGTGTCGCTGCTGGGGATCATCTCGTTGTTGTCCTGCGCTACGATCATCACGGCGGTGAGGATCTGCTTCTGGTTGTTCAGGCACGAGGTTTGGCGCGCCTTCTCGCGGGCCTTCGCGAAGACGGGGAAGAGGATGGCGGCAAGGATCGCTATGATCGCGATCACGACGAGGAGTTCGATCAGGGTAAAACCTTTTCGCATATGAGGGAACCTCCTGACACAATATACCGCCCTTATATTACCTGAAGTTTTGATAATTTCGCCGCGAGCGCTCGGTCTTCCTCCCGCCAGCGATAGTGGGTCCTGCGTCCGCTCCGTGTGGGGGCTGTCGCTCGGTTGGTGCCCGGCTGTGTTCAGG
>CAIYQO010000050.1 GCA_903928345.1 uncultured bacterium | reverse complement strand
CATGGCGGTATCCCTGAAGGGGGTGGGGTAAGATACAATCTACTTCAGGTCAGCCCGCCATGGTTCCTTTCATAACGGGCCGTTGCTCCGGGGACAGAGGCAAGGCCGAGACGCGAGAGGAAAAGTGCGAAAGTCCACTAGGTAACACTTCCCATAAAGGCCGACTCCCTCGATCCGCGCGAAGGTAATAAGAGACGGCCTGCACGTGTGACCAGTTCATACATACAGGCCGTCTCCTCATTTCGAACCCGACCCTCCCGCACGACCCCACCCCCCGCCCCTCCCCCGGTCGCCTCGCACGACTCGGCTGGGAGAGGGGTGCACCGCGGGGAAGGTGCGAGAGAGAATGATGCGCGTCTGCTGTGTATTCTGCAGGCCGTAATCGTTTTTTCACACCGTCACCCCCCTCTCCCAGCCGAGTCATGCGAGGCGCCTGGGGGAGGGGCAGGGGTGGGGTCGCGCGAGGCAGCCGAGTTCGCGCTACGACAGACGGCCTGCACGTATGCACACGCCCAGGCCATCTTTTCTCTCAAGCGCGGGGGGCCACACCCACGGCTCGGTGGAGTTTCGCCCTCCCGCGGTTGCCGCTTCCGTTCTCTACTTCTTCTCCCACCTCGCAACCGTATACCCCGGGCACGCCGTCGTGCCGGTGCGGGTGAGGAGCGCTTTTTCGCCGTCCCAGCGGATCTCTGCCGTGTTGTAGGCCCCCGTTTCGAAGGCGTACGTCTCAGGGTCGTCTTCGAAGAGGGTGCAGGGCAGGCTGCCGTCGCCGTAGACGCGTACGGTGAGGTTGAGCGCGGCCGGGTCGGCGGCGTGCAGGGTGGGGTGGGCGAGCGGGAGGATGCTGCCGGCTTTCACGAAGACGGGGATCTTCGTCACCGGCACGTCGAGGGTGTGCTTCTGCCCGCCGGCATAGACCGCGCCGGTGTCGAAGTCCTGCCAGGTGCCGTGGGGCAGGTACACCTCGCGCGTTGTCTGCCCGGCAGTTACCGGGGCGACGAGCAGGCGGTCGCCAACCAGCCAGGCGTCGTCCACGGCATACGTCTCCGGGTCGTCGGGGTAGTCGAGCACCAGCGCACGGAAGGGCGGCGTGCCGCTTTGCGCGTAGCGCGCGAAGGCGGCGTAGAGGTAGGGCACCAGCGCCATGCGTAGCTCGAAGAGGCCGCGTACGGTGGCGGTGAGGGCGTCGGCATCCGCGAGGAACTGGTCGTTGTTGTTGTCCTCGGTGCGCCACTGCTTCCACGGCGCGTTTTTGATGTACCACGCGTTGATGAGCGCCTGCGGGGAGAAGACCACCGCCTGAATGCGCCGCAGCAAGTCCTCCTCCGACTTGGCGTCGCGCACCTCCGGGCACCAGAGCAGCCCGCTGAAGCCCATGTTGACCACCCCGCGCAGGAAGTCGCGGTGGTCGTAGAGGTCGCTGTAGAGCACGAAGGGGTAGGGCGCTGCCAGCGCGTGCGACGAGCGCACCGCGTTGTAAGTGCGTTTGCCGTGGGCGCGGAAGATGCTGTTGACCGTCTCCTGGTAGTTGAGGCCCAGCAGCGAGTGGTACTGTTCGCCGTCGAGGCCGGAGGGGAACTGCTCGATCTCCGGGAAGGACCACTGTGGCTTGATGTAGTCGGAGCTGTCGCACTCGTCCAGTTTATAACCGGACACACCCAGCGCCACGTGTTCCTGGTCCTGGAAGGCGGCGAAGGTGTGGCGCGCGGCGGGGATGGTCAGGTCGGGCACGATGCCGCCCCACACGGTAAAATCGCCCGCGTAGGGGAGCATCGGCGTATACAGCGGCGAGTCGGGGTGAATGAAGACGTGCTGCCACAGGTTGAGGTGTATCCCGCGCGCTTGCATCGCCGTGATGAGCCGCCGCGGGTCGGGGAACTTGTCGCTCCACACGTAGGTGCAGCTATAGGTGTGCGTCTGCCAGCCCGGCTCCAGGCCCATCACGTCACAGGGGATGCCGTCGGCGTGGAAGGCGTCCGCCAGCGCCGTGGTTTGCGTTTCGTCATAGTCCAGCCGCGGGCGGTACCACACGCCCAGCCCCCAGCGCGGCGGCAGGCAGCCGCCCCCGGAGAAGCGGTTGTAGCGTGCCACCGCGTCGACCATAGTCGGCCCGGCGAAGATATACACGTCCACGCCGGCCGCCGTGGGCACCTCCACGTAGACGTGCCCCTCGGCGGAGACGGTGTGTGAGGCGTACATCGTCTCCGCGGAGCCGGTGATCTGCTGCGCCAGGTCGCCCTTTTTCGCCTTCGCCGCCGCGGCGAGCGGGGTGGCCTGGCCGAAGTAGAAGGTGGCGTAGCGCGCGGTGTCGATCAACACGCCGTAGCCGTGCGTGCTGGCGAAGAAGGGCACCGGCGCGTGGGAATCGCCCAGGTCGGCGCGCGGGTCGCTGTTTACGCGCAGCGTCTTCTTCAACCCGCGCTGGTTGAAGGAGAGGAGCTGCAAGCCGAGGCCGTAGCACTGCTCCTCCGCCGCCAGCGGCAGCGTGACGACATACCCGCGCGCGGTGGCCTTGCCGCTGATCGCCTCTGCCGGCAGCGGGCACGCCGCCGCTTCGCCCCCGCCCAGCGGCGCATGATGCCGCAACCCCACCGGCGTCAACGCCTCCGGCTGCCCCAACGTCACCTTCCACACGCCCGGATACACCTGCTCCATACGGTTCACCTCGCTCAAAAATGTGCCGGTGCAGCATACCGTGCGCCGGGGGGCGTGTCAACCGACTGTTTTGTCTGAACTGGGATTTGGGGGGATTAGGGGATTTTCTTGATGGGGGAACGTTTTGAGGCTTGTGAAGGGTCGGATAACTGGCGGGGGGATAATTCACAGGGATGAAGAGGATGGGAGGGATTTGTTGAGATGGTTCAAGCGTTCTCCCATCATGGAAATCCTTCAATCCCCCCAAATCCCGGTTCAGACAGTCTACACGTCGAAGACCAACCGTGCCTCCACGCCGCGTTCGGTGCGTTCGACGTGCAGGTCGTGGAAGGTGGCAGCTTTAATGGTGCGCGTTTTTGCGGCGGGGCCGCCGCGGAGGCGGGCGGTGAGGCGCTCGGTGGTGAGTTCCTCAATGGCGAAGTCGGTGTAGACTTCGTGCTCCACCTCGGACAGGCAGATCAATTCGTTGAGCCAGTCGACGAGCAGCGCCTGGGTGTCCACCGACTCCACCACCACCCGCCGCTCGTGCAGCACCGTCGGCGGCGCCTCCGACATCAGCGCGAAGAGTGCCCGCGCGGCGTTGACGAACATCCCCGGCAGGTCGTCCCCCCACACCCGAATCGCCAGGTCCGCCGTGTGCTCAATGCGCTCGAAATAGGTGTCCGTCATACCGCCCCCTCGCCCACAAGCGTACCACGGACGCGGCACAGGTGCAACGCAAAGTCGGGACTGCCACCACTTTTCTCCACCTCGTCGGCGTTCCTGGCAGCGGAACTCGGAAAAGTGGTGGCTCCTATGAAAATCGCCGCAGGATGCGGTGATTTTCATCCTGGGATGGTGCGGTCGCCACGGAGGGCAATACCGCATTGCATTGATTGTCCCGACTTTGCCGAGGGTCTACTCCTTTTTCGCCAATCGTGCCCGGGTGATGGCGTCGTTGCCGAAGCGGGCTTTGATGGCGTCGATGGCGCCGGCGACTTTGCGTTTTTTGTCGTCGTCTTCCGCAAAGAGGTTGAACTGGCGGTCGGCGGCGGGTTGCAGGGGGCCAGCGGTGACGCCGATGAGGCGGGTGGGGCGGTGCCAGCGGGCGGCGGTGAGGAGGGCACGGGCGGCGGCATAAAGCGCCTCCGTCACGTCGCTCGGTTCGGGCAGCGTGGTGCTGCGCGTGATGGTGCGGAAGGCGTCGTCGCGCAGCTTCAACGTGACGCCGCGGGCCAGAAAGTCGTGGCGGCGCAGGCTCTCGGCCACGTCGTCGGTGAGGGCGAGCAGCGTGCGTTCCAGTACGGCGCGCTCGGTGACATCGGTCCAGTAGGTCGTCTCGCGGCCGATGGATTTGGCCTGCCGCTCCGGCACCACCGGACTGTCGTCTCGCCCCTGCGCCAGCGCCAGCAGCTCGGGGCCGACCACGCCGAACTGCCCGCCCAGCCGCGTCGCGGGCAAGCGCGCCAAATCGCCGATGGTGTGCACCCCCAGCGCGCGCAATTTCCGCTCGGTGGCCGCCCCCACGCCGCGCAATTTGCCGATCTCCAGCGGCGCCAGGAAGGCCGCCTCCTCGCCCGGCGGCACCACCACCAGGCCGCGGGGCTTGCGTAAGTCGGACGCCATCTTGGCGATGGCCTTGCCCGTCGCCACGCCCAGCGAGCACCCAAGGCCCGTCTCGCGCGCGATGGTCGTCTGAATCTCCGCCGCCACCGATGCGCCCGTCGCCCCCGCGGGCAGCCAGTGGGTCAGGTCAAGATACGCCTCGTCCACCGACATCTGCTCCAGCAGCGGCGTGTGCGGCGCCAGCAGCGTCATGATGTGCCGCGACATGTCGTGGTAGCGCCCGCCGCGCACGGGCATCACCACCGCCTGCGGGCAGCGGCGCAGCGCCTCGCCCATCGGCATGGCCGAGTGCACGCCGAACGCCCGCGCCTCATACGACGCCGCCGACACCACCCCGCGCACCGCCGGCCCGCCCACAATCACCGGCTTCCCGCGCAGCTCGGGGTAATCCAACACCTCGATCGACGCGAAGAAGGCATCCATATCGATATGCACGATGATGCGTGGCATGGGAAGATATTTCGCTGCGGGTAGGGAGAATACCTGTTTGTATCACAAATGTGTCCTTTAACTTTACAGGCGATAGGTCGCGTGGTATCGTTAGCTTGCGCGCGGTAAAGAGAACCGGACGCGTCGCGTTCCGGGGTTGCGTGTTGTGCCGTGTGCGAGTATAACCGGGTGCAACTCCCAACGGGTGCTGCTTCGAAGCGCCGGCCTTCGGGCAACCATGTCGCGGCTCTGCAGGTTCACACCTCCGCTGTCGACTGGTGGCGCTTCGAAGCAGGCCCCCCGCACGACAAGGAGCGATCAATATGAACGTGTTCTATACCTATCTGGTTGTAATTGTCGGTGCGATCCTTATCTATATGGCATGCCGACGGATCGTCATCAACGAAAGCGAACGCGGCGTACAATACCGGAATGGCCTTTTCAAGCGAATTCTCCCTCCCGGCATGCACTGGTATGTGCCATTTCTCTCGACGGTCACCAAACTCGACGTACGCCCGACCACCGTGTCAATCAGCGGTCAGGAAATCCTCAGTGCCGATCACGTCGGTCTGAAAGTCAGTCTGGCGGTGCGCTATGTTATTACTGATCCGCATCGTGCAATTTTGAGTACGCAGAACTACCTGGACGCGCTGCACGTACTCATCCAGATACACCTGCGGGCTGTTATCTGCGCCATGCCCATTGAGGACGTGCTGACAAACCGGCAGCAGATCGACGAGCAGTTGCTGGCGCTCTCAACGGCTGAGGCGGAGGCGCTGGGGCTGCAAGTGCAGGCCATCCATGTGAAAGACATCACCTTTCCGGGCGATTTGAAGCGCATCTTCGCTCGCGTGGTCGAGGCGCGCCAGGAAGGGCTGGCGGCGCTGGAAAAAGCGCGTGGCGAGAGCGCAGCGCTGCGCAACCTGGCGAACGCGGCGAAGATGCTCGACAATAACCCGTCGCTGCTGCAGTTGCGCGCCCTACTCGCCGTCGAGGAGCAGGCCGGCGGTACGGTGGTGTTCAACGCGACGCCAATCGAACCGCACCTGGCGCGTCCTCGTGGCGAAGGTGAAGCGAAATAGCGTATTACGCCGCCTTGTCCTCGTGCCACGCCTCCTCCCGCAGCTTTTGGAAGAAGAGCGTTTCGCCCTTCTCCACGCAGGTGGCGGTGTAGAGGTAGAGCGCGGCGGACCAGGTTTGCCAGTCGTTGCCGCGCGGGGTGCCGTCCTGGGCTTTGATCCACTCGTTGAAGCCGAAGGCGAGGGTGGGGTCGGCGGCGGGGCGCATCAGGTCGGTGAGGGCGCCCAGCTTGCGTTCGGCGAGGCGCGGGTGGCCGGCGGCGAGGACGGCGCTGACGTACAGCGCGCAGATGAAAGGCCACACGCCGCCATTGTGATACTCGCCGGGCCGGTTGTGTTCGGCGTAGCGCGGGTGCCAGTCGGGGTGGTCGGGCAGGATGAAGGGGAAGAGGTTCGGCGGCAGCGCTACTGCCAGCTCGCCCTGCGCGCGCATGGCATCGCACTCCTCCTCGATCCACGTCACCAGCGCGTGGGCACGCTTGGCGGACACGAGGCCGGAGAGGATCGCCAGGCTGTTACCGAGCAGGTCGAAGCGCTCGCTGTTGAAGACTTTGTACGACCACAGCGCGTAGTACGGCTTGTACGGCACCACCAACCCTTCGTGCACGTGGCGCTGCAGCACCCCGCCTTTGATAATGAAGTGCCGGGCCAGGTTGCGCAGCCGCTGCGCCTTGCGCGCCTCGCCGTATTGCAGCAGGTAGGTGTAGACCAGCGTGTTCACGTAGAGCCCGTACCCGAGCACCCACTGCTCGTCGCGCCAGTCGCTGGTCGGCAGTTGGCCGACCATCACCTCGTTGCTCGGGCTCTGGTAGTCCATCCAGGTCAGCGCGCGCTGGGCGGCCTCTTCCAGGAAGTCCGGTTTGCCGCTCGCCTGCCGATACAGCGCCAGCCCGATAAGGAAGAGCGGCGTGGTGTCGCTGGCCCCCAGGTCATTGGGGTCGTGCGCGAGGGACGCGATATGCCCCAGCGGGGTCATATGCTCCGCCAGCGCTTCCAGCGTGCGGCGCACGGCGTCCACCAGTCGCGCGTCCTCCGAGACCAGCATGCCCAACGCGGAAAGCATCAGGTCACGTGTATACGGCTCGGGATATCCCCATCCCGCCGTGCGCGGCAACCCGTGCATCCCGTTCAGGTTATGCAGCAACACCTCCAGCGCCGCCGCCTTTGCCTCCGTGACACGCGCGGCCAGGGCGGGTTCCATCATGGCTCCCCCCTTTCCGGCTTACGCGACCGTCGTGTGACCGCGAACCCGGCGTGGTCGTTCCGGAAGGATGGGGGAATGGGAGAGTGGGGGAAAGGGAGCTTGATGAGAGGAAGATCGGTTACTTCTTATGATAGCAGCTTATAATGACGCTTCACGCTTCTCCCTCTCTCCCACTCCCCCATGCTCCCATTTCCCCCTCCGTCATCCGGGTTGCGGCACGCGGGGGCGGTCCGTGGGCCGCAATTGGGATACCCCGGGCACGCGTTGGGTTAACAATTCCATGCAGCGGGCAGCCACCACGCGGTAGTCGAAGCGCGCCGTCACGCGGGCGCGGCCGGCCTCGCCCAGCCGCGCGCGCAGCGCCGGGTCGGTGAGCAGGCGGCCCAGGTGGGCGGCGATATCCGCCACGTCGGCGCGGTAGTCCACGATGCGCGGCTGCGGGAAGACCACGCGCCGATCATCGGGGAACCCCGCCTCCACGCCGAGGATTGTCTCGGTGATGCGGTGCTCCTCCGCCACCGCCGCCAGCAGCGCCGTCTCCTCGTGCACCAGCGTGTCGCGGAAGGCCATGGCGTCGATGGCGAGCACCGGGCGCGCGCAGGCGTTGGCCTCGATGTGCGGCATACCGAAACCCTCCAACCGCGACGGGCCGACATAGACATCGCACGCGGCGAGCAGGTACGGCACGAAGTTGCGCGAGATGGTGTTGGTCGCCAGGATCAGCCGGTCGGAGATGCCCAACTGCTCGGCAAGCTGGCGGTCGGACTGGTTCTGCGTCACCGTGCGCGCCTGCGGCCACACTTTGCAGACGTATTTCCACGGGGGCACGTCGTTCCCAAGGCGCGCCAGCGCCTGCATCACCTCCCGCGCGCCTTTGGACGCGGCGTCGCCGCCGATGGTGAGCAGCATTAACTCGTCGGGGGCGATGCCCAGCGCCTCGCGCACTACGCGCACCTGCGGGTCGTCGTGGGCGCGTGGCACGAATTGCGTGGTGTCGATGCCCACCGGCAGCACCTCCAACCCGTCAGGGCGCACGCCGTCGCGCAGGTATACCTCCCGCACCCAGGTCGAGGTGAGGAAGATCAGCGGCAGGCTGTTGAGCTGCTCCATGTAGTTCGCGATGTAGCCGTCCGCCACCAGCCACGGCACCGGCTGCACGCCGAAGCGCTGCGGGTGCAGGATGATGTTCGGGGCGTAGCCCCAGTAGCCCACTCCGATGGCATAGTCCGGCGCGAAGGTGCGGTAGTACCATTCCTTCTCCAGGTTCGACTCCAGATGCGCCGCGTGCGCCTCCACGCCCAGCTCGCGCAGCCCGCGAAAGAGCAGGTCGCCCTGGGTGGAGAGCCCCGCCGGCACCGGGGGATATTCATACAACAACAGGATCTTCATGTGTTGTCCTTTACTCGAATGCGAATGAAGGCTTCCACCGCGGGCACGGCGCGCGCCTCCCAACTCTCGGCGGCAAACCCGTAAACCTCCCGAATCAGCCGCGTCTTCTCCGCCAGCACCGCCGGCGGCAGCGTCACGTGCAGGTTGGCGCCGGGGCGCGGGTGGGGGAGGATGGCGCGCGCATCGTCGGTGTAGGCGAAGCGCCACAGTTCCCCGGTGCTCCAGATGCCGCGCTTGACCAGCAGGGCGACTGCGCGCCCCACCTCCTCGTGGCGGCGGTGGCGGGTGTATTCGCCGCGCCCCCCGTGCGTGATGAGCAGGTCGAAGTCGGGCACGCCCAGCAGCGCCAGTAGTTTGCCGCCCACCAGTCCGGCGCCGAGTGGGCGCTGGTCGGGGCCGTCGTCCAGATCCGCCATGATCCCGTGGGCGTTCAGCGCGGTGCAAGCGCGCCCGAAGCGCGGGGCGCGGTCAGGATCGCTTGCGCGACAGAGCGAGACGATGGTTAGCTGCCACGCCGGATGCAGCAGCAACGTGCCGCCGGCCCACAGCGTCTCGTCATCCGGATGCGCCACCACCACCGCGACGCGTCGCGTTTCCTCTCTTGTCGTGTTCACCGACGGCATTCTACGGCGCCCCGCCGCACACGGGTGGCGCTCATAGCGTGCAAGCGCGCGGGGATGTGAGGAATTCCGGCCATTGCGCCGTAAGCTTGCGCCCAATAAGGACGGATAACCCGGGGCTTCTCCGCCTCGTACCCGGCAGGGATTCCGTTTAGTGGCGCGAAAAGGCTTACTTGACGTCGTACTAATCCCTCGATGACATCGGTAAGGGTACGACCCAAACGGTATCAATCTCCCGCGAAAGGAACCTTCCATGGCACTCTTCAACGGTCTGGGCATGGGCCTGGGGAATATCAGCAAGTTGTCTGATGCCAAGACGCGGTCGATTACCGCGGAGAACGTCTACGGCGAGAAGGGGTGCGGCGGTATGGCCGAGGTGAGCGCGGCGCCGCAGGCGGAAGTGGCGCGGCTCGGGCAGGTGTGGGACGGCGCCAACCCCTGCGCGCGCGACCTGGGGCGCGGGTGGAAGGTGCGCCCGTGCATCACCCTGCCCGCCGAGTCGGTGACGACCTTGATGGACGTGGACGGTCCCGGGTGCATCCAGCACCTCTGGATCACCGTGGAGGAGAAGCGCTTCCGTGACCTGATCCTGCGCATGTACTGGGACGACGAGGAGACCCCGAGTGTGGAGGCGCCGCTGGGCGACTTCTTCTGCAACGGCTGGCGCACGCGCGCCAACGTGCTCGCGCTGCCGATCAACGTGAACCCGAGTGGGGCGCTGAACTGCTTCTTCCCGATGCCGTTCCGCCGGCGCGCGCGCATCACGGTGGAAAACCGCGCGCCGGAAGTGCAGAACGGCTTCTTCTACGCCATCAATTACGCGCTGACCGCGGTGGACGACGACGAGGCATACTTTCACGCGCAGTTCCGCCGCACCAATCCGCTGCCCTACGGCGCGGACTACACCATCCTCGACGGCGTGCGCGGCAAGGGGCAGTACGTGGGCACCTACATGGCGTGGCAGCAGAATAACACCGGTTGGTGGGGCGAGGGGGAGATCAAGCTCTTCCTCGACGGCGACGGCGATTACCCGACCATCTGCGGCACCGGCACCGAGGATTACTTCGGCGGCGCGTGGTGCTTCGGGCAGACCTACAGCGCACCCTTCCTGGGCTACCCGCTGGGCAACAGCAACGGGGAGGCGGGCAACCGTCACGGGCTGTACCGCTTCCACATTATGGACCCCATCCGCTTCGACACCGACCTGCGCGTCACCATGCAGGCCATCGGCTGGCGCAACGAAGGCCGCTACCTGCCCCTGCAGGACGACATCGCCTCGGTGGCCTACTGGTACCAGGCCGACCCCCACGCCGCCTTCCCCGCACTGGGTGATCGGGATGCGCTGGAGGTGATATAGGGAGGGTGAACATGCCGCGAGAAGGCGCCTTGGGAGGGCGAGCGTACCCGCGAGCCGCGAATGTATGAGCCGTGCGCGAGAATAGAGATGGTTTGTGCGTGAGATACGTACTCGCGCACAGGCCGTTTTTATTGCATCCACGGCTCTCCCGTACGACCCCACCCCCCGCCCCCATATGCGTCAATGTAAGTTCACCGTGTGCCTGGTT